>CANRZY010000043.1 GCA_947644625.1 uncultured Pseudoflavonifractor sp.
GGTGCGGGTGGCCTTCCTGCCCGGCGCGGCGGAGGGGTACCGGTATATGTTTACCCCCCGGTGGGAGGAACTTATGGATCCCATGGTCTGGATCTGGGCCATGGGCCAGGCCTTTTTCTCCCTGTCTATTACAGGCAGCGGGATGATCGTCTACGGCGCTTACCTGGACCGGGGGGAGGATGTGGTAGCTCTGGCGAAGCGGACGGCCCTGTTTGACACCATTGCCGCCCTGGTGGCGGCCCTGGTCATTATCCCGGCCTGTTTTGCCTACGGACTGGACGTGGGGGCGGGCCCTGCCCTTCTCTTTGTCACGCTGCCCCGGATCCTTCAGGATATCCCCCTGGGACAGGTCTTCGCCGTGATCCTCTATATCGCCATGATCTTTGCCGGGGTCAGTTCTCTGCAAAATATGTTTGAGGCGGTGGGGGAATCCCTTCTACACCGCTTTCCCAGACTCAGCCGGAAGATGGTCCTGGGACTTCTATGCCTTGTGTGCCTGGGGATCGGACTTCACATGGAGCCTATTGCCAAGTGGGGGCCCTGGATGGATATCGTATCCATCTACATCATCCCCATCGGCGCTACGCTGGGAGCGGTCTCCTGGTTCTGGATCATCCCGAAAAGGGACCTGCTGGATGAGGTAGGCCGAGGAGCAAAAAAGAAACCGGGGAAGCTGTGGTACAGCCTGGGACGGTATGTATATGTCCCTTGCGCCATCATTCTGTGCGCTGTGGCTCTCTTCTTGAAGGTGGCCTTTTGAGAAAAAGAAAAAACGTCCCGGATCCGTACCCTTTTGAAAGGGTGTGGATCCGGGACATTTTTATGCGGGATAGGTTCCCGCCAAATCTGCAATCAGCTGCTGGGCGGTCCGGGGGGAGCGGCCGGGATGGCGGGCGTCCCAGCGGGTGGCCAGGGCGGCGAGAGCCTCCTGGGAAAGGGGAAGCCCGGCCTGGGCCGCCAAATGCTCCACCAGCTCCAGATACTCGGCCATGGCAAGCCCCAGGTAGGGGATCCGAAGGCCAAAGCGGTCGGCCAGGGCGGTCTTTTCCTGAATGGTCTCCTCCCGGTCCACCTCGTCCCCCGCACGGCTGGAGAAGGTCTGGCGGACCAGGTTTCGGCGGTTGGAGGTGGCGTAGACGGCCACGTTGGCAGGGCGGGGCTCCAGCCCGCCCTCCAGGATGGTCTTGAGAACGGAATAGGTCATGTCGTCCTGGTCAAAGGCCAGATCGTCGATGAAAAGAATAAATTTCTGCCGTCGTCCGCCCAGGGAGCGGATCAGCCGGGGGAGATGGGCAATGCTGCCCTTTTCGATCTCAATGAGCCGCAGATCCTCCGTGTCGGGAAGGCCCAGCAGGGATTTGACGGTGGCCGATTTGCCCGTACCGCTGTCTCCGAAGAGAAGCACATTGTTGACCCGCTTGCCCGCCAAAAGGGCCCGGGTATTCTCCTCCACTTGGGAGCGTTGACGGCGGTAGCCGATCAGCTGTGTCTGGGAGGGAACGTCAGGGTCTTTTACAGGGAGCAGCCGCCCCTCTTCCCACAGGAAAGCCCGGTGGCGGGCAAAGGAGCCGCAGCCGTGGACCCGGTAGTGCTCCCGCAGGTTTTCAAAGGAAAAGGGAGCGCTGGGCTTCCAGGCGGAAAGCCCAGCCTGTGCCGGGAGCTCCAGGGTGTCCAACAGAGGATGGAGGTCCAGTCCGGCCAAAGCGGCCAGGGCTTCCACATCCCGGCGGGCCCTGTCTTCTAGGAAGGGAGTCTGGCGGCCCTCCGCCACCGAGCGGGGCCAGGGGGCGTCGCTGTACCGAAGCCGGTCGATAAGCCAGGCGCCCAGGCTGTCAAAGCCCGTCTCATCCAGCCGGGAGAGAAGCTCTCCCCAAGCGGTGAGAGCGGCGGGGGGCTCCTTTTGGTCCAGGGCTTTTATAAGCGCCAGGGTCAGACGGAAAATAGGCTCGTCGTACAGCTCGTGAAAGACGGAAAGGCTGCCAAGACGGCAGAGAAAGGCGTCGTGTTCCATGGAAAGCCTCCTTTTGAGGGCCTTTTTTCCTATCATAAGAGTTTCGGCGGGGCCTGTCAAGAAAAACCGCCCTTGCGCCGAATGAAAAAAGGGGGTATGATGGGAAAAACGGCAGAAAGAGGAAGGATCATGGATAAGCTGACGATACTAAAGAAATATTACGGCCATGAGTCTTTCCGGCCCGGACAGGAAACCCTTATTGACGGCATTCTGACAGGCCGGGATGTGCTGGGGGTCATGCCTACAGGGGGAGGAAAGTCCCTTTGCTATCAGATCCCGGCCCTCCTGCTGCCGGGACTTACCGTTGTGATCTCTCCCCTGATCTCCCTGATGAAGGACCAGGTAATGGCTCTGAAAGAGGGGGGGATCCCCGCCGCCTTTCTTAACAGCTCCCTGGATGAGGAGGAGCTGCGCCGGACCTACCGCCGGGCCTGGGCGGGGGAATTTAAGCTTCTCTATGTGGCCCCTGAGCGCCTTTCGGGGGAGGGCTTTCTTCGCCTCAGCAGGGAGACGGACATATCTCTGGTGGCGGTGGACGAGGCCCATTGCGTCTCCCAGTGGGGACAGGATTTTCGGCCCAGCTACCTGAAGATCCCGGAGTTCCTTTCCCAGCTTTCCAAACGGCCCGTGGTGGCCGCCTTCACAGCTACCGCCACGGGGACGGTGCGAGAGGATGTGGAGCGGCTTTTGGGTCTCCGGGAGCCCTTGACTCTGGTCACCGGCTTTGACCGTCCCAATCTCTATTTTGACGTGCTGCGGGTGAGAAAGAAGGATCCGATCCTTCAAAGTATGGTGAGGGAGCGGGAGGGGAAGAGTGGGATCATATACTGCGCCACCCGGAACGCCGTGGAAAAGGTATGCGCCGCCCTTCAGGAGCATGGCATTCCCGCCACCCGGTATCACGCGGGGTTAAGCGAGGAGGAGCGGCGGGAGAACCAGGAGGATTTCCGCTTTGACCGGAAGCCCGTCATGGTAGCCACCAACGCTTTCGGTATGGGCATTGACAAGTCCAATGTGAGCTATGTGATCCACTATAACATGCCTAAGAGTTTGGAGGCATACTACCAGGAGGCGGGCCGGGCGGGAAGGGACGGCGCTCCGGCGGAGGGGATCCTTCTTTATAACGGCACCGACGTGGTCACTGCCCGGTTCCTCATTGAAAACGGACGGGACAACGAGGTCTTGACGGAAGGGGAGCGGGAGGAGGCCCGGCGGCGGGACTATGAGCGGCTGGAGAGTATGACCGGCTATTGCTCCACCGAGGGCTGCCTCCGGGGCTATATCCTGGACTATTTTGGTCAGGAGCACCCCTCAAGCTGCGGCAATTGCGGAATTTGCCGGGGACAGTTTCAACGGCAGGACATGACCCGTGAAGCCCAGATGATCCTTTCCTGTGTCAAACGCTCGGAGGACGCGCTGGGCTATCATGTGGGCGTTTCCCTGATCTCTCAGACCCTGCGGGGTGGAAAAGCCAGACGTCTTACGGAACTGGGTCTGGACAAGCTTACTACCTACGGCCTGATGAAGGACCGGTCCGCCCATGAGGTGAGTGAGGATATCCGGCTGTTGACGGAGAAAGGGTATCTGTTTCGGGACAAGGACTTCGGAGGTCTTCTCCTGACAGTCAGGGCGGGGGAGGTCCTTTTTCGGGGGGAAAAGGTAGAGCGGGCGGTGCGCGTCCAGCTCTGGCCGGAGCCGGAGAAAGAAAAGAGCCCCTCCCGCCGCCGGAAAAAGGCGGAGGTGACGGAGGAGGACGGCCTGTTCCAGGCCCTTAAGAAGCTGCGCTACCGCCTGGCCCAAAAGGAGAACGTGCCACCCTTCATGGTCTTTTCCAACGCTGCCCTAATGGACATGGCGGCCAAGCGGCCGCGGAACCTGGCGGAGCTTCTGAAGGTATCCGGGGTAGGAGAAAAGAAAGCGGACAAATACGGTGCGGCCTTTCTTTTGACCATTGAGGAGGTTGAGGAGGTAAACAGAGATAAATAGGAATTTACAAAAGAAGGGCGGAGAACAGGTCAGCTTGGGAGGCTAAGACCGGAGCGTTGCCCAGCCCTTGGGAGCGAAGCGACCTTAGGGATGGGGCGCGCCCCTTGCGGGTTAAGCGAAAAGGCTTCTGGGGCTGAAAGCTCCAGAAGCCTTTTCGCGGAATTCGGCGCTATGTCAGGCTCCATCCTACCCCGGCAGAAGTCCCTGGATCAGGATCACCAGTACCAGAACAGGAAGGATAAACTGAAAATAGGGCTTGAGATACCGGGGCATTTTCAGCCCGGAGCCGGTATTGGCCTCCTGGAGGTAGTTGTCATACCCCCAGCCCCATTTGACGACGCAGAACAGAAGATAGACAAGGGACCCCAGAGGAAGCAGAAGGTTGCTTACCAGAAAGTCCTCAAAATCCAGAATATCCCGGCCCAGGATCCGCACCTCGCTCCACAGGTTGTTGCCCAGTACGCAAGGCAGGCTGGCAAGAAGGATGAACAAACAGTTGAGCGCCGCCGCCTTTTTCCGGGACCAGCCGAAGTTGTCGATGGAGTTGGCCTGTAGATTCTCAAATACGGCAATGACGGTGGAGAAGCTGGCAAAGGTCATAAAGAGGAAGAACAAGGTCCCCCACAGCCGTCCTCCCGCCATATTGAGGAACACCTTGGGCAGGGTCATAAAAATAAGGGAGGGGCCGCTGTCCGGCTCTACTCCAAAGGAGAAGCAGGCGGGGAAGATAATAAGCCCCGCCATCAGGGCCACAAAGGTGTCCAGGGAGCAGATCCGCACCGCCTCGCCGGTAAGGGTATGCTCCTTTGACATATAGCTTCCAAAGACCTCCATAGCGGCGATCCCCAGGCTCAGGGTGAAAAAGGCCTGGTTCATGGCGGCGGTAATGACCTTTCCCAGTCCGGCCTCGGCGGCTCGCTGAAGATCGGGGAGAAGGTAAAACCGGACTCCCTCCATACCGCCGGGGAGGGTAAGACTGTGGACGGCCAGAAGAGCGATAAGGCCCAAGAGCCCCAGCATCATCACCTTGGTGATCCGCTCCAGTCCCTTTTGAAGGCCAAAGCTACATATTAAAAAGCCGCCCAGTACGGTGGCCGCCATCCAGCCGGTCATTTCTCCCACATTGGAACGCATGGCGAAGAATACGTTGTCCACAGCCTGGCCCTCCAGCCCAGTGAAGGCGCCTGCGGCAAATTTAAAAAAGTATCCCAGCATCCAGCCGGAGACGGTGGTATAATACATCATAAGAAGGCAGCACCCGGCTACGCAGAACCAGCCGTGTATATGCCATTTGCTGCCCTTGGGCTCCAGAGACCTGTAGCCCTCTACCGCGCTTTTCCTGCTGGCCCGCCCCACCGCCAGCTCCATGGTGAGGACGGGGACTCCCATCAGTATCAGAAACAGCAGATAGAACAGCACAAAGATCCCTCCGCCGTTCTGTCCTGTCACATAGGGGAATTTCCACACGTTGCCGATCCCCACGGCGCACCCGGCGCTGACCAATAAAAATCCCAGCCGGGATCGAAAATTTTCCCGCTCCATTCCGTTCCCTCTTTCTTTACATCGTTACAGCCCTCTCAATGGCCGTTTGAATAGTATGATACTGGATGGAGGAAAAAAAGTCAATGGCAGGAAGAGAGGAAAAGGATCCGTATGGTTCCCTCCCATTGACATACGGAAGGGGACCATGCTACAATCATTCCTGCTATAGATCAGAGGCTGGGCGTTGATAGGACAGGCTTGTGGGAGGAATGGGCAGTGGATGAAGTCATGGTATTTGCGGACAGGGAGGAATTTAGGAACTGGCTTTATGAGCATTGCCTGTCGGAGGCAGGGGTTTGGCTCCTGTTTGGCAAGGTCGGCGGGCCGAAGACGATAAAAGCGGAAGAAGCGTTGGAGGAAGCGCTCTGCTTTGGGTGGATCGACGGACAAATGCAAAGGATAGACGATAAGACGTATAAAAAATATTTTTCCCTGCGCAGGGAGAAAAGCAAGTGGTCGGAGAAAAATAAGGCGTTGGTCAAAAGTCTGGAGGAGCAGGGCCTTATGACCGATTTTGGCAGAAGAAAAATAGAGGAAGCCAGGAAAAACGGGCAGTGGGACGCTCCGGGCCCCGTGGCAATAACAGAGGAGCAGATCGCTTTCCTATCCGCCCTTCTGGAGGGATATGAGCCTGCCCACATGAATTTTCAAGCCATGCCGCCGTCAGTAAAGAAGACCTATACTCGGGCCTATTTTGACGCGAAGACGGAGGCAGGGCGGGAGAAGCGGATTGCCTGGATGGTGGATAGGCTCAACAAAAACCTGCGCCCTATGTAGCAGGGAAAGCCGGCCCACTGCGGGGAAGGAGGAAAAGCCATGTTTTACAGTACGGAATACCTATCTCCCATAGGAAAGCTGACCTTGGCCTGTGACGGGAAGGGACAAGCCCTCGCGGGGTTGTGGCTGGAGGGACAGAAATATTTTATGGCCTCTCTGCCGGAGCTTCCCCAGCCCAAAGCGGATCTGCCCATTTTCTCCCGGACAAAAAAGTGGCTGGACCGCTATTTTGCTGGGGAGAGGCCGGCGGCCTCCGAGCTGGATCTGGCGCCCCTGGGCGGAGAATTCCGGCAGACCGTGTGGGGCGTCCTCGGGACCATCCCCTATGGGACGGTGACCAGCTATGGCGAGATCGGGCAAAGACTCGCCGCCGGGCGGGGCCTTGGGAGAATGTCCGCCAGGGCGGTGGGGGGAGCTGTAGGCCATAATCCCATTTCGATCATTATTCCCTGTCACCGGGTAGTAGGCGTTGACCGTGCGGTTACAGGGTATGCCGGAGGGGTGGAAAAAAAGCTGTGGCTTTTGAAGCATGAGGGCGTGGATGTGGCGAAGCTCCGCGCCTGAAAGGCGAGAAGTCGGAAGCGGCATGGGGGAGGGAAAGGGAACATGCGGATCATCATTTCTCCCGCGAAGAAAATGAAGGCGGATACAGACAACTTCCCCGTGGAGTCTTTGCCCCGGTTTGTGGAGCGGGCGGAACGGCTGATAGCCGCACTGCGGGAGCGCTCCGGTCAGGAGCTTCAGGACCTTTGGAAATGCAATGACAAGATTGCCGCGCAGAATCTGGAGCGTCTCAGGACCATGGACCCAAGGCGGAGCCTGACTCCTGCCATCCTGGCTTATGAGGGGATCCAGTACCGCTATATGGCCCCCGGCGTGATGGAGGCCGGGGCTTTGGAGTATCTGGGGGAGCGCCTGCGGATCCTGTCCGGCCTATACGGCCTGTTGCGGCCCTTTGACGGCGTGACACCCTACCGTCTGGAAATGCAAGCCCGCCTTAGCGTAGACGGCTTCAAGGATCTGTATGACTTCTGGGGAAAGGATCTGGCAAACCAGCTGGCCGGGGAGACGGATCTGGTGGTGGACCTGGCCTCACGGGAGTATAGCAGAGCGGTAGAGTCGCAGCTCCCGCCTGGGGTGCGTTTTTTGAAGTGTATTTTTGGAGAAAAGAAGGACGGAAAACTGGTGGAAAAGGGGACCATGTGCAAAATGGCCCGCGGGCAAATGGTCCGTTGGTTGGCGGAGAACAGGATAGAAGAGTCCGGCGGCATAAAAGATTTTTCCGATCTGGGATATTGCTTTTCTCCTGAAGATTCCACAGAGAATATCTATACGTTTATCAAAGGAGGACATTGATATGTTGGAAACTGGTATGAAAGCGCCGGAATTTATCCTGCCGGACAAGGATGGGAAGATGGTGTCTCTTTCTGATTTTGCCGGGAAAAAGGTGGTGCTGTATTTTTATCCCAAGGATAACACCCCCGGCTGTACCCGTCAGGCCTGCGCCTTTGGGGGAGCCTATGAACAGTTCAAAAAAGAAAACACGGTGGTGATCGGCGTCAGCAAGGATTCCGCCGCCTCCCACCAGCGGTTTGCGGAGAAGTATGCATTGCCCTTTATTCTGCTCTCCGACCCTGAGCTAACGGCTATTCAGGCCTATGGAGTGTGGCAGGAGAAGAAAAATTACGGCAAGGTGAGTATGGGCGTGGTTCGGACTACCTTTGTCATTGACGAACACGGTATGATAGAGAAGGTCATGCCTAAGGTGAAGCCGGATACCAACGCGGAGGAGATCCTGACCTATCTGGGGCAGGGGAAATAAACCGCCTCAAAACGTAGATGTAGGGAAAACAGCATATAAAAAGTCAGAGGAGGGCATTTGCTATACAGCTGGTATAGCAAATGCCCTCCCTATTTGTTGACGAAGAATGTATGTAGAGCGGCTTCATGGCTTGAACCTGTATTCAAACTTCGGTACATCTTCGCATGGGCAGATTTTAAACACATGGAGCAACTGAAGCTTTACGATGTGGGCATCGGACAGGCCGTGGCGGCGCGCATCGTGGATACCGCCGGCAGCGGACGTGGCGCTTTTTCAACAGGTTGAACGCTACCTTCACTTGACAAGGGCAAACACGCCCCAGAGGGCCCCAAAAGGTGCGCTGGCGGCGTTCTCGGGCTTGACTTACGTCAGTAAGCCTGCGCCCTGCGGCCTTGCCATCACACCCTTTGGGGCCCTCTGGGGTCCGAAGGAGTTTTGCGGGAGCCCAAGGCGCTCCCGGCAAGGTTGTCGACGCAGCCTTACTGGCGTAAGGCAAGGAGACAAAACGCAGTCCGGGGGCGGCTTGGGCCCCGAAAAACCGTGTCTGCCCTTGTCAAGCGAAGGTATTCACAACGGAGAGAGCCCCTGGGCAAAAACGGATACAGAAAAATGCTTCCAAACGGGGAAGGCATGTCCTTGCGGATTTTACATGGATTTTACAGAATGCTGATGGCAAATTTTACACTCGTTTGCTATCTTTTAAGAAAAGAATCCATGTGGAGGCAAAGCTTATGGATATTTTCAACGTGCTTACCTTGATCGGCGGACTGAGCTTATTCCTGTTTGGCATGAGTATTATGGGACAGGCCCTGGAAAGGCGGGCGGGGGAGCAGCTTCGTTCTCTTCTGGAAAGATTGACCACCGGTAAGTTTGCCGGACTTCTGACAGGACTTGGCGTTACAGCCGTGATCCAAAGCTCATCCGCCACCACCGTTATGGTAGTCGGTTTTGTCAATTCCGGCCTTATGACCTTAAAGCAGGCCATCAACATTATTATGGGGGCCAATATCGGCACCACGGTCACCGCTTGGATCCTGAGTCTTGCGGGGATCGACAGCGGAAACCTGTTCATCAGGCTCCTGAAGCCCTCCTCCTTCACACCGGTGCTGGCCTTCATTGGGATCATTTTTTATATGTTCGTTACGGACACAAAGAAAAAGGACACCGGAATGATCCTGTTGGGCTTTGCCACATTGATGTTTGGAATGGAATCCATGTCCGGGGCGGTGGCAGGTTTGCGGGATGTCCCTGCCTTTCAGCAGATGTTTCTTCTGTTCAAAAACCCGGTTCTGGGTGTGTTGGCCGGAGCCGTTCTGACCGCCGTTATCCAGTCCAGCTCCGCCTCCGTCGGCATCTTACAGGCATTGGCGGTTACCGGACAGGTGTCCTATGGGGCGGCGATCCCCATCATCATGGGGCAGAATATCGGCACCTGTGCGACGGCGCTCATCTCTTCGGTGGGGGCCAACAGGAACGCCAAGCGCGCGGCAATGGTCCACCTGTCCTTTAACATCATCGGAGCGGGGGTATGGCTGTCCATCTTCTGCCTGCTTCAAACGCTGTTTTATCCGGTCCTACTGGATGAGCCGGCGTCCCGATTGGGCATTGCCGTTGCCCATTCGGTATTCAATATCCTGTGCACTGTACTGATGCTGCCGTTGTCCGGTCTGTTGGAGAGGCTTGTTACCACCCTGGTTCCGGACACAAAGCAGCCGGAAACCTTTTCCGAGCTGGATGAGCGGCTGTTTACCACGCCCTCCATTGCTCTGGAGCGCTGCCAGACTGTGGCTTTCGATATGGCGGAAACCGCTGTGTCGGCCTTGAAGGGAGCTCTTTGCGTATTGCGGGAATATTCACCGGAAACCGCCGCCGCCATCCGGGCGAAGGAGACGAGGACCGACCATGATGAGGATATCCTGGGGACCTACCTTGTCAAGCTGAGCGCAAGGCAGATCAGTGAGCTGGACAGCCGGGAGGCGGCAAAGCTGCTGAAAATGATCGGGGACTTTGAACGAATCGCGGATCATGCGGTCAATCTGGTGGAATCCGCGGAGGAGCTGAGAGATAAGGAACTGCGGCTTACAGACGCGGCTGTGAAGGAGCTGGCGGTGATCTCCGCGGCAGTCAGCGATATTCTGGATCTGGCGCTTGCCGCTTTTCTCCACAACGATTTGACAGCCGCCTCTAAGGTGGAGGCCCTGGAACAGGTCATTGACCGGCTGAAGGAGCGTCTGCGCACCCGCCACATCCTGCGTCTTCAAAAGGGTGGCTGCACCATCGACGCGGGCTTTGGGTGGTTGGATATGCTGACAAACCTGGAACGTACGGCGGACCATTGCTCCAATATTGCCGGATGTGTGATGGACGCCGCCCATGACAATTTAAATCTGCATCAATCACTGCGTGAAATACGGGACGGCAGCGAAGATTTTCAGGAGCAGTACCGGGAATATACCCGCAAGTATGCCCTGCCCTGATATGGCAGATATTGATTGCCCGCAGTGATTATGGTATGATAACGCCGCTAAGGGGGTGCCCATATGATTTTTTGCGTGGAGGATGACGACGCCATTCGCGGCCTGATCCTTTATACGCTTCATGCCGCCGGAATGGCAGCAAGAGGTTTTTCGGACGGAGAGGAATTGTTTGCCGCTCTGGGGGAAGAATTGCCCGACCTGATCCTCCTGGATATCATGCTGCCGGGGGAAGACGGCATTTCTATTTTGAAAAAACTGCGCAGACAGTCCGTGACCTCCGCCATTCCCATTATTATGACAACGGCGAAGGGAACAGAGTATGATAAAGTGACCGGACTTGATCTGGGGGCGGACGACTATCTGGCTAAGCCCTTTGGCATGATGGAACTGATATCCCGGATCAAGGCGGTACTGCGCCGTTATTGTCCCCGGCGGGAACGGGATTTTTTGTCTGTAAACAGGTTGGTCGTTGATCTGGCGGAGCATACCGTTACGGCGGACGGCGAGAGGGTGGCGCTTACCTTAAAAGAATTTGAACTGCTGCGGCTGTTTCTCTCCTCTCCGGGCGTCGTATTTACCAGAGAATCGCTGCTGGCCAGTGTTTGGGATACGGAATTTACCGGAGAAACGCGGACGGTGGACATGCACATCCGAACGCTGCGGCAGAAGCTGGGCGCTTGCGGAACGATGATAGAGACGGTTCGGGGCGTAGGCTACCGGTTGGAGGGAGGGCAATGACAAAAAAGATATTTCGGTCCATCCTGGCCGCGTCGGCGGCGGTACTGCTGGCCTGCCTGGTCATTGTAATGGGATGCCTGTATGATTATTTTGGAACGGTGCAGGAATATCAGTTGAAGGATGAGTTAAGGCTTGCCGCTTACGCAGTGGAGGAAAACGGGCGGGATTATTTTGAAAAGCTGACGTCCCGTGATTACCGTTATCCATGGACGCCGGATTACCGGCTGACCTGGATCGCGTCGGATGGGACGGTCCTTTTTGATACGGTTGACTCTGCGGAGAAGATGGACAATCACGCGGACCGTATTGAGGTCCAGGAAGCGTTTGCCTCCGGTGAAAGCAGCAGCGTACGCTATTCTGCTACGCTGACACAGCGGACGCTGTATTATGCCAGGCTGCTGAATGACGCAACGGTGCTGCGGATCTCCATTCGCCGGGCGACGCTGCCTGCCCTGACGCTGGCAATGTTCCAGCCCATCCTGCTGGTTGTGTTGTTTACCATCATTTTATCCGCCGCTCTGGCGGGTTGGATGGCAAAACGGATCGTCCACCCCTTGAATACTCTGGACCTGGAGCATCCGTTGGAAAATGACGCTTATGAGGAGTTGACCCCTCTCTTGCGCCGGATCCATCAGCAGCGTGGGCAGATCTCCGCTCAGCTTTGGGATCTGCAAAAGAAAACAGACGAGTTTGAACAGATCACCAGCCATATGAAGGAGGGACTTGTCCTTCTGGACAATGCCGGGAAAATTCTGAGCATCAATCCGGCGGCGCGGCAAATCTTTGGGGCGGAGGCGTCCTGCCATGGGCAAGGCTTTCTGACGGTGGATCGGGATCAAAGCTTGTATCTTGCCATTCAAACGGCGTTGGAGGATGGACACGGCGAGATCCGGGAGAAACGAAATGACCGGGAATTTCAATTTGATATCAGTGGGATCGAGTCGGATGGGGTCGTGATCGGCGCCGCGCTGCTGGTCTTCGACGTGACGGAGCAGGCCGCCGCTGAGCGTAGCCGCAGGGAGTTTACCGCCAACGTGTCCCATGAGCTGAAAACTCCTCTACAGTCCATCCTGGGAAGCGCAGAGCTGCTGAAAAACGGAATGGTCCACCAGGAGGATATTTCCCACTTTTCCGGTGTTATCTACACGGAAGCGGCGCGGCTGGTTACGCTGGTGGATGATATTATCCACCTGAGCCGGCTTGACGAGGGGGGCATGCCGGAAAAGGGATCCGTTGATCTTCTGGAGACGGCGAAAAACGCCGTGTCCGCCCTGACGGACAGCGCGGAGGAAAGGCGGATCCAGGTTTCAGTGACAGGGGAGAGCGTCCGGATAAACGGCGTCTCCGGCTTTTTGTATGAAATGTTCTACAATCTTTGCGATAATGCCATCAAGTACAATGTAGAAGGCGGGTGTGTGGCAGTTTCCGTTGACCGCAGGGAGGGGGAAGCCGTTGTTACCGTGAAGGATACCGGTATCGGCATTCCAACGGAATGTCAGGAACGGGTTTTTGAACGCTTTTTCCGGGTGGATAAGAGCCGTTCAAAGGCCTCCGGCGGCACTGGGTTGGGCCTTTCTATTGTCAAGCACATCGCGCAGTATCACGGCGCAGCCGTTAAGCTGCAAAGTGAGCCTGGTCATGGTACGGCTGTTTCTGTCGCGTTCCCTTTACAGGAGGCGGGCGCGTAATTGCAAATAAAAGCCGCGGACCTTTCAGGCCCGCGGCTTTTACCGTCTGTATGACCGGCTATGTGGTTCGGAAAAAGCAGAACAGAGGAATGGAAAACATTTGCCTCATGGGAAAAATCTACGCCTTTGCCCGCTTCTATGATTTTGCTGCAGGGCAATAGGCGAGGACGACTCTGAACAGGAGAGTCCTGCTCTGCTCTCTGCTATGTAGGCGCAGGCCGCTGCCACGTTTGCAAAAAACGGGTGTGGAAAAGTTCCATTCTGTCATCTGTTTTACCAACGATGCTCACAACTAGGGCTATCTGGAATTGGCGGATATCCCGGTTGGCGTGAAGCTTTACTTATATTAGCAATGGTGGCATTGTTCAGCGGAATATCAGCCGTATTCTTGACAATATGTTGCAAACGACAGCTCCGGATGGAACAGAGGTCCTGGCACTCAACAAGTGCTATCAGATGTGTTCGGGGGGCAATGCTACACTGAGACATGGGCTGGGCCACCAAAAATAGAGTTGTGAAAGGTTACGACAATGAAAACTTTGGCCCCAACAGAGTGTTGGGGCGGCTTCTTGTTGCTTTGGAACGGCGAGAAAACGGTAGCCTTTCCGATAAATGGTTTCAATATAATGGACTCCGGGACACAACCGGTCCAACTTTTGACGTACCCGGGCCATGCAGACCTGCATATTGTGAAGGCTCTGGTTTATGGGGGAATGCCATACCCGGTCATAGAGCTGCTCGTAGGAGAATACCTGACCGGGATGACGGGCAAGGAAAGCCAGTAGATCAAATTCTAGGGTGGTGAAGGGGGCGTTCCGGTCCTCAAAGCGGACCTCCCGCAGGCCAAAATCAATGGTAAGGCTACCAAAGCTCAGCGCATCCTGCCGCTCTGCCTGCTCCCGCCGCTGGATGCGCAGGCGGAGGCGTAGCTCCAGTTCCTGAAGGGAGTAGGGCTTGGCCAGATAATCGTCGCCCCCCGCCATAAGTCCCCGAATGCGATCGTCGGTCTGGGCGTAGGCGGAGAGGAACAGGATGGGGAGATCCCTGACCTCCCGAATACGGCGGCAGACCTCCACCCCGTCTAGCCCTGGCATCTCCACATCCAACACGATGGCGTCCAAAGCGGCGCGGGAAGCAATATCCATGGCCGCGCCGCCCTGATGGGCAATGATCACTTGATAGCCCAAAGCCTCCAGATAGGACCTGTTCGTACTTAAAATGTGTGGGTCGTCGTCCACTAAAAGGACCCGGTACATTGTCTTGCCTCCTTATGGATACGAAAAGTCAATGTGATGACTTAATTATAACACAGGCTTTAATTTTTCGAAACCCTGTCTATGGTATTTATAAAACGATAACAAAACCCTTCAGAAAGTGAACGGGGCCTACAAAAACGGAAAGGTCCTTTGCTGTAGGAAGATAGAGCAGGGTATCGACCAATACACATATTTTACAACTATGGCTGCATTCAGCTAAAGACCGGAGAGGCACCGCTTGCACGACGACTTTTATTAAAAAATTAAATGTTTCCTACCAGGGGCTTTTTGTGCTGCCTGCACTATCTGGGACGGTTCAATTACGCATGAGGACTCGTCCCAAGTAGTGCGACTCAAACGCACGATTTCCATGTCTCAAAGAATACAGAGGACTTTTTTATAACATTTTCTGGACGTTTATAGCCGTTTCTGCTCCGTTTGATATGCTCTTTGGAACTCTCCAACCACAGGTTTTCCATGTGGTCCACCCCCAACTGTGGCAGAATATGTGGTCAAAAACATTTCCCGGCGTGGGGCGGTGATTTTCACCCCCCCACGCCGGGTAGCGTTTTTGTTGTTGGGTGGGTGTATTTTAACACTGACAGCGAGGGTATTCAACTCAATTATGAGAGAGCAAGGG
>CANRZY010000044.1 GCA_947644625.1 uncultured Pseudoflavonifractor sp.
GTCGGGAAAAGACTGGCGGCCCCGGTTGTATGGGACATAGGAAAAGGAGATGTCTCCCCACGTTCCCGGTCATTTTACTCAAAAGGGTAAAATTGCTTGCTCAATTACACCGCACCATCCGCACCATCTCCCTGGTAATATCGGTGGTGTAGGGGTTGATACACTGGTTGATAAGCTCCAGGCTGCCCTCAATGTCCAGCTCGTAGACTGAAATACCGTGGTAGGAGGCGTCTCCCCGGCCGGGAAGGGTGCCGGTATGCAGGTCGTCAAAGCTGAACTTCAGGGCAGGTTCCAGAAACCAGAGCATGTTGCCCAGGGTGAGGTCGGTTTTGACATAGCGGGAGAAAAGCTCAATGTAGCTGCCCGCTTTCTGGGGGTTGGAAAGGACCTTTTTGGCGATGGTCTTTACCATCTCCTGCTGGGTCCGGGTCCGGCCAATGTCCAGATCGGGGTAGGCCGGGTAGATGTTGTCAGGATACTCTCCCGGTCCGTCGGAATTGTTCCGGCAGCGGACCACCTCCAGGGCCTGCTTTCCGGTCAGGTGCTGCATACCGGGGTTATAGTGGATATGAAGATCCTGGTCGGGGGCGTCGTAGTTCATGTAGACGGGAACGTTGAAGTCCACCCCGCCCACGGCGTTGACGAGCTCCACAAAAATATTGGTGTCGATGAGGACGTAGTGGTCGATGGGAAAACCCACGATCTCGCCGACGGCGGACTTCAGCTGGTCCATGCCTCCGTCGGGAGGATAGTAGAAATTACCGTTGGAATAGGCGGCGTTAAGCTTATAGTATTTCCAGCCCTCCCGGTCCACCACGGTATCCCGTGGGATGGAGACAAGGCCGATCTCCTGATTTTTGGTGTCATAGGTACACACCATGATGGTGTCGGTGCTGCCGCTGACCTGATCCTCCGCCGCCAGCAAAAAGGTCCAGGTGGACTCCTTCCGCTGAAGCCCCTGCTTGCTTTCGTCCACATCCAGGGTGGTGGGATCGTCGGTAAAAATGGGGAGGTTGGGATTGGCAGGCGGTTCTGCCGTGCCAGGCTTTTGAGAGAGGGCCTTATAGCCCAGCCACAGCCCCACAATGATGGCGGAGAGGATCACCAGGGTGGTGTAAAGGCCTTGAAACAGCCGACGAAGGGGGGAGACCCGACGACGTCTTTTCTTTTTTCGCCTGTTAGCCAAGGACCACTCCTCCTTTCCGAAGCTAAGTATACCCAAAAAAGGAAATATCCACCGTTGGTCCCATGGGCCAACGGTGGATATTATACGTTTCTTTTTTTGTGGGTGCAAGACAAAAGAGAGAAAAATAAGAAAAAAGTCAGCTTTTTCCGTTTTGGCACAGGACCGCGGCGGTAAGGGAGTTCACCGCTCCCAGCAGATCCACCAGAAGCTGGCTCTGACAGGAGAGCTGCTCCAGGATCTGGGTCATGGCCGCCGGAGTATCCCCGGAGGGGGCGCGGGAGGGAATGACAGCCGCCGGGGTGGGGGCGGGCTGGGGGATAGAATGGGAATAGCGGTGCATAGGCTCTTCCACGGCGGCAGCTGCGACAGAGGCAAGCAGCTCCTGCTGGGCGGCCTGGACCTTGGCGTGGGCCTGGGCGGCGGACCGGTATGTACGGCTTGATCGTTTTACCATCATGGTGGTAAGACCTCCTTTCTCGTACCCCATCTTATGCGTCCGGGAAGAAAATGTTTATTTTCAGGAAAAAGAGGGGAGAGGGGGTTGGGAAAGGCCGTTTTGAAGAAGATAGGTTGGGGGTGGGATGGCGTCGTGGTTGGTGGGGCACGCCGAGGCGTCGTGGTTGGTGGGGCACGCCGAGGCGTCGTGGTTGGTGGGGCACGCCGAGGCGTCGTGGTTGGTGCGGCACGCCGAGGCGTCGTGCCCTACTTGACAAGACAACGGCAAAACGGTAGACTGGGAGAAGAAAACAGCGAAAGGAACGATGGCTATGAAACGAAACCGGTTGATCGCCCTTGCTTTGGGGCTGACCCTTTTATGCTCCTGCAAGCCCAAGCCTCCCGCACCTACTCCTACGCCTGAACCCACACCCACTCAGCCGGTTTCCACCCCCGCGCCGGAGCCCGTGGAGGTGAATGTGGCCATGCTGAAGGGGCCCACCGGCCTGGGAGCGGCCAAGCTGATGGAGGATGGCGGGATGAACCGGCTTTCCGGGGAAAACCAATATGGGTTCCTTCTCTGCGCCGAACCTACGGAGGCGGTGGCCCTTCTCACCAAGGGAGAGGCGGACATCGCCGCCCTGCCCACCAACCTGGCCTCCACCTTGTACCATAAGACGGACGGAGATATTCAGCTTCTGGCTCTGAACACTTACGGGGTGCTGTATATCCTGGAGAATGGGGATACCATAGAATCTATGGCGGACCTGGAGGGGAAAACGGTCCACGCTTACGGCCAGGGAGCCAACCCGGAATTTGTGCTGAACTATCTGCTGGAGCAAAACGGGGTGGAGCCGGAGGCGGTGGATGTGCAGTGGCATTCCTCCACCGACGAGGTGTCCACCCTGATGGCCGCCGGGGAAGCGGATGTGTGTATGCTGCCCGTTCCTGCCGCTACGGCGGTATTGATGCGCAATGAGAGCGTACAGGAGGCTCTGGACCTTACGGAGGAGTGGACGAACGCCGGGGCCGATGGAGTGTTGACCATGGGCTGCGTGGTGGTCCGCGCTGGGTTTGCCAGGGAGAACCCCGGAGCGGTGGAGACCTTCCTAAAGGAATATAAGGCGTCTATCGACTATATGACGGATCCCACCAATCTCTCCGCCGCCGCCCTTCTGGCAGAGAAGCAGGGGATCGTCCCCAAGGCCGCTGTGGCGGAGAAGGCCATTCCCGCCGCCAACCTGTGCTTCGTTACCGGGGATGATATGATGGATGGGATCCAGGGCTACTATCAGGTGCTGTTCCAGGCGGATCCCGCCTCCATCGGCGGGTCCATTCCCGATGGGGCCTTCTACTATGGACGTGGGAACTGAAGGAGGAAACAAGTGGAAAAGGGGGGCCCTTCCCGCCGTCTTCTGGCTGGCGGTGTGGGCTCTCTGTGCCGCCGCGATAGGGAAGGAGCTGCTTCTTCCTGGTCCCGCGGCGGCTTTTCATGCCTTTTGGCGGCTTTTCCGGACGGGAGCTTTCTGGCGTGGGGTGGGGATGAGTCTGGGGAGAACGGCACTTGGCTTTTTCCTGGGTACGCTGCTGGGGACCGGGCTGGGGGCTGCCACCGCCGCGTCACGGTGGTGTGACCGGCTTCTTTCTCCCGCGCTTCGGGCGGTGAGAACGGTGCCGGTGGTGTCCTTTATCCTGCTTCTTTTCTTTTGGCTGCCTACAGGCTGGGTGCCTGTGGCTGTGTCCGCTCTGATGGTCCTTCCCGTAGTCTGGCGCTCCACCCGGCAGGGGATCGCCCAGGCAGATCCCCAACTTTTGGAGCTGGCGGACGCCTACCGGATGGGAAGCTGGAAAAGGCTCTCCCTGATCTATGTGCCCGCCGCCCTTCCCGCCCTGTCCGCCGGGTGGGAGACGGCCCTTGGCCTTGCCTGGAAGTCAGGGGTGGCGGCGGAGGTGCTATGCCAGCCCAAATGGGCTCTGGGGACCGGACTACAGGTCTCCAAGGCCTATCTGGACGCCCCCGGCCTCTTTGCCTGGACGGGGGCGCTGGTGGCTCTGAGCCTTGTGACGGAGTGGCTTTTGCACAGGCTCCTGGGCCGCTGGAAAGGAGGCGGAAAGGGTTGATCGAGATCCGTGAGCTCACCGTCCGTTTGGGGGAGAGGACCGTATTGGACAGGTTGACGCTGTCTCTTCCGGAGGAGGGAATGACCTTTCTTTCGGGTCCCTCCGGTGTGGGAAAGACCACTCTTTTAAGGGTTCTGGCAGGGCTTTTGCGTCCGGAGGGGGGAGAGGTTTCCATGCCTGGGCGGACGGCGCTTCTTTTTCAGGAGGACCGGCTTTTCCCCGGAAGAACGGTCCGGGAGCAGGTGGAGGCGGCGCTGCCCAAGGTCCGCCGGGAGGAGGCGGAGCGCTGGCTGGAACTGGTGGAGCTGGGCGGCGAGGGGGATAAGCTGCCGGGAGAGCTTTCCGGCGGTATGGCAAGGAGGACCGCCCTGGCCAGAGCCCTGGCGGTGGAGGGGGAGGTCTATTTGCTGGACGAACCCTTTGCCGGGGTGGATCTGGAGCGGGCCGGACGGATCCTGAAGCGGATCCGGGAGCTGGGGAGGCCTGTCCTTCTCACCGGACACGCCCCGGAGCTGGCGGAGGAGTGCGACAGGATCGTTGAGATAGGATAAGAAAACGCCCCTGGCCCTTGGGCCGGGGGCGTCCTTTACTATCTGTTAACGGACATCCCCATTCTGCGGTAGGTGTGGCGGACGCCCTTGATAACGATGGAATAGGCGGTGATGTTTTCCGGGGTCGCAATGCCGGTATAGCCGGAGTCGCCCAGGTGGTGAACGTCCGTACCTGTCATTTTGCATTCTAAGGCGATACGGCGGATGGTGTCTCTGTCGGCTCCCTCCTGGGAGGTGCCGATGGCTGTCATGGTCAGCTTTCCCAGGCGGTGGGCGTACTCCACCAGGCCTCTGACATACTCGGTTGTAATGCCGGGGACGGTGCCGGGGGCGGGGAAGAGGAGCAGGTCCGCCCCGGCGTCAGCGAAGGCTTTTATATCCTCTCTGGCAATAATCTTCTCCCCGCCTTCCCCCAATACCCCGGAGGCGTGCATTTTTCCGGCGCACAGCACCACTTTGTCTCCCAGGTGCTTGTGAAAGAGCTTCAGGGTATCGGTGATGGCTTTGTTGGTGACTCCGGTGCCGGGGTTGCCGGTGAGGAGGATGAAGTTTACCCCCATCTCCACAGCTTTTTGGGCATTTTCCAGGGTAGCCATCCGGCCCTTTGTCATGGCCCAAAGGGTATCCACCTCTCCTGCCCCTGCCTCCACAGGCTCCAGGTTGATCCCCACCGGGCGGCCGATAAGGCGTTTGACGGTGCGGACCGCCTCAGCGGGGGGAACGTCGGGAAGCCCCTGTATGTGGGGATGGTCCACGTCAAAGAGGTTGAGAAGCAGAATGTCGGCCCCCAGAGAGGCGGCAAGCTCCGCATTGGTCACGTCCCCCAGAAGGGGAGTCACCGTGCCGATGGTCTCGGAGGCCAGGACCCGTCCCTCCGAGGCGCCGATGGCAAAAAGCAGGTCGTCTCTGGTCATGCGGGAAAAGTCGGAAGCGGTACAATCTAAAAGACGTTTGGGCATGGGAAAGCTCCTTTCCAAATAAACGGTAGGGGCGGCTGTCCACAGCCGCCCCTACGGATGATACATGTTTGGGGTCAGTTGAGGAAGCCCTCCAGGATCTTCTCCTCGGCCTCCTCCTCGGTGAGGCCCAGGGTCAGCAGCTTCAGGATCTGGTCCCCGGCGATCCGCCCGATGGCGGCCTCGTGGATGAGCTGGGCGTCTACGCTCTGGGCGTCGATGGCGGGGATGGACTTGATCTTGGCCTCGTCCATCAAAATGGAGTCGCACTGGACATGGCCGAAGCAGTCGGCCTTGCCCGTCATACAGGGGCGGAAGACCTGGACCGACTTGCCCCGGCCCACTGAGCGGGAGACGACCCGGCCCGTGGCCCCGTCTCCCTTCAGGACGATCTCCACATTGGATTCGGCAACCTGCTCGCCGTCGGTCATTAGCTTTTCGTTGATGATACACTCGCCCCCGGCGGCGACCTCCACCACGGTATCCCGGATGGTGGAATCCACCCCCCGGATCTGGGTCATTTCCATGGTCATGGAGGCCCCCTCCTCCAAGTATACCTCGGTACGGGGGTTCAATATACGCGCTCCTGTGCCGGGGCCTTCCCCGTAATGGCGTTCCACATAGCGCACCTTCGCGTTCTTCCCGATGTGAAAAACGTGGATACCGTCGTGCTGGCTGGTCTCGCAGCCGGTATTGTGGATGCCGCAGCCGGCCACGATATCCACGTCGGCTCCCTCGCCGATATAGAAGTCGTTATAGACCACGTCGGTGAGGCCCGTCATACTCAGCACCACCGGGATGTGGACGCTTTCTCCTTTGGTACCCGGCTTCACGGTAATGTCGATCCCCGGCTTGCCGTCGGTTTTAGAGGCAATGTCGATGTTGGCGGTGACCTTCCTGTCGTCCAGCTTACCGTTGACCCGGAAATTATAGGCCCCCTGGGGGACCTTCTCCAGCTCGGCGATCTCCTTTAAGACCTTCCATTCCGTCTTGTCCATCAACGCTCACCTTCTCTCATATAGCCACAGCCCGGTACTGTCCGGGCCATGATCTGGGGGAAGATCTCCTCCTGGGGACCGTGCTTGGCTACCTTGCCCCCCTCAATGACCACGATCTCGTCGGCCAGGCGGATGATCCGCTCCTGGTGGGAGATGATGAGAAGGGTGGAATCCCCGCGCTTGTGGATGTTCTCAAAGGTCTCGGTGAGCCGGGCGAAGGACCACAGGTCGATGCCCGCCTCCGGCTCGTCAAAGATCATCAGTCCGGCCTGCCGGGCCAGAATGGTGGCGATCTCAATGCGTTTGACCTCTCCGCCGGAAAGGCTGGCGTCCACATCCCGGTCGATATAGTCGTCAGCGCACAGGCCTACCTGGGTCAGGTACCGGCACCCCTCGCCGGGGGCAAGCTCCTCCTTCCCGGCGGCCAGGGCGATCAGGTCCTTCACCTTCATGCCCTTGAACCGGGGGGGCTGCTGAAAGCCGTAGCTGATCCCGGCCAGGGCCCGGTCAGTGATGGAGAGGTTGGTGACGTCCTGTCCGTTCCAGCGGATGGAGCCTCCTGTGGGTTGGTTAAGACCCATGATGGTCCGGGCCAGGGTGGTCTTGCCGCCTCCGTTGGGGCCGGTAATGACCACCAGTTTTCCGTCCTCTACTGTCAGGGAGACGTCCCGGAGGATCTCCAGCTCCCCGCCGTTTTCCGCCGTTACGTCGAAACGCAGATGGCTGATCTCTAGCATATATGGTAACTCCTTTGTGAGTGGGATTTCCTATCAAAACAGTATTATATCACGAAAAACGGAAAATACAAGGGGCGGTTTGCATTTATAAGGGGGATTTGGTATACTGAGGGTCGGCGGGGGCAAGCCCCCGCCCTACGGGAAAAATCGGCGGGGAAGTCCCCGCCCTGTAAATATTTCGGGGAAGGGAGGTCTTATTGGTATGAAGGTGGCACTTGTGACGGGGGGAAGCCGGGGGATCGGCGCGGCGGTGGTCCGGAGGTTGGCGAAGGACGGATATACGGTGGCGGTCAATTACGTCTCCTCCCGGACTCAGGCGGAGGCTCTTGCGGAGGAAGTGGGGGGAGCGGCCCTCCAGGCGGATGTGTCCGACCCTCCTCAGGTCCGGGCTATGGTTGACACTGTGTTAGAAAAATTTTGTCAACTTGACATTTTGGTATGCTGCGCCGGGGTGGCCTGGCAGGGACTCACCCAGGATATGGGACCGGAGGAATACAGGCGTATCATGGGAGTGGATCTGGACGGGACCTTTTACTGCTGCCAGGCGGCGCTGCCCCAGATGATCCGGCAGAAATCCGGGAAGATCGTGACCCTTTCCTCCATGTGGGGGCAGGTGGGAGGGGCCTGCGAGACGGCCTACTCCGCCGCTAAGGCTGGGGTGATCGGCCTGACCAGGGCCCTCAGTAAGGAGGTGGCCCCATCGGGGATCACGGTCAACTGCGTGGCGCCGGGAGTCATTGAGACGGATATGGTGAAACCCCTTGGGCCACAGACTCTTTCGGAGTTGGCGGAGGAGACGCCCTTGGGCCGCTTGGGTACGCCGGAGGACGTGGCGGAGTGCGTTTCCTTTCTCTGTTCCGCCGCTGGAGATTTCCTGACCGGGCAGGTGATCGCCCCAAATGGAGGGCTGGTGGTATAAGAAGGGTTCGTCAAAACATCCAAAACACCCCGGAGCTGATTCGTACATTATGAACATTTAGACGGTTGACAATCTCCTTTAAGAAACGTATAATGTCAACAACCTTAAAGGAGGTTGAATGAAATGAAGAAACGGATTTTTGCTCTTACAATGGCTGCCGTTATGACGGTGGGCCTGCTTTCCGGCTGCGGCGGCGGGGCCACTGAGACCAAGGCTCCTTCCCCCGAAGGAAACGGCGCTGCCGCCATTAAGATCGGCGGCGTGGGACCCCTGACCGGCGGCGCGGCCATTTACGGCAACGCGGCTGCCCGGGGCGCTGAGATCGCCAAGGACGAGATCAACGCCGCCAATCCCGACGGCCTTCAGATCGAGCTGCGCTATGAGGACGACGCCCACGACGCCGAGAAGAGCGTCAACGCCTATAACACCCTGAAGGGCTGGGGGATGCAGGTGTTTCTGGGCTCCGTTACCTCCACCCCCGGCGTTGCCACCTCTGTGGAGGCCAACAATGACCACGTGTTTTACCTGACCCCCTCCGCCTCCTCTACCGATGTGCTGGGCGGCGTGGCCAACCCCCTGACCGGCACCGTGGACATCCAGCGCAAGGACAATGTGTTCCAGATGTGCTTTGTGGATCCCAACCAGGGTTCCGCTTCCGCCCAGTACATTACCGATCAGAACCTGGGCAGCAAGATCGCCGTGATTTATAAGAATGACGACGTGTATTCCACCGGCGTTTACAACAGCTTTGACGCCAAGGCCAAGGAGCTGGGTCTCAATGTGGTGAGCGTTACCACCTTCACCGAGGACACCAAGACCGACTTCTCCGTGCAGCTCAGCGACGCCAAGAACGCCGGGGCCGATCTGGTGTTCCTGCCCATGTACTATGACGCCGCCGCCCTGATCTTCACCCAGGCCAACGCCATGGGATACGCGCCCAAGTGGTTCGGCATCGACGGTATGGACGGCATTTTGGGCGTGGAGGGCTTTGACACCTCCCTGGCCGAGGGCGTCATGCTGCTGACCCCCTTCAACGCCGATGCGGAAGACGAGGCCACCAAGAACTTTGTGAAGACCTATCAGGACAAGTACAGCGAGGTCCCCAACCAGTTTGCCGCCGACGCCTACGACTGCGTTTACGCCATTTACGAGGCTCTCAATAAGGCGGGGATCACCGCCGACATGAGCGCGGGGGATATCTGTGACAAGCTGATGAGCGAGTTTACCTCCATGACCTTTAACGGCCTTACCGGCGAGGGCATGACCTGGGACGATACCGGAGCCGTGACCAAGAGCCCCAAGGGCATGGTCATTCAGAACGGCGCTTATGTAGGAATGGACTGATCGCACAGACCTTTGGAAAAAACACAGAGGGTCGCCGATGGCGGCGGCCCTCTGATTTTCCTTATTATGACCCTTTGACAGCGGGCGCATGATATGCGCCCCTACAAGCGGAAAGCCCTTTTGTAGGGGCGGATATCATCCGCCCGAAGTGTGATGTGTGAAGAGAGAATATTGAGAGAAATCGAGGTGTTGTAACGTATGGTGATCTTTCTGAGCCGGCTGATCAACGGGATCAGTCTGGGCAGTGTGTACGCCATTATCGCGCTGGGTTACACCATGGTCTACGGCATTGCCAAAATGCTGAACTTTGCCCACGGTGATGTGATCATGGTGGGAGCCTATGTGTGCTTCTTTGCGGTGGCGAATTACAGCCTGCCTCCCCTGGTGGGGGTGCTGCTGGCCATGGTGGTGTGTACCGTGCTGGGTATTGTCATTGAACGCCTGGCCTACAAGCCCCTGCGGCAGGCTCCCTCGCTGGCGGTGCTGATCACCGCCATCGGCGTGAGCTACTTTTTGCAGAACGGAGCCCAGCTCCTTTGGGGCTCCAACAATAAGATGTTTCCCGTGTTCCTCAATGGCGACGCTTTGAGCCTGATGGATGGGGAGCTGAGGGTATCGGTAGCCACGGTGGTGAACGTGGTAGCCTGCGTAGCTATCATGCTGGTGCTGAGCTGGTTTACGGGGAAGACCAAGATGGGAAAGGCCATGCGGGCCTGCTCGGAGGATAAGGGCGCGGCCCAGCTTATGGGGATCAATGTGGATACCACCATCTCCATGACCTTTGCCATCGGTTCCGCCCTGGCGGCGGTGGCAGGCGTTCTTTACATGTCCAGCTACCCCATTCTGGTGCCCACCACCGGCTCCATGCCCGGTATCAAGGCATTTACCGCCGCCGTCTTCGGCGGCATCGGCTCCATTCCCGGCGCTTTGCTGGGTGGGCTGCTGCTGGGCGTGATCGAGATCTTTGCCGGCGGCTACATTTCCACCCAGCTCCAGAACGCCATCGTATTTGCCGTCTTGATCGTGGTCCTTCTTGTCAAGCCCTCCGGTCTGCTGGGCAAGCAGATCCGGGAGAAGGTTTAAGGAGGTGGGGAGATGAAAAAGCTTCGGAATATGAACCCCGCTGTCCGTACCAACTTTCTGACCTATGCCGCGGTGCTCCTGGCCTTTGCCATCCTTCAGCCCATGTCTATGGCCGGGAAGCTTTCCCCCACCCTCCAGGGCCAGCTGGTGCCCGTATGTGCCTATGTGGTCATGGCTTTGTCCCTTAACCTGACGGTGGGCGTGCTGGGGGAATTGAGTCTGGGACATGCGGGCTTTATGAGCGTGGGAGCCTTCTCCGGTGCGGTGGCGGCCTCGGCGCTCCAAAACGCCATTCCCTCGGCCTGGCTTCGCCTGACGGTGGCTATGCTTATCGGCGCCCTGTTTGCCGGAATGGTGGGTACCCTTATCAGTGTGCCTGTGCTGCGCCTCAATGGAGATTACCTGGCTATCGTGACCCTGGCATTTGGGCAGATCATCAAGTCCATTGTGGAAAACCTCTATGTGGGGGTAGACGGCAAGGGGCTTCACATGAGCTTTCTTCAGCCCACTGTGAAGCTGGGAGAGGGAGGCCGCATGATCCTGAACGGACCGATGGGGATCCCCAATATCAGTAAAATATCCACCTTCCTGGCGGGCTTTGTGCTTATCATGGTGACTCTGGCGGTGATCTTCAATCTGGTGAACTCCCGTTCGGGCCGGGCCATTATGGCCCTCCGGGATAACCGGATCGCCGCAGAGAGCGTGGGGATCAATGTGACCAAGTATAAGATGATGGCCTTTGTGATCTCCGCCGCCCTGGCGGGAGCGGCGGGAGCCCTTTTTGCCCTGGGACAGAACACCATCGTGGCCTCCAAGTTTGACTTCAATACCTCCATTCTGATCCTGGTTTATGTGGTGCTGGGCGGACAGGGGAAGATGTGGGGCTCTATCCTGGCGGCCTCCTTCCTCACCATCCTGCCCGAAACGGCCATGATGCGGGATCTGCGGGATTACCGGATGTTGGCCTATGCCATTGTGCTGATTTTGGTCATGCTGGCCACCAACAGTCCCGTGTTGAAGAACTTCTTCGGCAAGCTGCTGCGTGGGAAGGATGAAGCTAAGAAAGGAGGGGTGAAGTAATGGCGATGTCGAAACGAGAGCCGACCAAGCTGGTCCCTGTTCCCTCCACCAACATCATTCCTGAGCGGGATGTGGACAAAAGCCCCATTCTGGAGTGCCGGCACCTGGGAATCGATTTTGGCGGCCTCACCGCCGTCAATGAATTCAACATGGCCATTGGCCGCACCGAGATCGCGGGGCTCATCGGCCCAAACGGAGCGGGCAAGACCACGGTATTCAACCTTCTGACCAAGGTCTACCAGCCCACCCGTGGCACCATTTTGCTGGACGGGGTGGACACCCACTCCATGTCCACGGTGCAGGTAAACAAGGCGGGTATTGCCCGGACCTTCCAGAATATCCGGCTGTTCAGCAACCTCTCTGTGGAGGACAACGTAAAGCTGGGACTTCACAACCACATTGATTACGGCCTGTGGCAGGGGCTGTTCCGCCTTCCGGGCTACTGGAAGGGAGAGAAGGTGGCCCATGATCGGGCCATGGAGCTTTTGTCCATCTTTGATATGGAGGATCTGGCCGACGCCAAGGCGGGGAGCCTTCCCTACGGCGCCCAGAGGAGGCTGGAGATCGTCCGGGCCCTGGCTACCAACCCCTCGTTGCTCCTTCTGGACGAGCCGGCGGCGGGCATGAACCCCTCCGAGACCGCCGAGCTGATGGAGAACATCGTCAAGATCCGGGATACCTTCCAGATCGCCGTTCTTCTCATTGAGCATGACATGAGCCTGGTCATGGGGATCTGTGAGGGGATCTGCGTGCTGAACTTCGGGCAGATCATCGCCAAGGGCACCCCGGACGAGATCCAGGCAAACCCCGCGGTCATCGAAGCCTATCTGGGCAAGCAGAAGGAGGGCTGAGAGATGCTGAAGGTAGAGAATATCAACGTCTATTACGGCGCCATCCATGCCATCAAGGGCATTTCCTTCGAGGTCAACGACGGAGAGATCGTTACCCTCATCGGGGCCAACGGAGCCGGAAAATCCACCACCCTCCAGACCATTTCCGGCCTTCTTCACTCCGCCACAGGCTCCATCACCTTTGAGGGGGAGAACATTGCAGGGATCCCGGCCCACAAGCTGGTGGGCAAGGGTCTGGCCCAGGTCCCGGAGGGGCGGCGGGTCTTTCTCCAAATGACGGTGGAGGAGAATCTGGAGATGGGAGCCTATACCAGGCCGGGGATCGAGGTAGAGCCCCGTATTCAGCGGGTCTATGAGCTCTTTCCCCGGATGAAGGAGAGAAGAAAGCAGGTGGCGGGGACCCTGTCCGGCGGCGAGCAGCAGATGCTGGCTATGGGCCGGGCCCTCATGTCCAACCCCAAGCTGATGATGTTGGACGAACCCTCCATGGGACTGGCTCCCATCCTGGTGGAGCAGATCTTTGATATTATCAAGGAGCTTCACAAGGCGGGCACCACTATTTTGCTGGTGGAGCAGAACGCTCAGATGGCCCTTTCGGTGGCTGACCGGGGCTACGTGCTGGAAACAGGCAAGATCGTCACAAGCGGCTCTGGCAAGGAGCTGCTCAGTGATGAGAGCGTGAAGAAAGCCTATCTGGGCGGATAAAAAGGAAATACAGCCGCTTTTCCCGCAAGGAAAAGCGGCTGTACTTATTTTTCCATGATATGGATCCGGAATTGGGCGGTGACGGTCAGAGACTCCAAGCTTTCCAACCGCTCTGCCCCCTCCTTGGGGGTTTTCCAGAAATAAGGGGTCATGTGGAACAGGTCATGGATGGCCTGGGGGGCTGGCAGGGTGAAACGGGACTCTACCGGGACGACCTCCTTATAGCGGAAGCCGGGATAGGCGTCCCGCTTTTCCTCGTTTTCGTAGGGAGTATCGTATAAAATGCCTTTCAGCTCCCACAGATGCCGGGGACCTGGAACAACATATAGGAATATTCCGCCTGGTTTTAACACTCTGTAAAACTCTTCCGCCGCCAGGGGGGAAAAGCAATCGGTGAGGATATCCACCGAAGCCTCCTGTAAAGGCAGGTGGTACACAGAGGCCACGGCAAACTCCCCGGAGGGACGCCGACGGGCCGCTTTTTTTACTCCGGGCTTGGACAGGTCCACTCCTGCCGTCCGGCCTCCCCTGGCGGAAACGGTTTCGGCCAGCGCCGCCGTATACCAGCCCTCCCCGCAGCCCACGTCCAGAAGGGCGGGGCAATTGGGGGCGTATTTTTCGATCAGGCCGCACAGGGTATCCCGGAGAGGCGTATACCAGCCTCCATCCAAAAACCGGGTCCGGGCGGCGGCCATCTCCTTATCGTCGCCGGGTGCCTTGGAGTGCTGGCGGTTGGCGGGGAGAAGATTGACATAGCCCTCTTTGGCCAGGTCAAAGCTGTGGCCCTGGGGGCAGAAATAACGCCCCGGCTCCCGGCGGAGCCCCTCCCCGCAGATGGGACAGCAAAACAGACTTTCCATCCGGCCCCCTCCTTTTTCTTCAGTATACCACATGGGGGAGCGGGGAACAAGGGCCGGAAGATTGACAAAGCCTGGGGGGTGGGCTATAGTAGAGATAAATTTCCACTCAGGAAGGAAACGATGCTATGAAGAAATCCTCTTGCCTGCTCTCCCTGCTGCTCACAGCGGCCCTGGCCGTCGGTCTGTCCGCCCCCACCCTGGCGGCCAACGGACAGGAATACTATCTGAAGACCACCGTTACCGTGGAGGGCGGTCTCCGTTCCGGGCTGAAGACCGAGGTCTCCAAGGGCTTTGCCATCGCTTCCCGGGTCTTCCGGGGAGACCAGTCCGGCGCCCTGAACTGGGACGATACCCTCACCCGGGCCGAGGCGGTGACCATGATCATCCGCCTCATGGGCCTGGACGAGGAGGCTCAGGCCGCCGCCTCCAAGCCCT
>CANRZY010000045.1 GCA_947644625.1 uncultured Pseudoflavonifractor sp.
CTTATCGAGTTCTCCTCTCTTGCGCAAAGCTCCCGTCCATGCGAATATCGTAGCCACGGGATTGGTAGAGGTCTCCTCTCCCTTAAGATACTTGTAATAGTGCCTTGTAACCGTGCCGTGAGCCGCCTCATACTCGTAATTGCCCTCGGGTGAGACCAGCACGGAGGTCATCATGGCAAGAGAGCCGAAGGCGGTACTCACCATGTCGCTCATCACGTCTCCATCATAGTTCTTGCAGGCCCAGATAAAGCCTCCCCCGGAACGAATGACCCGTGCCACCGCATCGTCAATAAGAGTATAGAAATAGGTGAGGCCCGCTTTTTCAAACCGCCCCTTATACTCTGCGTCAAAGATCTCCTGGAAAATATCCTTAAAGCGGTGGTCGTACTGCTTGGAGATGGTGTCCTTCGTGGCAAACCAAAGGTCCTGCTTCACGTCCAGGGCGTACTGGAAGCAGGAATGGGCGAAGGAGGAAATGGACTTATCCGTGTTATACTGGCCCTGCAAAACGCCAGGACCGGCAAACTCAAAAATCGTCTGACGGCTCTGCGTCCCGTCCGCCCCGGTAAAAACCAGCTCCGCCTTCCCCGGTCCCTGGGGCTGGTATTCGCTGCTCTTATAGACATCCCCATAGGCATGACGGGCAATGGTAATGGGCTTTTTCCAGTTTTTCACCACCGGAGAGATCCCCTTTACCATGATGGGAGCTCGAAAAACGGTGCCGTCCAGAATAGCCCGGATGGTCCCGTTGGGGCTTTTCCACATCTGGGAGAGCTTGTATTCCTCCAAGCGCTGGGCGTTGGGGGTGATGGTGGCGCATTTCACCGCCACGCCGTATTTTTTGGTGGCCTGGGCGGAATCCACCGTCACCTGGTCCTTTGTCCGCTCTCTTTCCGGAAGTCCCAGATCGTAATACTCAGTCCTCAGGTCAATAAAAGGCTCCAAAAGCTCCTTTTTGATATCTGCCCAAAGGATCCGGGTCATCTCGTCCCCGTCCATCTCCACCAGAGGGGTGGTCATTTTGATTTTTTCCATGGATCGTTGGCCCCCTTTTTCATTTGTCCCAGTTTACCACTGAGAAGCCCTCCCGTCAACCATTCCTGTCCGGCAGCATAGAATGGGAAAACCATAAGGACTTGAGGTGGCCTCTATGCTGAAGCGTTTCCTGTGTCTTTTTCTGTGTACCCTCTTTCTCCTGCCCTCCGCCCAGGCAGTGGAGGGAATGGACGTCAGTGTCTTTCAGGGGGAGGTCAATTTTTCTGCCGCCAGAGCGGATGGAATTGAGGCGGTCTATATCCGTTCCAGCTACGGTTCCAGCGGCATTGACGCCCGCTTTTCTCAAAACTGCGCCGCAGCCCGTTCCGCCGGGCTTCCCTTTGGCCTTTACCACTACCTGGAGGCCAGGGAGCCGGAGAACGCCCGCAGGGAGGCGGAGCATTTCGTCTCTCTGCTTCGCACCCAGCGCTATGACTGCCGCCCCGTCCTGGACTTTGAGAATTACCGGGGGCTGGATGCCGGACAGTCCACCGCTGCCGCTCTGGCCTTTTTGGAACGGGTGGAGGAGCTGACGGGGCAAACGCCCATGATCTACGCCGACGCCTATGCTGCTTCCTCCAAGCTGGAACCTTCTGTGGCCGCTTACCCGCTGTGGCTTGCCCAGTGGGACGCGCAGTCCCCCGATCTCTCCGGAACAGCCTGGGCAGAATGGACCGGCTGGCAGTACACCGACATGGGACAGGTAAACGGCATCCAAGGCTATGTGGACCGGGACCTGTTTACCGATGGGATCTTTCTCCGGGAAGAGGAAAACTCTTTTCTCTATACTGTCCGCCCCGGAGACACCCTCTGGGCTCTGGCCCGCCGGTTTGGGACCACAGTGGACATCCTGACGGAGCTGAATCATATTGAGGATCCAAATTTTATTTATGTAAACCAACTGCTGCGTATTCCAGGCACCGCCCCAATTGAGAGAACTTATACGGTTCAGCCTGGAGATACCCTTTGGGGGATCTCTCAATCTTATGGAGTTACGGTAAACCAGTTGGTCCAGCTTAACGGGATCCAAAACCCTGATCTCATCTATCCGGGGCAGGTTTTGCTCCTTGGCGTGGATGGATAGCTGGTTTGGCAAAATAAGAACAGATGGCAGACACTAAAATGTCTGCCATCTGCCGCTCGTTCGTAACGGTCCCCTTTTATTTTTTCTTTCCCGCCGCCGCAGGCTCCTTCTTTTTGGGGGCGGGCTTTTCTCCATCCGCCGCCTCCAGGATGCTCCGCTTGCCCGCCTCTTTGGCGTGCTTCTGGACCTCCTGCTGGTTCTTGGGACTGCGGACCAGGATACCGGGGCCCTGAACACAGCCGCCTTCGCAGGCCATGCCCTCCAGGAAATTTACCCCGCCGATCCCCTTTGCGAACTTCAAAAGCTCCACCTTGCAGGCGCTGAGGCCGCTACAGGACACGGCGTTCAGCTTAAACTTCTTCTCATCCACCCCATGTTCCTTCAGCCCTTCGGCTACCGCCGCCGCTACGCCGCCGGAATGGGCGAAACTTCTGCCAAAGCCGCTGGCCTCGTCCAGCACCGCCTCCTCCATATTCTCCACATTGATTCCCCGGGAGGCAAAGAGGGGGTATAGCTCCTCAAAAGTGAGAGCGCAGTCGATGGTGCCCATGGTCTTTCCCATCTGATATTCCTTTTTCTTGGCTACGCAGGGACCGATAAACACCACCCGGGCCTGGGGATCGGACATTTTGATCCGCTTGCCGATCATTACCATGGGAGAGGGAGTCCCTGAGATATATTGAGCAAGATCGGGGAAATTCTTCTCCACATAATCCACAAAGGCGGGGCAGCAGGAGGACAGAAGCTTTCCTTTCTCCACCAGCTCCTCACTCTCCGCCTTAGCGGTCATATCGGCGCCCAGCGCCACCTCCGCCACATCGTAAAAGCCCAGCTTTTTCAGCCCTGTCACCACCTGTCCCAGGGAAGCGGGGGCAAACTGTCCGGCAATGGAGGGAGCCAGCACCGCGTAAACATGGAACCCCCAGCGGCCGGCGCCCCGGAGGAGCTGGACCACATCCACGATATGGGACTTATCCATAATGGCCCCAAAGGGGCACTGGTATGTACAGACGCCACAGGAAACGCACTTATTTACATCAATGGCCGCCTTTTTATTTTCCCCCATGGCAATGGCGCCGGGAATGCACCCCCGCTCACAGGGCCGCTGATTCTTCTCGATGGCTCCATAAGGACAGACCGTAATACACTTTCCGCACAAAATGCATTTGGAGTGGTCAATGGTGGCCTTCCGGTTGACAATGGAGATGGCTTCCTTGGGACAGTTATGGACACAGCGGGTGGCGATACAGCCCCGGCAGGCCGGGCCCACGGTGATCTGGGTCACGGGACACTCATCACAGGCGATCTCCATGACCTCCACCATACCGGGATTTCCCGTATCTCCCCCTACGGCCATCTTCACCCGGCTGGACACCACCGCCCGCTCCTTATAAATGCAGCAGCGCATTTTGGCCTCCGGGCCGGGAATGATCTTTTCCGGAATATCCAGGATCCCGGTGGTGAGCCGGTCTTCCCAGGCCAGGACCGCCACTTCCTCCAGTACCGATGACTTCAGTTCCTGCACCGTTGTCTCAAATTTCCGCATGGCTTTTTCTCCTTTGGAAAATCGTTTTCTTTTTCACAATTTTCTCTGTTCTCATTTTACTATCCCGCAGCGGACCTGTCAACGATAAGTTTTTATATTTCTCCAAAAGCCCCGTTTCCCTTCTTCCGGCTTCCGCATAGGATAAAGCAGCCCTATGGCTTACTTTTCCTATGAGAGAGGTGCGCTTTTTATGAATACTCCCATCTCCCGAATGTCCACCTGGGACATTCCTCATGTTCCCCCTTCAACAGACCCCTCCCCGGCGGAAGATTCGGTTCAGCCGTCCCAGGCCGGCACCGGGGAAAACACTTCTCCCCAGGAAGGGCCCTCCGCCCCCCTGGCCCGGACAAATCCCGACCCCGCTCCCACCGCCCGGATCCGCTTTCTCAACGCAGTAACGGGGAACGGAGAAGAGCTCCGGATATCTACCGGAAACCGGTTGCTTTCCTCCTCCCTGGCTCCCGGCTCTCTCAGCGAGTACTTCACCGTTGCCCCCGGATTCCGGCCCTTCGCCGTTCACAGCGCGGCCTATCCCTGGATGCTTCTGTTCCGTTCCACGATCCCCCTTACCGCCGGAGACATCGTGACCCTGGCCCTGGTCCGCTCCGGGACCGGAATGGATCTTGTCCGGGTGGATGACCGCCCCTGCGGGATCCAGGGTACCGGCCGGGCCTGCCTGCGCTGTGTCAACCTGATCTACAACAGCCCTGGCCTGGACCTGATCCTCACCGATGGGCGGGTGATATTTACCGATATGCGTTTCAAAGAGGCCACCAACTACCGCCGGGCCATGCCGGGCCGGTATGACCTTTACATTGCCCAAGCTCCTTCCCTTTCTCCGCCCTCCCTGTCCGATATTGAGACGGTGGAGGAGCTTCCCATGGTCGTTGTCAACTGGATGGCGGAGCCTCTGGCCTCCTTTTTTCTGGACCTTCGCTCCGGGGAACAGGCAAGCGTTTACCTTCTGGGAAACTGGGCGGCAAGCCGGGAGATCCAGGTCCTGCCGGTAAAAAATTTCTGAGCGGCAGCACCCCCGCCCTCTTCCCCGCATAGCTTGGAATGAGCTGATTTTGGAACGGAGGGTCAACTTTTATGGAATCAAAGGTCACTTTTTTCCTGGGGGCCAACTCACCCGCAGGATTTTACTCTCTATACGATCAGATGCTTCCCCCGGAGGATGCCCGGCGGGTCTTTCTTCTCAAGGGGGGCGCAGGCTGCGGCAAGTCCTCCCTTATGAAGCGCGCCGCCGCCGCGCTGGAGGAGGCTGGAGAAAAGGTAGAATACATACGCTGCTCCGGGGACCCCGACTCCCTGGACGCAGTGATCTTCCCCGACCTTCACGCCGCCATTGTGGACGCCACCGCCCCCCATGTGGTGGAGCCCAAGCTTCCCGGCGTGGTGGAAAGTTATGTAAACTTAGGCCGGTTTTACGATCACGCCGCCCTGGCAAACAAGCGGAAGGAGATCGCCGCCGCCACAAAGGGGTATCAGAGCCACTATAAGCGGGCCTACCGCTGTTTTACCGCCGCCGCCCAGCTCTGCGAGGATAACCGTTCCCTGCTGCTGACCCCCGCCCTGGAGGCCAAGGAGCTGAAGCGGGCCAGGGGCATTCTTTCCCGGGAGGCCAAAAAGACGGGGCAGCAACCGGGGCAGGCGGTCCAGCGGTTTTTGGGCGCCATCTCCTGCCAGGGCCCGTCCTGCCTGTTTGAAACGGCAGACGCCCTGTGCCACAGAGTTTATGAGCTGCGGGACAACTACGGTCTGGGCGCGGGAATGCTCACCACCCTGGCCGCGGGGTGCATGTCGGCAGGATATGACGTGATCCTGTGTCCCTCCCCCCTGTTTCCGGACAGGGCCGAACATCTGCTGGTCCCCGATCTGAGTTTGGCCTTCGTCACCAGCACTTCCGCCCTCCCCTATCCCGGCAAACCCTATCGCCGGATCCGAATGGACGCTATGGCGGACACCGAACAGCTCCGAAAATACAAATCCCGGCTCAAATTTGCCCGGAAGGTCCAGTCCGCCCTTTTGGACGAAGGGATCGGATCCCTGGCCCAGGCCAAGGCGGAGCATGACGAGCTGGAAAAACTCTACAATCCCCATGTAGATTTTGAGGGCGTCTACGCCCAGGCGGAGGAGATCACTAAGGAGCTGCTGGCCCTGAGAGGTAAATAAAAATTTACAAAAGAAGGGCGGGGGCAAGCCCCCGCCCTTCGCCCCTAACGCACATTGGTACGCTAAAATCACATTTACTTTCCCTCACACACCCTCATCAGCGTCTCCGCCAGTTCCCCCCGGGTAAGCGGCGGCTCCGTCTTTACGCTCAGGGTCGTCCCCACCGGCAGCGTCTCTTCCTTTTCCATTCTTAAATACCGCCCCAGCACCCGCTCCAATTGGGTCCAGGTCACCCCCGCCTCCGGGCGGAACGTACCGTCCCCATATCCCTCCCAAAGACTCCTGGCCTCCCCCCAAACCACCGCCGGAGTGTACCACTGTCCCGGCTCCACATCGGAAAAGCGGCTGGAGCCCAGCACCTGGGGCTGCCCCGCCATGCGCCAGATCATGGTTGCCGCCATGGCGCGGGTGGCTGGAAGCTCCCCGCCGAACGACCTCTCGCTCATCCCCCGGACAAGTCCCCGCCGGTACCCATACTGGGCCCCGTCATACCACCGCTCTCCAAAGGTCACATCCACAAAGGGCGCTTCAGCCGGCGGAGCGGCCGGTACAGGGGTCTCCAGGGGTACGGTCCTCCGGTAGCTCTCCCCTACCCCCAGGCACAGTACTACCGCCAGGGCCGATCTCCAAATCCATTCCCGCATGGAGCTTCCCTCCTTTCTTTTCTATTTTTCCCATTTGAGGAAAATCTACACCCCCCCTTGCTATTTCCCGTTTGTGGCCTTATAATAAGTCTCATCCGAATAAAAAGGAGCGCTCTCCATGCTGAAAACGGTCATTCCCCAGGGATATGCCCCCTCTTTGAATCTATATGATACCCAGAAGGCCATCGGCCTTTTGAAGCGGGTCTTCGAGGATACTCTGGCCGGCGCCCTGAACCTCCGCCGGGTGTCCGCCCCCCTCTTCGTCCAGGCCGCCACCGGCCTGAACGACGACCTCAATGGCGTGGAACGCCCCGTCTCCTTTGACGTGCCCTTTGCCCAAAAGGACGCCCAGGTGGTTCACTCCCTGGCAAAGTGGAAGCGCATGGCCCTGTACCGCTACCACTTCTCCGTGGGGGAGGGGCTCTATACCGATATGAACGCCATTCGCCGGGACGAGGAGCTGGACAATCTCCACTCGGTCTATGTAGACCAGTGGGACTGGGAGAAGGTCATCGCCCCCCGGGACCGGAACGAGGATTACCTCCGCCGGACAGTGGAGGCCATTGCCGAGGCTATCCGGGAAACCCAGATGACCCTTCAGTCTGCCTTTCCGGTGCTGTGCAGGCTTCCCAAGGTGGCCGACAAGGTCTCCTTTGTCACCGCTCTGGAGCTGGAGGAAAAATGGCCCGAGCTTACCCCCAAAGAGCGGGAAAACGCCTGGGTAAAAGATCATCCCCTCACCTTCCTTATGGGCATCGGCGGATCCCTTCGCTCCGGCAAGCCCCACGACGGCCGGGCCCCCGACTACGACGACTGGACCCTGAACGGCGATATCCTGGTATGGAACAGCGTGCTGGAAAACGCCTTTGAGCTTTCCTCCATGGGTATTCGGGTGGATCCCCAGGCCATGGACCGGCAGCTTACCGTCTCCGGCCACGAGGAACGCCGGGAGCTGGAATTCCATAAGCTTCTTCTGGAGGGCAAGCTCCCCCTTACCATCGGCGGCGGCATCGGCCAGTCCAGGCTTTGCATGTATCTCCTGGGCCGGGCCCATATCGGTGAGGTCCAGGCGGGGATCTGGGATCAGGCTACCATGGACGCCTGCTCCTCCGCCGGGGTCATTTTGCTGTAAATCAGAGAAATAAAAAACGGAGCGGGTTGCATGAGAAAGATATTCGTCATTGGTTCTACCGTGACCGACATCGTGGTCAATCTGGATGTTCTGCCCCAGACGGCCCAGGACGTCCACATCAAGTCCCAGCGGGCCGTTCTGGGCGGCTGCGCCCACAATGTGGCCGACATGATCGGTCATTATGGCGTGCCTTATGAGCTGTTTTCCCCGGTGGGAACTGGCATCTATGGAGACTTTGTCCGCACTCACCTGGCCAAAAAGGGTCTTGTCTCCCGGATCCCCACCCCGGAGCAGGACAATGGCTGCTGCTACTGCTTTGTGGAGTCCTCAGGAGAGCGGACCTTCATTGTGGACCATGGAGCGGAATACCTTTTTAAGCCTGAGTGGTTTGACCTGGTCCGGCCGGAGGACTACAGCTGCGCCTACATATGCGGACTGGAGATCGAGGAAAAAACAGGAGATGTGATCCTGGATTTCCTGGAAAAAAGCGGTCTTCCCGTCTTTTTTGCCCCCGGTCCCCGGCTGTGCCGGATCGACCCACTTCTAATGGAGCGGATCTTTGCTCTGCGCCCCATTCTTCATCTCAATGACGACGAGGTGAAGGATTATACCGGTTCTTCCACCATCGAAGGGGCAGCCGCAGCCCTCTATACCCTTACCCAGAATACCCTTATCATTACCACCGGGGCAAACGGAGCCTGCTTTTACGACGGTAAGTCTCTTATCCAGATCCCTCCCGTCCGGGTAGACCATGTTACCGATACCATCGGGGCGGGAGACGGCCACTGCGGCGCGTTGATGGCCTGCCTTGCCCGTGGGATGGACCTCTCTCAGGCCATAGCCCAGGCCAATGCCGCCGCTGCCATGCTTGTAACCGTCCAGGGCGGGACTCTCTCCCACGAACAGTTTTTAGCCGCCGGTCTTGGATAAACTCACAAAAAAATCCCGAAGTGTGAAAACGCTTCGGGATTTTTTTCTTTTTCCTCTCTCCTTTTTGTAATGGTCTCCGCCTCTTTATCCATTTGTGCCCCACTTTTCTATTCCAAAAGTTTTTAAAATTCAATATTGAAAATAATTTTACAAATCCAAACGACAGGTGTATAATATTTTTACTTCCTGGGCTTCCCCACAGGGCCAAATTATAGGAGGGAAAAAGGAGAGATATCTATGAAAAAAAGGATCACCGCCCTGGCTCTGGCTTTTGTCATGGTCTTGGGTACGGCGGCTCTGGCCGCTGGAGCAGGAAAAACCATCTCCGTCACCCCCATGGATATGACCATTAACGGTCAGACCGTCATCCCCACCAAGTCTGACGGCTCCCCCGCCGAGGTCTTTGCCTACGACGGCGCCACCTATGTACCCCTTCGCTATCTCAGCGAACTGCTGGACATTGAGGTCGTGTGGGACAAGGACCACCCTAACACCGCCGCTCTGGTGAACGTGCCCGGCTTCACCGCTCCCGTTTCCGGCTACACCGACGGAGTTTACACCGCTTCGGGGACCGGTATGGGCGGAGACGTACCCGTCACCGTCACCGTGGAGGGAGGCAAGATCGCCAAGATCGACATTGGCAAGCACAGCGAGACCCCTGGGATCTCTGACCCCGCCATCGCCCAGATCCCCCAGGCCATCATTGACGCCCAGAAGCCCCAGGTGGACGTGGCCTCCGGCGCCAGCATTACCTCCCGGGCCATTATGGAGGCGGTGGAGAAAGCGCTCAGCGGCGGCAGCGGCGAGTCTGCCGATGTGGCTATCCCCTTTGACAAGCCTGACGTTATTGTGGTAGGCGCCGGCATTGCAGGCCTCAGCGCCGGCGTGAAGGCCGCCGAGCTGGGTGCCAACGTGCTGGTACTGGAGCAGGCTGCCCGAGTGGGCGGCTCCGGCAATCTGGCCGGTGGCTCCATCGTAGGCGTAGGCACCAAGATCGAGGCAGAAAATAAGCTGGAGGATTCTCCTGAGCTGCTGTACGCCGACTTTGAGCGTCTGGGCGGCAAAGGAAACTTCAACCCCGAAGCCGCCATGACCTTTGCCCAAAACTGCGGCCGGGCGGTGGACTGGCTGGATGAGGTCATTGGCGTTGACTTTGGTAAGCGGACCCCCACCTATGGCTCCTATGAGCCTCTGAACGTTCCCCGTGTCCACTATGCCGTACCGGAAAGCGGCGTGGTGGAGGATTCCAGCGGCAAGGGCGCTTCCGGCTTTGTCAAGGGCCTTATGAACAAACTGAACGAGTACATTGCCGCCGGGAACGCCTGTCTCCTTCTGAAGACGGAGGCCACCGACATTATTTTGGAAAATAATGTGATCACCGGCGTCACCACCAAGGATGCGGCAGGAAACGAGGTCACCTATACCGCCCCCTCCATCATTCTGGCTACCGGCGGCTACGGCCACAATGAAAGCTGGCTCAAAGAGTATAACTTCACCAACGTGGCTACCTCCGCTCCTGCCACCGCCAACGGCTCCGGCTATGATTTCGCCCGGAAGGCGGGGGCTGTATTTGACGGCATGGATTTCTGTACCGCTTACGGCGGCTGCATCCCTGTCACCGGCTTTGACAAGAGCCTTACCATCAACACCTACTCCTTTAAGGATGCCATTTGGGTAGACCTGAACGGCAAGCGCTTTACCGACGAGACCACCGCCGACTCCAAGGTGAAGTCCGATTCCTGGACTCAGGTCAAGGACAATGTGGTCTTCTCCGTCTTCCCTGCCAGCGCTAAAACGGCGGATAACTCCCCCCTCCTGGGAGGCGACTGGGCCAAGCTGGAGGAGCTGGCCGCCGAGGGCAAATATGTCTTTAAGGCCGATAGCGTAGAGGAGCTGGCTGCCCTGGCCGGCATCGACGCCGCCGGACTTGCCGCCACAGTGAAGCAGTACAACAAGGACTGCACCGGCGGCAAGGACAGCGCCTTTGGCCGCACCAACGCCCTTACCGCCATGGAGGGCCCCCTTTACGCCGTATACACCATTCCCTACGTGCTCATCACCTCCGGCGGTCCCCGTGTAAACGGCAGCGCCCAAATGCTCCGCGCTGACGGCAGCGCCATCGAGGGCGCTTTCCTGGCCGGAGAGATCATCGGTATGGGCAACGTCTGCGGCCACACCACCATCGGCGGCATCGGCCACGGCAACTGCGCCACCTGGGGCATTATTGCCGCGGAAAACGCCGTGGCCCGTGCCAAGGGCTGATCGGTCTTTGTTCCAAGCTCCTGACAGATAAAATGAGGCAGAAGAGGCTTTTCCTCTTCTGCCTCATTTTTTGGCGCAAAACCGTCCCCTTTCCCCGCCTCCATATCCTCTTCTCCTATCACCCCTTCCCTCCCCGGTGCATAAGATGGCTCAGTAAGGAGGGAACGCCTATGCGGGAACGTTTGAATTTTTGGGTCGTCGGCGGCGACCCACGGCAGGCCGCCTTAGCCAGGGCCCTGTCAGAGGATGGACACACCGTACATACCTACGCCCTGGAGCGGGGAGTCGACGCTTCACTCTCTGCCGAAGCTCTTTCCGGGATCTCAGTGGCCGACTGCGTGATCCTCCCTCTCCCCGCCTCCGACGGCGGTCAGCTCAACGCCCCTCTCTCCGACCGCCGGGTTGCTCTCTCTGAGGTTCTGGACGCCCTTCGCCCCGGACAGCTTCTCTGCGCCGGACGGATCTCGGCAGCCCTTCAGGAGGACGCCAAGGCCCGCAAGCTCCGCCTGGTCGACTACTTTGCCCGCGAGGAGCTGGCAGTGGCCAACGCCGTCCCCACCTCCGAAGGGGCCATTCAGATCGCCATGGAAGAGCTGCCCGTCACCCTTCACGGCGCCCGGGTGCTGCTCATTGGGGCGGGGCGGCTGGGAAAGGTGCTGTGCCAGCAGCTCCGGGGACTGGGCGCCAATGTGTCACTGGCCGCCCGGAAGTTTTCCGATCTCGCCTGGGCCCAGGTATGGGGCTGCGGAGCAGAGCGGTCCGATCAGCTCTCAGGCTGGCTGTGCGGCTATGACCTCATCGTCAATACCGTCCCCGCCCCCGTGCTGGGCCGGGAGGAGCTGGGCGATGTAAAACCGGGCTGCCTTGTGATCGACCTGGCCTCCAAACCCGGAGGAGTGGACTTTTCCGCCGCCTCCGAACTGGGAGTCAAGGTCATCTGGGCCCTGTCCCTTCCCGGCAAGACCGCCCCGGTCACGGCAGGGCTGGCCATCAAAAACGCCATCTATAACATATTGACCGAGTTAGGAGTATGACTATGAATGAACCCTCCCGCTGCATAGGCTTCGCCTTTTGCGGCTCTTTCTGTACATTTTCCACCGCCATGTCCGCTCTGGAGGCGGTAAAGGCCCGCTTTGGAGACGTCGCCCCCATCGTCTCCGAAAACTCCGCCGCCTTGGATACCCGCTTTGGAGAGGCCCACAACTGGCTCCGGGAGATGGAGCGCATCTGCGATAAGCGGGTCATCGACACCCTTGCCAAGGCGGAGCCCATCGGTCCCAAAAAGCTGCTTGACGCGTTGGTGATCTGCCCCTGCACAGGCAACACTCTGGGCAAGCTGGCTTCAGGGATCACCGACACCACCGTGACCCTGGCGGCTAAGGCCCATCTCAGGAACGCCCGACCCCTTATCCTGGCAGTATCCACCAACGACGCTCTGGCTGGGGCCGCCAAGAATATCGGCGTCCTGCTGGACAAAAAGAACGTCTACTTCGTCCCCTTCCGTCAGGACGATCCCCAGGGGAAGCCCACCTCCCTGGTGGCCGACTTCTCCCTGGTGGCCGATACCGTAGCCGCCGCCTTGGAGGGAAGACAAATACAGCCGTTGGTGTTGGGACCAAAGGGATGACAGATAAAATTTTACCGTCGGCTGACCGCTCCCCCCAGGAGAAAAAGGATTTACACGTTTCAATCCGCGCTTCCTTTTCAGGAGGCGTGGATTGAAACGACTTTATCGCAGGGATGCCCTATCCCCCTCCCCCATATCGGCAAAGCGACGATGACTTATCGTCGCTTTTTTGTGCCTGTTCTCTGGAAAATCCTTCTTACCCAAGAACTTTCTTCTTTCTTCTGCGCCTTTTATTCAACACCACATCTGGTTCCTGCTTTTATTTTTTACACAATATCTTGTGACTTTCCTCTTGCATTCCCCCTCTAGATATTGTATACTGGGTTTGCTCGCTCGGCGGGAGGCAGAGAAAATGTCCGCCGGCTACCGATATAAAAAGAGGAGACGTCAAAGCCATGAAGTTGATCAAACGCAGCGGCCAGGAAGTGACCTTTGATTCTGAAAAGATTTTTAACGCGGTGGCAAAGGCCAACGCCGCTACCACCGGAGCCCGGGAGCTGATCCCCAGTCAGGTCCGGGCGATCTCCGACCGGATCGAGGCCTATGCCTCCAACATTGGCCGCTCTCTCTCCGTAGAGGAGATCCAAGAGCTGGTAGAGACCGAGATCATGAAGGAAGGGGCTTATGAGACCGCCAAGCGGTATATCCGCTATCGGTACACCCGTTCCCTGGCCCGGGCCGCCAACACCACCGATGAACAGATCCTGACCCTCATCGAGTCCAACAACGAGGAGGTCATGCAGGAAAATTCCAACAAGGATCCCAAGGTCAATGCCGTTCAGCGGGACTATATGGCGGGCGAGGTCTCCAAGGATCTGTCCCGCAGAGTGCTGCTCCCCCCCGATATTGTAGAGGCCCATGAACAGGGTATCATCCATTTCCACGACATGGATTACTTTGCCCAGCATATGCATAACTGCGATCTGGTAAATCTGGAGGACATGCTGCAAAACGGTACCGTTATTTCGGGCACCATGATCGAGAAGCCCCACAGCTTCTCCACCGCATGTAATATTGCCACCCAGATCATCGCTCAGGTCGCCTCCAACCAGTATGGCGGCCAGTCCATCAGCTTGACCCACCTGGCTCCCTTCGTGGACATTTCCCGCCAGAAGATCCGCCGGGATGTGATCGACGAATGCAAGATCATGGGCTACGAGCCCAGTGAGGAAGCCATTTCCGATGTGGTGGAGAGCCGCCTGCGGGAGGAGATCTGCCGGGGCGTTCAGACCATTCAATACCAGGTGGTCACTTTAATGACTACCAATGGACAGGCCCCCTTCATCACCGTGTTCATGTACCTTAACGAGGCTAAAAATGAGCGGGAGAAGAAGGACCTGGCCATGATCGTTGAGGAGACCCTTCTTCAGCGCTTCAAAGGTGTGAAGAACGAGGAGGGCGTCTTTGTCACTCCCGCCTTCCCCAAGCTCATTTACGTACTGGAGGACGACAACATCAAGG
>CANRZY010000046.1 GCA_947644625.1 uncultured Pseudoflavonifractor sp.
CGCTACGCCGTTTCCAAAAAACAAATCTAATACTGTCTTACGAGTATCTAACTTAGGGGGCCCCTTTTGGCCGGTACTGTTTTGCCAGAAAAAAGAAAAGTCCGGCTGCCGGAAGGATCCCGGAAGCCGGACTTTTTGTGTGTTGGAATCAAAAGGCTACCACGATCCCTCCGTCATTGGCATAGACTGTGGTGACGCCCCGGGCCTCGGAGATCAGGATGTCCTTGAACTGACAGGATTTCAGGATCTGCTCCCGAACATAGAGGGCCCGGTCCAGGTTGTTGCAGTGGACAATGGAGACCGTCCGACCCACATGACCGGGGTCGGCGGCCATCAGAGCCACCATCCGGGTGAGGGCCTGCTTGACCGAGAGGGCCTGCCCTACTTTTTTAATCTGTCCCTCGGGGGTGGCTCCCATCAAAAGCTTGATCCGCAGGGCTTCGGTGACGATGGCCAGGGCCCCGGTGAGCCGCCCGTTTTTTCGTAGATGATCCAGGTCCTCCAGAACAAAGTAGGTGGTCATGGAGGCGATGAACTGAGAGGTCTCGTTTACCACCGCCTGAAAATCCAAGCCGGAGCCTGCGGCTTCCAGTAACTTCATGGCAACGGCAACCTCTCCCGCAGCGGCGGAACAGGAATTGAAGATGTGGACATGGGCTTCCGGATGCTCCTCCAGCCAGATGGCTCTGGCCTGGGCCGCCGCATTGTGGGAGCCGGAGAGAAGGGCGGAGAGAGTGACCACATAGAGATCCTCCGCATCAGCCTTTTCAAAGGCGTCCAGATACTGGGCGGGGGAGGGACAGGCCGTCTTGGGGGGCTCCGCGCTTTCCCGCATAAGCAGGATCAGGTGAGCCTGGTCAAAGGTCTCGTCATCCACAATGTCCTCTCCCGCAATGGAGATGGTCAGGGGAGCCCGGAGAAAAGGACCTTGGTGCAGTTGCCCCGCAGTAAGGTCACAGCAGCTGTCTACAATGATCTTAAAACTCATAAAGGTGACCTCCGAATATAATATTGAAAATTATTTTCTTCATCATATCACAGTTTCGGAGAGAAAGCAAGAGAAACAAAGAAAGAAATGACGGAGGAAGGGAATAAAGCGCCCCTTGGTCTCAAAGGGCGCTTTTCGTATGGTTTCTTTAGTTGGAAAAGTCTTCCGGGTATTCCTCCCGCAGCTCTTTCATCAGCTTGGAATCTTCCTTGGAGGTAAGGTCCAGCTTTTCGTACATATCCGGCCGTCTCCGCTTGGTACGCAGAATGGCCTGCTTTCGCCGCCATTTCTCCACAAAGGCATGGTTTCCAGAGAGGAGGATGGAGGGGACCTTTTTCCCGTGCCACTCCTCGGGACGGGAATACTGGGGGTATTCCAGAAGGCCGTTCCAGTGGCTTTCGTTTTCAAAGCACTCCGGATCGGGAAGCACTCCTGGGACCAGGCGGCACACCGCGTCGGCAACCGCCATGGCGGGGATCTCCCCTCCGGTCAGGACAAAATCTCCCAGAGAGATCTCCTCATCCACGCACTCCTCAACGAACCGCTCGTCAATGCCCTCGTAGTGGCCGCAGACCAGGATCAGGTGGTCGTAGTCTGCCGCCAGGCGCTTGGCGTCGGCCTGCCGGAAGATGGTTCCGGCGGGGGAGAAGTAGATGGTGTGTCCGGGACCAAACTCGTCCACCACATGCTTCCAGCATTGGTAGAGGGGATCGGCCTGCATCACCGCCCCGCGTCCGCCTCCGTACGGGTAGTCGTCTACCTGCTTCTGTTTGTTGAGGGTGTAGTCCCGGATCTGGTGGGTCTCGATCCGCAGGAAATCCCGTTCCTGGGCCCGGCCCAGGATGGATTCCGAGAGGACGTCCCCCACCGTCATATCAAAAAGCGTAAGAATGTCGATCCTATACATCGGTTTCCAGCCCCTCGATCAGATTTACCTTGATATATCCGCCCTCTATGTTGGTTTCTGCGACAAAGGCGGGAACAGCGGGGATCATATACCGCTTTTTTCCACCGCCCACCACATAAACATTGTGAGCGGGAGGGGTGAGGATATCCTCCACCTCTCCCAGTGTGTCTCCTGTGGCGGCGTCTACCACAGCGAGACCCATCAAATCGGCCAGAAAATATCGGCCCTTGGGGAGCGAGGCGTCGGCGCGGGCCACGGAAAGAGGCTTGCCCTTCAACTTCATGGCCTCCTCCACCGTGTTCACCCCTTCAAAGCGGATCAGCACATTCCGCTTATCCACCCGGACGGACAGGGCCTTCAAGGGCTTATCCTCCAGGTAGAAGGTGTGAAATTGCTTGAGGTATTCCGGGCAGTCCGCCCAGGGGACTACCTTGACCTCCCCATGTACCCCATGGGTATTGACGATCTGCCCTGTTTCTAAAAATTGGCTTTTCATATGCGTGCCTCCTGGTGGGGATAAGAAAAAACGGCGGGTCACGGCCCGCCGCTTCCTCCATTCAGTCGGTGATATCCACGGAGACTCTTGTCCCCTTCCGCTGGCCTGCGGAGCGCATAAGCACACGGATCCATTTGGCGATACGGCCTTGACGGCCGATCACCTTGCCCATGTCCTCGCTGGCTACCCGCAGCTCCAAAAGGATCTCGCCGTCGCCCTGGCGCTCGGTGACCTCCACAGCGTCGGGGTTGTCCACCAAGTTCTTGGCGATATAGGTGAGGAGCTCTTTCATCTGGTGTTGCCCTCCCTCTTAGATAGCGCCGGCTTTTTTCAGCAGAGCCTTCACCGTCTCGGTGGGCTGAGCACCGGTCTTGATCCAGGCCTGGGCGCGCTCGGCGTCCACCTTCAGCACGGTGGGCTCGGCGGTGGGATCATAAGTGCCGATCTCCTCGATAAACCGACCGTCCCGGGGATAGCGGGAGTCGGCCACCACGATGCGGTAGAAGGGGGCCTTCTTGGCGCCCATACGGCGCAGACGAATTTTGACCATTATTTTCACCTCCATTAAGAATGTTGCTCTTATATCTGGAAACATCGAAAACGATGCTTGCCAACGTTTTGTAGGGGCGGGTTCCACGCTCCAGCCCTTGGCGGCTTTGCCGTCTTACGGATGGGGCATACACTTTTTTACAGGTAAACTTGTCTAGCTCAGAAGGGGAAGCCGCACCCCATTCCTTTGCCTCCCATGCCGCCCAGACGGCCCTTTTTCGCCAGCTTCCGAAGACGGGGATCGTTCATCTGGCGGGTAAGCTGCCGCATGGCTTCAAACTGCTTTAAAAGCCGGTTCACATCCACTACCTGGACCCCAGCTCCGGCAGCGATCCGTTTCTTCCGGCTGTTGTTCAGGATGGAGGGCTCCTCCCGCTCTTCAGGGGTCATGGAGAGGATGATAGCCTCCGTACGGCCCAGGGCGGAATTGTCTACCGACGCTCCCTCCAGGGCCTTGGCGTCTACGCCGGGAAGCATTCCGGCGATATCGCTGAGAGAACCCATATTCTTCATCTGCACCAACTGGTCATAGAGATCGGTGAGCGTGAATTTGTTCTTGCGGAGCTTTTCCTGTAGCTCCATGGCCTTTTTCTGGTCAAAGCTTTCCTGAGCCTTTTCAATGAGGGAGAGAACGTCTCCCATACCCAGGATCCGCCCCGCCATCCGGTCGGGGTGGAAGATCTCCACCTGGTCCAGCTTTTCCCCAGTGCCCACAAACTTGATGGGCTTGCCGGTCACTGCCCGGATGGAGAGGGCCGCACCGCCCCGGGCGTCGCCGTCCAGCTTGGTGAGCATCACGCCGGTAAGGTCCAGCGCGTCGTCAAAGGCCTTGGCGGCATTTACCGCATCCTGACCGATCATGGCGTCTACTACCAACAGGATCTCGTGGGGAGCCACCGCGTCCTTGATATTCTGGAGCTCCGCCATCAACTGTTCATCCACATGGAGCCGTCCGGCGGTATCCAGGAATACCAGGTCGTTTCCATGCTTTTTGGCATGCTCCACGGCGGCCTTAGCAATGTCCACAGGGTCGCTTTGTCCCATCTGAAAGACGGGAATGTCTAGCTGCTTGCCCACGACCTCCAACTGCTCGATGGCGGCGGGGCGGTACACGTCACAGGCAGACAAAAGGGGCCGTTTGCCCTGCTTTTTCATCAGTCCCGCCAGTTTGGCAGAGTTGGTAGTCTTGCCGGCGCCCTGAAGTCCCACCATCATAATGACCGTGGGCGGCTTGGAGGAGATGGTCAACTTGGCGTCCTCACCGCCCATGAGTTCGGTAAGCTCCTCATTGACGATCTTCACGATCATCTTAGCGGGAGAGAGAGCCTCCAGCACATCGGAACCCACGGCCCGCTCCGATACTCTGGCTACAAAGTCTTTGACCACCTTGTAGCTTACGTCGGCCTCCAGCAGCGCCATACGGATCTCCCGCATAGCCTCTTTTACATCTGCCTCGGTAAGCCGTCCCTTGCCCCGGAGGCGTTTAAAGGCATTATTCAGTTTTTCAGTCAGTCCCTCAAAGGCCATGGCTTACTCCTGCTTCAGCTTTTCCAGGACGGAATGGATCCTTCCGGTCAGGGTCTCGATCTCATTGTCCTGATAAAGCTGGGCGTTGCGCTGAGCAATGGCGTCCACATCGGTGAGAAGGCCACTGAGCTGGTCCTGCATGACATGGAAACGGCGGATGATCCCCGTTTTGTCCTCCAACTCGGTAAGGGCTGCCTCTGCCCGAACGATCACGTCCCGGACGCCCTGCCGGGAAATGCCGTAATTTTCGGCGATCTCGGAAAGGGAGAGGTCTTCGTTATAGTATAGATCGTAAAATTCCTTCTGCCGTTCGGTAAGCGTATCACCGTAGAAATCAAACAGCAGCGCCATGCGGTAAGCCTGGTTTTTCACGCCGACCCCTCCTTGTTTATGTGATATGTAAAGCCGGATAACTTTACAATGGAATTATAATACAACATTTTGTGCCGCTTGTCAAGGGAAAAACCTTATTATGGGGAGGGAAAAAAGAAAAAATTTAGCCTTGCCAAGAGGAGGAAAAGACGCTATAATAGAAAACTGAAAAATGAATAAGCCGGTGTGATGGAATTGGTAGACGTGACGGACTCAAAATCCGTTGGGCTAATCCCCCGTGTGGGTTCGAGTCCCACCACCGGCACCAGCTCAGAAATTCCTGCCACCGTTTCGTTTCCGCCTGCGGCGAAAACTGCACTATGGCAGGAATTTCTTCGCCTTCGGATGAAACCCGCTTCCCGGCTTTCATCCGAAGAGGGCAAGACCATCCTGTTTTGATAACATGTTTGACTGTGCAGGGGCGGGTTCTAAACCCACCTGTGAACTTTCCATCTCCATGACCTCCGGGGCGGGGCAAGTGTCATATTGCTTGCTCCGACTCGTTTTATTGGTTGTGTTGTTCTGGCATATGATGTATAATAAAAATAGAGAGATTTAATGTACTCCTATCCTGATTTAGGTGCGGAAAAAACAGAGTAAGATCAAATCATTTACTATTAGGAGGTGCAACATGGCGAAAGAGAAAGACGTAAAAACTCCAAAGAAGAGGAAAGCCCCGTCGAAAAAAGCCGTAGTCAAGCAAAAGGCCGCAATTGCTGAGGAAAGCAAGGAGAAGGAGTTGGTGGAGGAGATCCTGGCGGAAGTTGCTGCGCCGGAAGAGATCAGCAGCACACCCAGAAGGAGCGTTGCGTTTATCGGCTCGGAGTGTTATCCCTTTGTCAAGACCGGTGGTCTGGGCGACGTGATGCATGCGCTGCCCAAGGCTCTGGTGAAGCAGAACTGTGATGTAAAGGTTATTCTTCCGCGCTACAAATGTATTCCTTGGGAGTATCAGGAAAAAATGATATACCGGGGCGCTTTTGAAATGGATCTCTGCGCGGACGGCCGGTCCTTTTATGTAGGCATTATGGAGTATGTCTGGGACGGCGTGGTGTACGACTTCATCGACAATGAAGAGTTCTTCAGCAATGGCAGTCCCTATACCAATCTGGTGGATGATATCCCGAAATACTGCTACTTCGCCAAAGCGGCGTTGGCGGCGCTGAACTACATGGATTGGATCCCCGATATTATTCATTGCCATGACTGGCAAGCCGCCCTGGTCCCGGTATATCTGCGAACCCAGTTTGAACATACGAAGCTGACCACGGCAAAGACGATCCTGACCATCCATAATCTTCGGTTCCAAGGGATCTACAACATTCCTACCATCCGTTACTGGTCCGGATTGCCGGATCACCTCTTTTGCAAAGACGTCTTAAAGACGAGCCATCAGGACGCAAACATGATGAAGGGCGGCCTGGCCTACGCCAACATGATAACAACGGTGAGTCCGACCTATGCGGGAGAGATCCAGAGCGCATACTACGGCGAGACTTTGGATGCCCACCTGCGCTATCACTCCGGTAAGCTGCGGGGTATCATAAACGGGATCGACTACGATATCTGGGATCCTGCCGCCGACGGCAGACTGTATGCCAATTATACCCTCCACAATGCGCTGGAGCAGAAAAAGGAGAATAAGCGCAGGCTCCAGGAGGAGTTGGGGCTGACCCAGGACGACGGCAAGTTTGTGATCGGACTGATCTCCCGGCTGACAGACCAGAAGGGACTGGATCTGGTCAACGCTATCCTCAGCCAGGTCATGGACGATCATACGCAGGTCGTGGTGCTGGGGACTGGGGATCGGGTGTATGAGGACTCCTTCCGGTACTATGAGAACGCTTTCAGGGGAAGCGTCTGCTCCAATATCATGTACGATGAGACCCGGGCCCATCGGATCTATGCCGGAGCAGACGCCCTGTTGGTCCCCTCCCGGTTTGAGCCCTGCGGGCTGACCCAGTTGATCGCCATGCACTACGGCACGATCCCCATCGTGCGGGAGACCGGCGGCTTGAAGGATACGGTGGAGCCTTATAATATGTTTACCAACGCCGGAAACGGCTTCACCTTTGACCGCTACGACGCCGGACTGCTTCTGGACGCCATCAACCGGGCCAAGACCCTGTATTTTGAGGCGCGCTCCTGTTGGGATGAAATGGTGCTGCGGGATATGGAGAAGGACCTGTCCTGGGAGAATTCCGCGAAGCAGTACAAGGATCTGTATCTGGGGCTGACCTGATAGGGAAATATAGAAGGAGAAGGAACATGAATTACCGCAGGTTGGGAAAGACCGGGCTGATGGTCAGCGAGATCGGCTTGGGAGGAGAGTGGCTGGAGCGGCACAACACCCAGGAGTGCGAGGCGGTCATCCGCCGGGCGGAGGAGTTGGGGATCAATATTCTGGACTGCTGGATGTCGGAACCCAACGTCCGCTCCAATATTGGCAAGGCTTTGGCCGGACGGCGGGAAAAGTGGTTTATTCAGGGCCATATCGGCTCCACCTGGCAAGGGGGCCAGTATGTCCGTACCCGGGACGTGGAAAAGTGCCGGGAGGCATTTGAGGATCTGTTGGCCCGGCTTCAAACGGACTACATCGACCTGGGGATGATCCACTTTGTGGATACCGGGAAGGACTGGGAGGCCGCATTCCAAAGCCCTTATATTGACTATGTAAAGGCACTGAAGGAGAGGGGGACCATCCGGCATATCGGGATGTCCACCCATAATCCGGCCATGGTGAAGAAGGCAGTGGAGAGCGGGATCGTGGAAATGGTCTTGTTCAGTGTGAACCCCGCCTTTGATATGCACCCGGCCACCGAGGATCTGGATACTTATTTCGACTGGGAGAACTACGGAGAGAACCTGGGCGGCATCGATCCCCAGCGGGCCCAGGTCTACCGGCTGTGCGAGAAGGCGGATGTGGGCATTACAGTAATGAAGCCCTACGCCGGCGGGCGGCTGTTCGATCCCAAGATGTCCCCCTTCGGAGTGGCCCTGACCCCCGTTCAGTGTATCCACTATTGCCTGACCAGGCCAGCCGTGGCGGCGGTGATGGCGGGCTATGACACCCCGGAGCAGGTGGAGGCCGCCGTGGCCTACGAGACGGCCTCTGAGGAGGAGAAGAATTACGCCAGGGTCCTGGCCCAGGCTCCCAAGCATACCTTTGGGCAGGGGGAGTGTACCTACTGCGGTCACTGCAAGCCCTGCCCGGTGGAGATCGACATTGCCATGGTGAACAAGTATTATGACCTGGCCGCCATGCAGGAGGAGATCCCCGCCACCGTCCGGGCCCATTACCTGGCCCTGGATAAAAAGGCGGGGGCCTGTATCGGCTGCCGCAGCTGCGAGAGCCGTTGCCCCTTTGGCGTAACGATCGCCGAGCGAATGAGAAAGACGGCGGAGCTGTTCGGCGAATAAAACAAGGAAAAACATGAAAATGCCCACGGCGAAAGCCGTGGGCATTTTTTATCTGGACAAGCCGGAAAACGCGGGGTCAAAGGGGGGCGTGTTCCACCGTCAGCTCCCCGGTGGTCAGATCTACCATGTAGGTGTAGGTCCCGGCGTCATGGTAGTCCTCCAGGGCCTGGTCGAAGCGGTAGGTATAGGTGAGGGTCCTGCCGTCCTCACTTATTTCCAGAGAATCGGGGGCCCTGTCGGTGGGGGCGTAATGATGGTCCTCACTGATCGCCGTGCTGGGCAGAAGCAGCCGGGTACGGCTTCCCGTTTCATCCCTGCGGACCAGCCACAGCTCATAGTCCTTGACGTCAGGCTCCCGGGCGGTCAGAGGTTTCCAGCGGAGGAGAAGGGTACACGCCGCACCCTCCAGCTGTTTTTCCAAGGTATAATTGCGTCCGTAGGACAGGGTGCTAAGGGAACTCTCGTAGGAGAGGGGGGCGTAACTGGGGGTGGTCACCCCGGTGGGCAGATCCACTGTATAGGTATAGAACCCTGCGGGACCGGATACGTGTACGGCTAGATCATACATCTCGTCTTCGATCAGGTAGCCGTAGGTAAGGGTTTTCCGATCCTCACTGAGTTGAAGCATGTCCACCCCGGTCTGAAGGGTCGCCCAGGTGTTGGGGGTTTCCGCCGAAAGGACCGTCCCCGCCCCCGGCTGGGAGCCGGGCTTATAGATGATGGTGATATTGCCGGGACCCGTGTGCATGGCTCCACCCCGGTCATAGACGAAGATGGTGCAGTCCTCCGTCTCATAGGTCCGCTCGCTTTGCCTGGAATAGGTAGACCCAGAGCGCAGATCGATGACTGCCTGGTCATAAGCGTCGGGCGGGGAGGGGGGAGAGGAAAGCCGCTGGTCCGGATCCAGCACCCGGGCCGTCATAACGGCGGCCTCCGCCCGGGTCAGAAAATCGTTTCCGTCAAAGGTGCCGAATGGGTCCACCCCGCCCAGGACACCGGCCTCGTAAAGCATATAGATACCCTCCGAGCCCTCATGGCGCTCCACATCGGGGATCCGGGAGAGTTCATATTTCTTTTCCAGGGTCCCGGCGGCCACCGCCAGGGCCTTGGCAAAGGATTCCCGGCGTACCGAGACATCGGGACCGCTGTTGGAAAGATAACCCAGCAGGGAGTCAAAGCCGTCGGCCTCGGTAAGCCCCCGTATTTCACAGGTGTAAGCCGCATTCCGGTACCACCGCTCCGGTCCGGGCCGGGCGGAGCGGAAAAGGAAAAACAGGTCGGAGGGCTCCTCCTGAGGAGGGAGAAAGGAGAAGCGCAGGCAGGGACCGTCATAGGTGCTGCCGGACACCACCGTACCGGGATAGTCCTTACCCTCCGCCATAAAGGTAGCATTTCCCTCGTGAGCCTTGGCATAGGCTTCCCGCTCCTGGACGGACTCTCCGTGGGCCTGGACATAGATGGCGTAAAGGTCGCTCCCGTCAGGGGCGGCATTGTCAAAGCGGGTGTAGTCAAAAAAGAAATTCTGCTCCCCATAGCGGGTAAAGACGGTGCCGTCGTTGAGGGTGAGGGTCATTCTGCCCCAATCCTCCGGGGCCGCTTCCAACGTGCCGTCCCCACCCTGCTGAAGGTCGTAGAGCCGCAGGGCCAGGGTCAGGCATTCGGCGGCGGTGAGCTCGGTATCGGGGGAGAAGAGCCCCTCCCCGGTGCCCACCATGATCCCCCTTTGGGCGTAGGTGGCCGCTCCCTTCTCAAACCAGCTTCCGGCAGGCACATCGGAAAAGACGGGTTTCTCCGCCGCCAGGGCGGGGGCAGCTAGACTCAGGCACAGGGAGAGGCAGAGGGAAAGGGACAGACATTTCCGTTTCATGGAAAGACCCCCAATAAAAGTTGATACGATCATCATACCAGCTTTTCCGGAGCGTGTCAAAGGAAAGACTTACCCTGCCGAGAGGGCCAGAGGGGAGGGGAGAAGGGTCAGGCATCCATTCTCCGCCGTCACCGTCAGGGTGCTTCCCGCCGTCAGTTCCCCGCTGAGCAGGAGGGAGGCTGCCGGATCCTCCACCTGGGCGCGGATGGCCCGCCGGAGGGGACGGGCCCCGTAATCTGGGTCAAAGCCTGCCTGAGTAAGAACGGCCTCCCCCTCCTCCGTGACCGCCAGCTCCACCCCCAGAGCCTCCAATCGTTGGGACAGCTCCCCCAGCATCCGCCGGGCAATGGCGGTCAGCTCCGCCCGCCCTAGTTGGCGGAAGACAATGATCTCATCCAGCCGGTTCAAAAATTCCGGGCGGAAGGTCCGCTTGGCTTCTTCCATAGCCGCCTCCCGAATCTCGGAGAAAGGACGCAGCCCCTGATGGCTGGAGGCGGAGGAGAAGCCCAGGCGGGACCGGGCGGTGATCTGTCGAGCCCCTACGTTGGAGGTGAGAATCAATACGCAGTTGCGAAGATCCGCCTTCCTTCCCTGGGCGTCGGTGAGCTGGCCGTCCTCCAGAGCCTGGAGGAGGACGCTCCAGATATCCTCATGGGCCTTTTCAATCTCGTCGAAAAGCACTACGGAGTAGGGCTTGCGCCGCACCGCCTCGGTGAGTTGTCCCCCCTCCTCGTGGCCTACATACCCTGGAGGAGAACCCAAAAGCCGGGAGATGGTGTGGGGTTCCATATATTCGGACATATCGAAGCGAATAAGGGCCTCCTCACTGCCAAAAAGAGCCTGCGCCAGAGCCTTACACAGCTCCGTTTTTCCTACGCCGGTAGGTCCCAGAAGGAGGAAGGATCCCACGGGGCGGTTTGGCTCCTTCAGCCCCACCCGGCCTCTTCGGATGGCGCGGGCCACCGCTGAGACCGCGTCCTCCTGCCCTGTTACCCGAAGGTGAAGGGCGTCCTCCAGGGTCAGAAGACGGTCGCTTTCCGAGCGGGTGAGAGCGGTGATGGGGATACCCGTCCAGCTTGCGGCTACCGAGGCTACATCCTCCGCCGTTACCGTTATAGGGGAGGATTTGGAAAAGAGGGAAGAACGTTCCTGCTCCAGGCTCCGGCGAAAATCTCCTTCCGCGCTCCGGTACATAGCGGCTCCTTCAAAATCCTGATTTCGAATGGCTTCCTCCTTTCGGCGGTGGGCGTCCTCTATTTTGCTTTCCAAAGCCTGAAGGGTGGGGGGGAGCTTGAGCCCGGCCAGCCGGACCCGGCTGGCGGCTTCATCAATCAGGTCTACCGCTTTATCGGGAAGACGTCTGGCAGGAAGGTAGCGGACGGACAGAGAAACGGCGGCGTCAAGGGCCTCGTCGGCAATCACGAGATGGTGGTGCTGTTCGTACCGGGGGCGAAGCTCCCGAAGAATGCGCCCCGCAGCCTCAGGAGTGGGTTCGGAAATAGGAACACTTTGAAAACGGCGTTCCAATGCGGCGTCCTTTTCAATATATTTCCGGTATTCCTCAGTGGTGGTGGCTCCCACCACCTGAAGATCTCCCCGGCCGAGGGCGGGCTTCAGGATATTGGCGGCGTCGATGGCGCCTTCGGCGCTTCCCGCGCCCACAATGGTGTGGAGTTCATCCAAAAAAAGGATCACGTCCCCCGAACGGCGGACTTCAGTCAAAATGTTTTTGACCCGCTCTTCAAATTCCCCCCGGTACTTGGTCCCTGCCACCATGGAGGAAAGGTCCAGAGCAACCAAACGCTTGCTCCGTAGCTCCTCCGGGACCCGGTCCTCGGCAATGGCCAGGGCAAGCCCCTCGGCTACCGCAGTCTTACCCACTCCCGGTTCTCCGATGAGGGCGGGATTGTTTTTCCGGCGCCGGGCCAGGATCTCCACCACCCGCTGTACCTCGGTCTCCCGGCCCACCACCGGATCCAGTTCTCCGTTTTCTGCCATAGCGGTAAGATCCCGGGAGAACTGATCCAGCAGCTTGGTGGAGGAATTGGGGCGGTCCTCCCGCTCCGGCCTACGCCGCTCCATGGGCCGGGGCTCAAAAGCGCCGAAAGCGGCGGTCACATCGCCCAAAAGCCGCCGGGGATCCTTTCCGGCGGCAGTGATGACTCGCCCGGCGGCATTTTCCCGCTGCTGCAAAAGGCCGGAAAGCAAATGGCCCGTATCCGCCCTGGCGGCTTGACAGCGGCGGGCGTCGTTCAGTGCCAGTTCCAGGCATTCCCGGCAACGGGGGGTAAGCCCCTGAGAGGGAAGTCCTCCCGCAGCCCCCAGGCCAATGAGCCGGACCAGAGCGCTTCGCAGCGCCTCGGCGGAAAGGCCGGCGGCCAGGAGGGCCTTGGCTCCCGGCCCCCGGCCTTCCCGGGCGATCCCCAAAAGAAGGTGTTCGGTGCCTACATAGCTGTGGCCCAGTTCGGCGGCGCTCTCCTGAGCCAGGCGCAGGGCGGTCTCCGCCCCAACGGTAAATTCAATGGCGCTTATGACTGTGTCAGCTCCCCTCTGTATCAGCTTAGGACAGTTAGAGAAAGATAACCCAAGCTACTGCCTGCTATGAAAAATATACCCAGATTCTACGGAAATTAGCATTGAAATTTGAAAAAGGTATGGTATAATGGAGCTACATTCCTACATATGGAGGTGTAAAATCAATGGCCTATGTAATCAGCGACGCTTGCGTGAGCTGCGGCACCTGCGCCGACGCCTGCCCTGTTTCCGCCATCTCTGAGGGGGACGGTCAGTACGTCATCGACGCCGGAACCTGCATCGAGTGCGGCACCTGCGCCGGGGTCTGCCCCACTGGCGCTATTTCTCAGGGCTGAGAAAAGGTACGCAAAAAATAACCGCGTCATCCTTACCGGATGGCGCGGTTGTTTTTTTGTGCTGTTCTTTACAGAGTGCTGCCAAAATCGCTGACGATGGCCTGGCCGGTGATGGCCCTGGACTCATCGCTGGCAAGGAACAGCAGGATGTTGGCCACGTCGTCCGGCATACAAACCCCCACCCGCAGGTCGGAGTGCTTGCCCATCTGGCCAAACATATCGGTATCCATGTTCGCGGCGCTCATGCCGGAGGTCATGGGGGTGGCGATGGAGCCGGGGCATACCACATTGCAGCGGATGCCCTGCCCGGCAAAGCGGAGGGCGGTGTGCTTGGTCACGCCCACAATGGCGGCCTTGGAGGCCACATAGGCCGCGCCGCCGCATCCCATAACGCCCGCCACGGAGGCCACGTTGACAATGGAACCGGCACCCGCCTTGCTCATCTCGGCCACCGCCTCC
>CANRZY010000047.1 GCA_947644625.1 uncultured Pseudoflavonifractor sp.
ATAAGTGATACATGCCGCCAGACACACGGAAAACTGAGGGATATTTGTGGAAAATCAGCTGAATGTGATTGCGGAAATCTGTCCCCAGGATCATCCCTGTCCTTCGGTCCGGGTATGCCCGGTGGGAGCGCTGACCCAGGAGGGCTTTCAGGCGCCCAAAGTAGACCGTGAGGTTTGTATCCGCTGTGGAAAATGCGCTGCTTTCTGCCCCAAGCGGGCATTGGTGCTGGAATAGGACTCAAAAGATCTGACGGCATACCGGCGGGGAACCGCCGGTATGCCTTTGCCCTTGTGAAGCGAAAAATTTGGGAAAGGGGGATGGACCATGCTGGAACGGATCGCGAAATTTATTCGGGATCACTTTATCCGCTCCCGGCATCTCAACGCCACCCGGCTGGTGGCGGGATCCTTTGCGGTCATTATCCTGGTGGGGACCCTGTTGCTGGCCCTTCCCATGGCCAGCCGGTCGGGGGAGAGCCAGGGGCTGTTTACTGCCTTTTTTACCGCCACCTCCGCTACCTGCGTTACCGGACTGGTGGTAACCGATACCTTCCTTACCTGGAGCCTTTTCGGCCAGGTGGTGATCCTGCTCCTCATTCAACTGGGGGGGCTTGGCTTTATGACGGTCATTACCCTCATTTCTCTGGCGGCCCACCGAAGGATCGGCCTTTCCGAACGGCTTATTATGGTCTCTACCCTGAACCTGAACGATATGGACGGCGTGGTACAGGTGGTGCGCCACGCCCTGATAGGGACCGCTTTTTTTGAACTGACGGGGGCGGCTCTTCTCTCTGTCCGCATGATCCCCAAATACGGTCTTTTCCGGGGGCTTTGGCACGCCCTTTTTCACGGGGTCTCCGCCTTCTGTAACGCGGGCTTTGATCTTCAGGGGGGAGACACAGGGGCCTTTTCCAGCCTGGTGGGCTTTCAGAACGACCCCTTGACCCTTCTCACTACCGCTGCCCTTATCCTCATTGGAGGGCTGGGCTTTTTCGTGTGGGAGGATATTTGGAATAACCGGAGCTGGAAGAAGCTGACCCTCTACAGCCGCCTGGTGCTGACTCTTACTGCGATCCTTATTCTGGGGGGAACCCTCTTTTTCTTGGGGGCGGAGTGGAATAACCCCGGAACCCTGGGTCCCATGGAAACGGGGGAGAAATGCCTCAACGCTTTCTTCCAGTCCGCGACCCTTCGTACAGCGGGCTTTAATGTGATCGACCAGGGAGCCATGACAGATAATTCCCTGGTTTTGAGCTGTATCCTTATGCTCATCGGCGGCTCCTCCGGCTCCACAGCGGGGGGGATCAAAACGGTGACGGTGTGGGTGCTGGTGATGGTGGTCATTACCGGACTCCGGGGCCGGGAAAACATCGTCTTCCGGGGCCGGAGCCTGTCCTCCCGGCGGGCCATGAATGCGGTGACCCTGTTTCTCATGGTGACCTTTCTCTTTGTGACGGGTTCCATGCTCATTTCCCTTACCCACGAGGCTACCTTTCTCCAGGCCGCCTTTGAAACGGCCTCCGCTCTGGGGACCGTGGGCCTTACCACGGGTCTCACGCCTACTCTGGCCCGGCCTGCCCAGGCGTTGCTGGCAGCTATGATGTACGCCGGACGGGTGGGGATCTTGTCCTTCTCCATTGCGTTCCTCAACCGGAGAAAGGACAGCCTGAACATCAGATATCCCGAATTCAGCATCATGGTCGGCTGAAAGGAGTTTTATAAGGATGAAAACATTTGTTGTCATTGGCCTGGGCCGCTTTGGGACTGCCATAGCCCGGGAGCTGTCCGCCCTGGGACATGAGGTGCTGGCCATCGACGTGGCCGAGGAAAAGGTCCAGCGGGTGGCCGATAAGGTGACCCATGCGGTGATCGGAGACGCACGGGATATCAATGTGCTTAACGCCCTGGGAGTGCGGAACTTCGACTGTGCCGTAGTGGCTTTGGGAAGCGATGTGGGCAATTCCGCCCTTATTACCCTGAACCTGAAGGAGTTGGGGGTGAAGCAGGTGGTCTGCAAGGCCCAGAGTCATGTCCACCAGCGGGTGCTGGAAAAGATCGGCGCTGACCGGGTGATTTTCCCGGAGCATGAGATGGGGGTCAAGCTGGCCCAGGGGCTCAGCTCTTCCAATGTACTGAATTTTATTGAATTTTCCGAGGATTACGGCATTGTGGAGCTTGCCAGCCCCAAATCCTGGCATGGAAAAACGATCCGGGAGCTGGATGTACGCAACGCCTTTCATGTGAATATCATTGCCGTGCGGAAAGCGGACCAGCCCGGCGCTCTCAATGTGGCCCCCGGCGCGGGCTGCGTTTTGGAGGCGGGGGACAATGTGGTGGCGGTGGGCCGGAGCGAGGACATCAACCGCCTCCACGAGGTCCAGTAAATGGAGACCATTACCAGCCGTCAAAACCCTCTCTTTCAGCGCCTGCGTAAGCTCAACGCCTCCAATGCTTTCCGCCGTCAACAGGGACTTTTCACCGGCGAGGGGCCCAAGCTTTTGGAGGAGGCGGTAAAGTGGGGGGCGGATATCCAGATCGTTGTAAAGACCCCCGAAGCCTCTCTGCCCGCCGGACTTGCCTGCCGGGTGGTGGAGACCCCTTCGGAGGTCCTTGCGTCTCTGGCGGACACCGAGACGCCCCAGGGCCTTCTTTTTGCCTGCGCCCTTCCCGATACCGCCCTTCCTGAGACTTTGCCTCAGGGCCGCTACCTGGTGCTGGACGGAGTCCAGGATCCGGGAAATCTGGGGACGGTCTGGCGGACGGCGGACGCCTTTGGGGCTTCGGGCCTTATTCTGACAGGCCCCTGCGCCGACCCCTTTGGGCCCAAGGCGGTCCGCTCCACCATGGGCGCTTGCTTCCGCCTGCGGGTATGGAGAGGGGAGAGGCAGGCGGTGAAGGACCTTTTGGACCGTTCCGGCATCCCCCTGTACGCCACTGCCCTTCGGGAGGATACGGAGGATATCCGGGGAGTGGACCTGTCTGGGGCGGCGGTAGCCATTGGCAGCGAGGGACGGGGGATATCGGAGGAGCTGTTGGGACTGTGTGAGCGGAGTTTGAGGATCCCCATGTCGGAGCGCTGCGAGTCTCTCAACGCCGCCGTGGCAGCGGCGGTAGTGCTGTGGGAGGGATACCAAAAAGCGGAGTAGGGAGGCCCGGACCATGGCAAACCTGAAATACTTTCTCTGGCTGACCCAGCGCAGGGGCTTCCAGCCCGGCGAAGTGGGGGAGCTTCTGTCCCACTTCGGGACCCCTGAGGCGGTCTATTTCGCCCAGGGGGAGGAATACGGCGCTCTGGGGCTTACCGGGGGAAAAAGGCGGGCCCTGGAGGATAAAAGTCTGGCGGGAGCGGAAAAGATCCTGGAGAACTGCGACCGGCTGGGGCTCCATATTATGACTATCCAGGACGCGGACTACCCGGAGCGGCTGGCCCAGATCTACGATCCGCCCTGTGTGCTCTATTGGGCGGGGAAGCCCCTGCATGTGGACGACCGCCTGACGGTGGGAGTGGTAGGGACCCGGAAATGTACCCCTTACGGTGAGGAACTGGCGGGGCGTCTGGGCCTGGAGCTGGCCCGGTCCGGAGTGACCTTGGTATCCGGCATGGCGGAGGGGATCGACGCCGCAGGTCTTCGGGGAGCCCTAAAGGGCGGTGGCAGCGTGGTTAGCGTACTGGCGGGAGGATTGGATGTGATCTATCCCAAGGGGCACGGCTGGCTTTATCAGGATGTGAAAGCGGCGGGGACCCTGCTCAGCGAATACCCGCCGGGAACGGAGCCCGCGGGATATCATTTCCCCGCCCGGAACCGGATCCTCAGCGGCCTTTCCATGGGGGTGACGGTGGTGGAGGCGGGAGAACCCAGCGGGGCCCTCATCACTGCCCGCCACGCCCTGGACCAGGACCGGGAGGTCTTTGCTTTCCCAGGTCCGGCAGGAGCTGCCGCCAGCCTGGGCGCAAACCGGCTCATCCAGCGGGGGGAGGCAAAGCTGATCCTCTCCGCCGCCGATATTCTGGAGGAATTTCAACATCTTTTTCCAGGCAGGGTCCGCATGCAGCCTCCTCTGGAGGAGGAAGAGACCCGGCAGCGCCTGGAAGGCCGCTCCGGGGAGCCGCCTGCGGCGGAAAAAGCGGCGAAGGAGGCGGAAAAGAGCGCTGGACGGGCGTACATTTCCCTTTCCGACGATCCGGAGGCCTTTACCGACGACGAGCGGGACATTCTCCTGGCCATTCAGCGCAAGGCGCTGACGACGGATGATATTTCGGATGTGAGCCAGATCCCCGCCCGGCGGGTATTGTCCGCCCTTACCATGCTCCAGCTTCGGGGCATGGTGGAGGAGCGGCCCGGAAAACGGTTTTATGCCGCCGTTATCTTGACAGCGTAACTGTTTTGGGCTATCATTCCTATTACTATTCTGTTTTCTCGGAGGTCTTATCGTGGCAGCAACGACGAAAAACGGCAGCTTAGTGATCGTAGAATCTCCCGCCAAGGCCAAGACCATAACCAAATATCTGGGCCCCGGCTACGAGGTGAAAGCCTCCATGGGCCATATCCGCGACCTTCCCAAGAGCAAGATCGGAGTGGATGTGGACCAGGACTTCACGGTGGACTATCAGCCCATCGCGGGCAAAGAGGATATCATCAAGGATCTGAAAAAGGCGGCCAAGAAGAGTGAGTTTGTGTACCTGGCCACCGACCCTGACCGGGAGGGAGAGGCCATTTCCTGGCATTTGAAGGAGCTTTTGGACCTTCCCGACGATACCACCTTCCGGGTCACCTTTAACGAGATCACCAAAAAGGTGGTCAATGAGTCCATCGCCGCCCCCCGGCAGATCGATATGGACCTGGTCAACGCCCAGCAGGCCAGACGGGTGCTGGACCGGGTAGTGGGCTATCAGATCTCTCCCTTCCTGTGGAGGAAGATCAAGCGGGGCCTTTCCGCAGGGCGGGTCCAGTCGGTGGCCACCCGCCTTGTCTGTGAGCGGGAGGAGGAGATCCGCGCCTTCCAGCCGGAGGAATATTGGTCTCTGGACGCCGAGCTGGAACGGGTCAGACCCAACGTGGGCAAATTCACCGCCCAGTTTTATGGCAAAGAGAAGAAGCAGGAGCTTCACTCTGAGGCGGAGGTTAACGCTGTCATGGAGGCGGTGAAGGCGGGAGCCTTTACCGTAACAGGGGTCAAGGAGCAGGTGAAGAGCCGGAACCCGGCTCCTCCCTTTACCACCTCTACCCTCCAGCAGGAGGCCAGCCGCAAGCTGAACATGCAGCCTAGGCGGACCATGTCCATCGCCCAGCAGCTCTATGAGGGCGTGGACATCACCGGAGAGGGCACCGTGGGCCTTATCACCTATATGAGAACGGACTCCCTGCGCCTTTCCGACGAGGCCACCGCCGCCGCCAAGACCTTTATCCTGGGCCGCTACGGTAAGGACTACTATCCCGGCTCCCCCAGGGTCTACAAGGCCAAGGCGGGGGCTCAGGACGCCCACGAGGCCATCCGGCCCTCCAACGTGGAGCTGACCCCGGAGGATGTGAAAAAGGACCTGACAGCGGAGCAATACCGGCTCTATAAGCTGATCTGGAGCCGGTTCCTGGCCTGCCAGATGGCTTCCGCCGCCTATGACAGCGTCACCATCGAGGCCACCTCCAGCGACTACCGCTTCCGGGCCACCCATACGGCGTTGAAGTTCGCCGGATATACGGCGGTCTACGTGGAGGGCAAGGATGAGGACGAGGAGGAATTTCACTCCCCACTGCCCGATTTGAGGGAGGGAGAGGCCCTGGCCCTTCGAGAGTTGACCCCCAAGCAGCACTTTACCCAGCCCCCCGCCCGGTATACCGAGGCCAGCCTCATCAAGGCTCTGGAGGAAAAGGGGATCGGACGGCCCTCCACCTACGCCCCCACCATCTCCACCATCGAGAGCCGGGAGTATGTGGTGAAGGAGGGCAAGTACCTGCGTACCACCCCCCTGGGGGAGACGGTGAATACCGTGATGAAGGACAAGTTCCCCGACATCGTGGACTATGACTTCACCGCCCAGATGGAGGAGCAGTTGGACCAGGTGGAGCGGGGGGAGGAGAAGTGGAAGGACGTGCTCCACGGCTTCTACGGCGGCTTCTCCCAGGAGCTGGAAAAGGCAGAGAAGGATACCAGCGGCAGGATCAAGGTCCCCGACGAGGTCTCCGAGGAGATCTGTCCCCTGTGCGGACGGAACCTGGTGTTCAAGTCGGGCCGCTTCGGACGGTTCCTGGCCTGCCCCGGTTGGCCTGAGTGCGAGCATACCCAGCCCATTGTGGAGCAAATGCCCGGCAAGTGCCCCAAGTGCGGCGGGCGGCTTTTGAAGCGCTCCGGTACCAGCAAAAAGAACAGCAAGCCTTACACCTATTACGCCTGTGAATTTGTCACCCGCAGGGAGGACGCCCCCCGCCAGTGCGACTTTATGACCTTTGACGTACCTGTGGCGGACAACTGTCCCCAGTGCGGCCAGACCATGTTCAAGCTCTCCGGCAAGGGGGCCCGTAAGCCCTTCTGTATCAATGAAAAGTGTCCCAACTTCCTCCCGGAGGACAAGCGGGGCTACTATAAAAAGAAGGAAGAGGGAGCCGCGGAAAAAAAGAAGGCTCCCGCCAAAAAGAAGACGGTGGCCAAAAAGAAATAATTTTCTGCTGTCCACCGATATATCCGTAGGGCGCGACGCCCCGGCGCGCCATTACCCCACCGCGGGAAAGGAGGAAACGCCCCATGGAACCAGTCACCGTGATCGGCGCCGGCCTTGCCGGCTGTGAATGCGCCTGGCAGCTTGCCAAACGGGGCGTTCCCGTTTGTTTGCGGGAGATGAAACCCCAAAAATCCACCCCCGCCCACCATAGCCCGGATTTTGCCGAGCTTGTCTGCTCCAATTCCCTGCGCTCCGACCAGATAGAGAATGCCGTGGGCCTTCTCAAGGAGGAGTTGCGCCGTTTGGACAGCCTCATTATCTCCTGTGCCGATGAACATAAGGTGGAGGCGGGGGGAGCCCTGGCGGTGGACCGGGGGGCTTTTTCCGCCGCCGTCACCGAAAGAATACGCAGCCACCCGCTCATTACCGTGGAAGAGGGGGAGGTTACCGGGATCCCGGAGGGGGAGGTGGTCATTGCCGCTGGGCCTCTGGCCTCCGACGCCTTGGCCGGGGCCATTGCCGCCGCCTTTCCCGGCAGCGGAGCCCTGAACTTTTTCGACGCCGCCGCCCCCCTGGTGAGCTTTGAGAGCATTGACATGGACTATGCCTGGTTTGCCTCCCGGTACGACAAGGGGACGGCAGATTATATAAACTGCGCCCTCTCTCAGGAGGAATACCTGACCTTCTGGCAGGCTCTCCGCACCGCCCAGGAGGCGGAGGTCCATGGCTTTGAGGACAAAAATGTCTTTGAGGGCTGTATGCCCGTGGAGGTCATGGCCCGGCGGGGGGAGGATACCCTTCGGTACGGTCCCTTGAAGCCCAAGGGGTTGAAGGACCCCAAAACGGGGCGGGAGCCCTATGCCGTGGTCCAGCTTCGCAAGGATAACGCCCAGGGAAGCGTCTATAACCTGGTGGGCTTTCAGACGCACCTGAAGTGGCCGGAGCAGAAGCGGGTTTTTTCCATGATCCCCGCCCTCCGTCAGGCGGAGTTTTTACGCTACGGGGTCATGCACCGGAATACCTATTTAAGATCCCCCGGCTTTCTGGACCGGTATTACCGGGTGAAGGAGTGTCCCAGAGTCTCCTTTGCGGGACAGATCACCGGAGTGGAAGGCTATGTGGAGTCCGCCGCCAGCGGGTGCCTGGTGGGGATCGAGTTGGCCAGGAGGCTTTTGGGGCAGGCTCCGGCGGATTTTCCCCCTGAGACCGCCATTGGGGCCCTGGCCCTCTATGTGTCCAATGAGAGCGTGACGGACTTCCAGCCCATGAATATCAATTTTGGGATCATGCCCCCCTGGCCCGAGCGGGTGCGGGGAGGAAAGCGGGAGAAGAATACCCTCATTGCCAACCGGGCCTTGGAGGCGTTGGAGTCAAGGGACGTGTAACCCCAGTTTGATCAAAAAGCGGAAGAGACGAAGACGTTCCTGATCTTCTCTGTCCATATTTTCCTGATAGTATGCGTCGAACAATTTATTTTGTTCAGGCGTAAAGGTGGCAAAGAGAGCCTGGGCTGCGGGGTCAGGATAGTGTTGGATGGGAAGGCTTTCATCTATGAGATAGTAGAATTGGTCAATTAGTTCTGGCATGATATCACCTCGACACTTTTGGTGTTATACATATTGTAACACCAAAAGTGCAATTGTCAATGGGGAGGCGAAAGTTGGTGGAAATTTTTGCGGTCCGGCTTCGAGAAATACGAGAGCAGGTTGGAGAAAGCAGAGAAACTTTGGGTAAGGCTATTGGAGTTGGGGTAAGCCAAATCAGCGAAATGGAAAACAATAGAAAAGGCACGACCCTTGAAAAGTTAGCTCTGATCTGCCGCCACTACAACGTCTCCGCCGACTATCTGCTGGGACTGTCGGACACTCCGTAGGGGCGATTCACGAATCACCCGGCAAGACCACCCGATGGGTTTTGTCGCTTCGACGAAAACCACATGGTCCGTTTCCCACCGAAATCAAAGCCCTTCCATCCAAGGAGGAATCAACATGAAGATCATCATAGACGCCATGGGCGGCGACAACGCCCCCCGCTCCAATGTGGAGGGGGCGGTGGAGGCCGTCCGGGAGCTGGGAGTGGAGGTAGTTCTGGTAGGCCGGGGCTATGAGCTGATGGAGATCCTGAAGGAGCTGGGGATTGACGAGCTCCCTCCGGGGCTGGAGATCGTCCATGCCGACCAGGTGGTGGATATGGAAGACAACGCCGCCACCGCCTTTAAGGAGAAGAAAGATTCCTCCCTCACGGTGGGGTTGAACCTGCTGAAGGAGGGGAAGGGGGACGCCTTTGTCTCCGCCGGCTCCACCGGCGCTCTGCTGTCGGGGGCGACCCTGGTGACCAAACGGATCCGGGGCATTCGCCGGGCGGCTCTGGCCCCCCTGGTCCCCACGGCGGGGGGCGGCTCTATCCTTATCGACTGCGGGGCCACGGCGGAGTGTACGCCGGAATATCTGCTCCAGTTCGCCTTTATGGGCTCCTATTACGCCGAGCATATTTTGGGTCGTCCTGAGCCCAGGGTGGGGCTTCTCAACATCGGCGCCGAGGAGGGCAAGGGAACCGACCTCCAAAAGCAGGCTTACGCCCTTCTGAAGGCGGCGGAGGCCGAGGGCCGGCTCCACTTCACTGGCAATGTGGAGGCGCGGGACGCGGTTCTGGGGGCGGTGGATGTGATCGTCTGCGACGGCTACTCAGGCAACATCTTCCTCAAGACTCTGGAGGGTACCGCCCTGTATCTCTCCAAGCAGATGAAGGGGATGTTCAAAAAGAATCCCCTGACCAAGTTTGCCGCCCTTTTGGTCTCCGGCGGGATCCGGGATTTCAAGAAGCTGATGGACTCCCGGGAAGTGGGCGGGACGGCCCTCATCGGCATTTCCAAGCCGGTAATCAAGGCCCATGGCTCCTCCGACGGCTACGCCATCAAAAACGCCATTGCCCAGGCCCAGAAATTTGCCGCCTCAGGGATCATCGAGAGCATTACCGCCAACGTGGAATATATGCGCCTGCCCACAGGAGCGAAGACCGCTGAGGAATGACGCGACCCTCTTTCCCCGTCGGGGCGCTTGGATGGGCCGCGCTGCTTTTGCCTCCGAACCGTAGGGCGGGGGCTTGCCCCCGCTGCGATTTCCCGTAGGGCCCGATGACTCCATCGGGCCACCCTAAATAGGACGCAACGCCCCGTAAAGGAGGCACCTATGACCCTTCAAACCCTGGAATACTTCATCGCCGTGGCCCAGTACAAGAACTTCACCAAGGCGGCCCAGGCCTGCCTTGTGACCCAGCCCGCCCTGAGCCGGGCCATTCGGGGGCTGGAGGAGGAGTTGGGCTGTCCGCTGCTTCTTCGTTCAGGGCGGACAGCGGAGCTTACCCCCGAAGGGGAGGTATGCCTCACGGAGGCCAAGCGGGTCCTTCGGCAGTGCGAGGAGCTGAAAAGCCGGGTCCAGGAGGCGGAGCGGGAGAACAGGAAACCCCTCCGGGTGGGATATATCATTGCCAGCGGACTGAACACCTTCCTGCGTTATTTGGAAGAAAAATGACCCAATGGGGTGCCTTTCCTTTTGGAAACGGAGTATGGAGATACAGGGGAGATCAAGAAAAAATTGCTGTCCGGAGAGCTGGACGCCGCCGTGCTGCCCCTGCCCTGCGTGACCGATCTGGCCGGGGTGGAGTGGGGAGAGATCATGCGCAGCGGCTTTTACGCCATTGTCCATAAAAACAACGCTCTCTACCAGCGGAAAAGCTTGAAAATGGCGGAATTGAAGGATCAGAATTTTATCATGTGGGCCAAAAAGGATATGCCCTTTGTCTATGCGGAAGAGATCTATGCCTGTCAAAAGGCGGGCTTTACCCCCCGTATTGTGGGGGAGGCGGCAAAGATGGGGGATATGATGGCCCAGGTGGCCCTCTACAATGGGGTGGGCCTGACCAACCGCTCCACCGCGCTGACCTATTCCGGGGAGGATCACTTTATTCCCGTTACGGACAGTCCGGAGCGCCTTGGCCTGGTTTGCGTATGGAGAAAGGAAGATTCCTCCCGGCAGCTGGAGTCATTGAAGGAGCTGCTGGGGCATACTGAAAAACCATAAAAATAAGTTATAGCTTTTCCTGCCGGAATACCAAATTGGCATTTCCGGTGGGAATTTTTTTATGATATTATTTCCTCATAACGGTTGTTTGAAAAATCACAAACAACCAAAAGAAAGGAAGAAGAGCGATGAAAAAAAGGATCACAGCCCTGGCGCTGGCCTGCGCCATGGTCCTGGGCCCGGCCGCCCTGGCCGCCGGAGGGTCGAAGACCATCTCCGTCACCCCCATGGACATGACCATCAACGGTCAGACGGTCACCCCCACCAAGACCAACGGGGAAGCCGCCGAGGTGTTTGCCTACGACGGCGCCACCTATGTGCCTCTGCGCTATCTCAGCGAGCTGCTGGGGATTAAGGTGGAGTGGGACAAGAACGCGCCCGACACCGCCAAGCTGGTCATGGATGAGGTGACCTACACCGCCACCGTGCCCGGAATGCACGGCCCCATGACCGTTGCCACCACCATGACCGGCGACAGCAAGATCGCCAAAGTGGAGGTGGTCAGCAATGTGGAGACTCCGGGCCTCATCGACTGGCCCGTCAAGCTGATCCCCGAACGGGTCGTAGAGAGCCAGTCTCTGGATGTGGACACCGTTGCAGGCGTCACCATCTCCAGCCGGGCGATCCTTAACGGGGTGGAGACCGCCTTGAAGAACGCCGGAGTGGATGTAACTCCTTTCAAGACTCCCGTCCAGAAGGAGAAGGCCGCCGACACTGAGTATACCGCCGATGTTATTATCGTGGGCGGCGGTGGAGCCGGTATGGCCGCCGCCATTGCCGCCACCGACGAGGGCTCCAGCGTGGTCCTCATTGAGAAGGCCGGCTTCCTGGGCGGAAATGCCATTGTGTCCGGCGGTATCTTCAACTGCCCGGATCCTGATCTTCAGGACAACGCCGACATCACCAGCAGCCTGGATTCCCTTATTGAGGACGCTCTGGCCGAGAAGCCGGTGAGCGACATCCACGCCCAGGTGCAGGAGACCGTCCGCAAGGAGTTCGAGGAGTATAAGAAGACGGACAAGCACGTCTTTGACAGCCCCGCCTGGTTTGCCCTCCAGACCTGGAACGGCGGCGACAAGGTAGGCGACCTGGATATGCTCCTGGTCTACGCCGAACGGGCCTATCCCGCTCTGGAGTGGCTGGAGGGCATGGGAATGCAGTTTACGGATAAGATCAACTCCGCCAGCGGTTCCCTTTATATGCGGACCCACACCTCCGTCATGCCCAACGGAACCGGCTACTTTAAGGCCTTCCAGGAGACCCTGGACGGTCGGGGCGAGCTTTATACCCAACTCATGGAAACTGAGGGCAAGAGCCTCATCATGGACGGCGACAAGGTGGTGGGCGTCAACGCCGTGGGCAAGGACGGCAACAAAGTGACCCTCCACGCCAAGAAGGGCGTTATCCTGGCTACCGGCGGCTTTGCGGGCAATGTGGAGCTGCGTGAAAAGTATTGCGTGAGCGAGAAATGGCCTGATCTGAGCGCCAAGGTCATCACCACCAACATGCCCAACGTCACCGGGGACGGCATCTTTATGGCCCAGGCTGCGGGAGCCAACCTCATCAATATGGACCAGATCCAGCTGCTGCCCTACGCCAACCCCTGGACCGGGGCTACCTCCGACATTACCCTGACCTACAGCGCCTCCATGTATATCAACAAGAACGGCGAGCGCTTCGTCCGGGAGGACGGACGCCGGGATGAGATGTCCCTGGGGATCATCGCGCAGCCTGAGGGCCTGATGTATCAGCTTTTCAGCGCTGACGCGGTGCCCGATCCCAAGACCGGAAAGACCCTGGGAGACAAGACCGTTTCCTACTATCTGGACAATCATCTGGCCGGCTATGTCCAGGCCGACACTCTGGAGGGGCTGGCCGAGGTCCTGGAAATGGATCCCGCCGTCCTTCAGAAGACGGTGGAGGACTTTAACTCCTATGTCCGGGGCGAAGCGGAGGATCCCTATGGTCGTGTGACCTGGACCAAGGAGCTGCTTACCGGTCCCTGGTACGCCTATCCCCGGAAGCCGGCGGCCCACCACACCATGGGCGGCGTGGACATCGACCGGCAGGCCCACGCCCTGCGCGCCGACGGCTCTGTGATCCAGGGACTCTACTGCGCCGGCGAGATCACCGGTAATCTTCACGGCGCCAACCGTCTGGGCGGAAACGCCATTGTGGACTTCTGCGTATTTGGCCGGGAGGCCGGTACCAACGCCGCCAAAGGTAAATAAGCGTTAAACCCTCTCCTTATACGGCAAAGGACCCGGAAAAGCAATTTTCCGGGTCCTTTGCCGTACCGGGACGAAATTTGTCGGGGGGACGGGGGAGAGAAAAATTTTGCATTTCCCCCTTGACAGGGAGAAAGATATTGCCTATTATCATAATGAAATTCCCCCTTTGCTTAAAGGGGAGAAAAGACCCTGAAGATAGGAGCGATCCCATATGATCTTTGAACGTTTGACAAAGCTGCTCTCCGAGCAGTTTGGCCTGGAGGCGGAGGACATCACCGAGGATACCGGCTTTGAGGAGCTGGGCGCCGACTCTGTGGACCTGGTGGAGCTTTCCATGAACCTGGAGGAGGAGTTTGGCATTGAGG
>CANRZY010000048.1 GCA_947644625.1 uncultured Pseudoflavonifractor sp.
CCACTCCGGGTCTTACTCTCTTTGCAGACCATTGCTCCACCCTTCTTTTGTAAATCCCCATTTTTCCTTCCACCCCAAGATTTTTCGGGGGCTTACCCAAACCACCATTTTACCGCCCAGGCCGCCGCCAGAAAGGCCGCAAGGTCCGCGCAGAGAGCTGCCGGGATGGCATAGCGGCTCTTTTTGATCCCCGCTGCTCCAAAATAGACCGCCACAGTATAAAATGTGGTCTCCGTGCACCCCAGCATCACCGCCGCCGTGCGTCCTACGGGAGAATCGGGGCCATAGGCGGAGATGAGCTCCGCTCCCACTCCCAAGGCTGCGTTTCCACTGATGGGGCGGATAAGCAGCAGCCCCACCGTCTCCGCCGGCACTCCCAGTCTGGTAAGGAGGGGAGCCAGCAGCTCCCCAAGAGCCTCCAGGGCTCCGGAGGCTCTCAGCATATACACTGCCGTCATTAGCGCCACCATGGCGGGGATGATCTTCAGTAGTACCCCAAGGCCCTCCCCCGCCCCCTGGCAGAGGGCGTCGTACACATCCACCCGCTTGACCAATCCCCACAGAGCCACGGCGGCAATGGTGACTGGCACTACCATTTGAAAAAATAAAGTCATGGTTTTTGCCTCCTCCAAAGCCGGGCCATCAGCTTTGCCGCCAGGATCCCCACCGTTACCGAGATCGCTGAGGCAAGCCATACCGCCGGAAGGATATCAAAGGGGACGGCGCAGCCGGCCGCCAGCCGGACGCTGGCCACCGTGGCAGGAATCAACTGAATGGAGGCGGTATTGCACACCACCAGCATACAAAGGCTGTCCGACGCGATCCCCGGCGTTTTCCGGGCCATCCTCCGGGCCGCCTGGATCCCCAGGGGAGTAGCGGCGTTTCCCAATCCCAACAGGTTGGCGGATACATTGGCGGATACCGCGTCCATGGTCTCCTTATCCCGCCGGAACGCCGGATAAAGTCGGTTCAGAACAGGCCGCAAAAGCCGGGACAGGATATCGGCCAGCCCCGAACGCTTCATTACCTCCATGACCCCCATCCAAAGGCACATGACCCCCGCCATGGTAATACACAACTCCACCCCGGCAGCCGCCCCTTTTACCGCCCCGGCCGCCACAGCGGAACCGTTTCCCGCCCACAGGCCATAGAGCACCGACGCCGCCACCATCCCTGTCCATATTACCGACATAGCCATCTTGTCCACCCCTTTCCCTCCCACCTTATGCGCACCCGGCTGAGGGTATGTCCTATTTTTACTCCCTTCCTTTCCTCGACAGGATCTGCTTGACAGTGACAGGAAATCCTTTATAATGGAATTTGTAGCAATAAATGGAATTTACGGGAATTTTTGCAAATTTCGTATAAAGGGGAATGGACTTATGAAATCGACTGGGATCGTAAGAAAAGTGGACGAGCTGGGCCGGATCGTGCTTCCTATTGAGCTGCGCCGGACCCTGGGCATCGACGAGAAGGATGCCTTGGAGATCTATGTGGACGGCTCTTCGGTGATCCTCCGGAAGTACGAGCCCTCCTGCGTTTTCTGCGGAGACGCGGGGGAAGTGCTCTCCTACAAGGGCAAAAACATCTGCCGGAGCTGCCAGGAGGAAATGTCCAGGCTGTGAATGCAAAAAACGGAGGGTCTCTCCCCATCTGGGCGGAGATTCTCCGTTTTATGTAAACTAAACAAAGCTATTTTCCTACCGACGCGGCATAAAGCTCATTCCGGGAAAGGCCCAGCTCCCCGGCCGCCTGCCTGACCGCATCCTTTCGGGAAAAGCCCTTTTCCACAAGGTCTTTGACCCGCTCCAGACCATCCTCCAAAGTAACGCTCTCCCCTCTGTCCTCCGGCGCTCCCTCTACCACCAGAACGAACTCTCCCCGTGGAGCTTCCGCCTGGTACCGTTCCACGGCCTGGGCCAGAGTGGTTCGGAATATTTCCTCATGGAGCTTGGTGAGCTCCCGGCACAGGGTGATCCGGCGTTCCGGACCAAAGGCGGCAAGCAGGTCTGCCAGGGTGGCGGTAAGCTTGTGGGGCGCCTCATAAAACAGCATGGTCCGCTCCTCTCCGGCCAATACCTCCAACCGGGCGCGGCGGTTTTTCTTGTTCATGGGAAGAAAGCCCTCAAACACAAACCGGGCCGTGCCAAGGCCCGAAGCGGACAGGGCGGTGACCAGGGCGCAGGGCCCCGGCAGAGGGATCACCGGCACCTCCTGGGCGGCGCAGAGGGCCACCAGGTCCTCCCCCGGATCACTGATGGCGGGGGTCCCGGCGTCAGTGCACAGAGCACAGCTCTCCCCGTTCAAAAGCCGGTCCAGGATCTGCTGCCCCGCCTGGTCGGTATTATGGCGGTAGTAGCTGACAAGGGGCTTTTTGAGCCCCAGGTAATTGAGCAGCTTCAAGGTCACCCGGGTATCCTCGGCGGCGATAAAATCCACCTGGGCAAAGGTCTCCGCCGCCCGTCGGGACAGATCCCCCAGATTGCCGATAGGAGTAGGTACAAGATAAAGCGTTCCGGGCATGACGGGACCTCCTTTTTCTCGTCTAAGGCATGATATCCGGCAGGATCTTCAGGCCTGGCCGACCGGCCTTTGTTCCTTCCACCAGTACCGCATAGGGGGGCCTGTCCGCCCTCCCCCGGCAAAACCGGAGGCGCTTGGGCTCCACTCCCGCCTCCCGAAGTCCCGCCAGCAGATCTGTAAGCCGCTCCGGACTATGGACCAGAGCAAAACGGCCTTTTGGGCTCAATACCTTTGCCGCCGTCCGGCACAGCTCTGGAAACGTGCAGCCCTCCATCCGTCCGGGACCTCCCCGCGCTCCGGATCCTTGGGGATACCAGGGTGGGTTGGATATGACCAGGTCTATTTTCTCCGGCAAGGGGGCTGTCCGCAGGTCTCCGGTGATGATCTCTCCCTCCAAGCCGTTTTGCTTCAAATTTTCCCGGGCCAGGGCGGCGGACTCCGGATCCGCCTCCACCCCAAAAAGGGAGGCTTCTCCCTGCCTTTGGGCGCAGAGCAGCAGCAACAGCCCTCCGCCGCACCCCAGATCCAGTATCCGGTCCCGGGGCTTCAGGGTACAAAACTCCCCCAGCGCCAAAGAGTCCGCTCCCAAGGGAAAACAGGCCTCGTTCCAGCGGTAGACGTAGGGTCCCAACTGTTCCCTATGTTCCATCTTCAGCCCCCCTTCTTGTGTATTATATCGAAAAAAAGGCGGAAAAACAAGGGGGGCTATGGCCGCTGTGGCTTTACCCGTGGGGAAAAGTGTATCACAGAAAAAGGAGTGAAATGTATGTCATTTCGTGAAATGCGCCGTTTTCGCCAGCAGCTTTCCCAGGAGGAATGTGAGGCTGTCCTCCACCGCAGGACCTCCGGGGTCCTGGCAGTGACCGGAGATAACAGCTGGCCTTATGCCGTTCCTTTGAGTTACGTCTATCAGGACGGAGCTGTCTTTTTTCATTGCGCCAAAGCGGGGCACAAGCTGGACGCCCTTCGCCGGGAACCCCGCGCCTCTTTTTGCGTCATTGACCAGGACAAGGTCATTCCGGAAAAATACACCACCGTCTATCGCAGCGTCGTGGTTTTCGGCAGGATGTTCATTCTGGAAGATGAGGCGGAACTGCGCCGGGGCGTGGAAGCCCTGGCCCAAAAATATTACCCCCAGGGTACGCCGGAGGAGTTGGAGGCGGAGATCAGCGGCAGCCTTGGACATATGGTCATTCTGAAAATGGACATTTCCCACATGACCGGCAAGGAGAGCCGGGAATTGACAGAAGCGCGGAACAAATAAGCAACGACCCGGCGGAAGCTTCCGCCGGGCCCCGTTTTTCTGTTACGCCGCCTGATCCAATTGGGCTATCGACTTGTGAGCAATGGGCTTCCACTCCACCTTCTGAAAGAGGGCTACCACCGTAATGGGTATGTAGGTCAGCATAAACAAGGGAAACAGAGGCAGGAAGCACAGCTTCCTCACCGGAGTGGCCCGGATCTTCCGCCACTCGCTAAATACCGTAAGGGCTCCGTAAAAGAGGAAGCCCCCATAAAAACTTAAAAAGCCCTGGATCAAAAAATCTCCCGCCAAGGAAAGCACATGCTTCACCAGATAGGCCGGGGCGGAGAGGCAGGCCAGGAGTACGACCAATTGAAGGGCTCCCCCCAGAACGGTAAGAAGCACGCCGGGGGTGACGGTGAGAAGGATATCATAGCAACCCAGGCCCTTGCGTCCGCCTCGGAAGATCCCCTTTATAAGGGAGGGGCCGTATTTTTGGTCCACCTGGTAAAACCCCTTGGACCACCGAAGCCTCTGATCCCAGGATTGGCGGAAGGAGGTGGGCTGCTCGTCATAGATCACCGCGCCGTCGCAATATCCGATCCTTTTCCCCTGGGCAGCACACTCAGCAGAAAACTGGATATCCTCGGTAAGCAGGTGGTAGGGCCACCCCCCCTTTTCCCGAAGAAACTCAGCAGAGATCAGAAAGCCCGTTCCGGACACGTGGCAGTTGGTCCCCAGGGCCATCCGGGCGCTGTTGACAAACCGGGCCTCCCGCAAAAACCAGATGGAATAGCCTGCTGTGATCCAGTTCTGACCAAAGTTTTTGGAGTTACGGTACCCTGTCACCGCCACATACTCCCCCCGGTCGAAGGTCCGGTTCATTTCAGAAACGAAATTAGAGTCCACAATATTGTCCGCGTCAAAGATGAAATAACCCTCGTACCGGCTCTCCAGACCGTCCTCGTCCAGCTTTTTCAGCAGATAATCCAACGCGTAGCCCTTTCCCACCCTGGCATGGTCAAACCGGCGGTAGACCCTGGCACCGGCGGCCTGGGCCGCCCCCGCCGTATCGTCGCCGCAGTTATCGGCCACCACATAGATATCCAAAAGCTCCGCCGGATAATTCTGTTTCTTGAGGCTGGCAATCAACTCTCCAATGACTCCCTCCTCATTCCGGGCGGAAATGAGTACGGCATAGCGCCGAAGCCTGGCTGGTTCCCGGCGGTCCCGCCAGTGCCGGCGGACCAGCCCCAGCGCCAGATAGACTGCCTGATAGGAGTAGAGCGCGGTAATCACAAGGGCGACAACCATATTAAATGTTTCTACGAATTGAAGCAGCTTCATCTCAGCTCTTCTCCCCTCTCGTGTCGATTTAACCCGATTTTAACACAGAATAAACCGTTTTCAAGAGAGTTTCCCTAAACTTAAGATGATGTTAAGAAAATATTCTTTTCTTCTTCACAAGATTCCAAATCCTGCTTTATTTATCAAAGGAAAAACTGGAACAGGCAAAACCCGGCGTAGATAGCCAGCAGAAGAAAGCCCTGAAGACGGGAAAGCTTCCCCCGGATCAGGGCGGGCAGGGTCAAAAGGCCCATGCCCAGGACCATAAGGGGAAGGTCTACCACCAGCGAGGCGTTATATCCGGCAATGGTCTTTTCCGCCGGGACGGAAAAGGGGGCCAGTGTCACTGAAAGCCCGCTCACCAATACCAGATTAAAGAGATTTGCCCCAATGATATTACCCAGAGACAGCGCCCCGTGGCCCTTTATCAGAGAGGTGACAGCAGTGACCAGCTCAGGAAGACTTGTCCCCAAGGCAACAAAGGTAAGCCCGATCACCGACTCAGGGACCCCCAACACCTGCGCGATAAGAGTCCCGTTTTCTACCAGAAGGTCAGCGCCAAAGGCGATCAGTACCGCCCCTCCTGTCAACAGGCCCAGATCCTTTCCCAGGCTTCCGGCGGGTGCCTCCTCCTTTTCAAAGACCCTGGGTGCTCGGAGCGCCTGCCGGACCAGGACCGTCATGTAGACAAGAAAGATCCCCAACAGCTCCAGCCCCACCAGGCGGGTGAACTCCCCGGAGGAGTATGCCACAAAGAGATAGACCGACGCCGCCACAAAAAAGAAAACCACAGGGGTAAGAAAGCTCTTTTTCTCCACCTTGCAGGGCTTCACCGCCATGGTAATAGCGGCAATAAGAGAGGTATTGCAGATGATGGAGCCGATGGCGTTGCCGTAAGCCATCTCCCCATGCCCTCCCAAAGCGGAGGTGGCTGAAACCATGACCTCGGGAAGAGTGGTCCCAATGGAGACCACCGTAGCGCCGATCAACAGCTCAGGTACTCCAAACCGTTGGGCGATCCCGGTAGCTCCGTCTACGAACCAATCTCCACCCTTGATAAGCAGCAGCAGACCCAAAACAAACAGCATTGCAGGCACGAACATTTTCCTCTTCCTTTCCACAAAAAAACTCAGGCCTGACCAAAGGCCAGCCTGAGCATACGTTTCCCCAAAGGGAGCCCATGTATGGCCTTTCGGTCCTACATGAGTCTCGCGATTCAAAGCAAGCCAGGCCTAAATGGGCCGGGATTGTTGACTTGCTACGGGTGTGGCCCGCTCGCTACTCCCTCATTTTCAGTGCAAGGGGAACTATACCATGATTGGAAGGGCTTGTCAAGGGCAGGATCCCTTTGTCCCTTTTAAGAAAAGTGTTGCCGGAATATAACTTCAGCAATTTGCATAAAAGCGCATTGATATCGCAGGGGTTTTATGTTATAATTGGTTCAAAAAATACGAATTTGTGGAGGCATTTTATGTTTAATGAAATATGCATATATGAGGCAAAACTGACCAAGTTAGATGAAATTGAAGAACTGATGAGGGAAGTAGCGGAATTTTACTTGGAGCAAGATGGTGTTATTGATGTACACTATATAAAACGTACTCACCGACAAAAAGATTTCAATGCAGTTAAAGAGGGAGAATTACCTGTTCGTCTTACAAGAAATGTAGGTAAGGTAACATATGTCTTGTATTGGGTGCTGGAAAATGAAGAAGTTCATGCAAGAGTTGGAAAACTTGGTATAGAAAAATTTTATAAACGTTGGAATAGGTGTTTAACCACAATGCCCAAAATAATCTTGGGTGAGAATATTGTTTGATTTACAAATTGCTGAAAAAACCTCCGGCGGACCACGGTCCGCCGGAGGTTTTGCCGTTTATTTTCTGCCGCCTCTGCGGCTGCTTTTCTTCTCGTTCATGTGGAGCTCGGAAAGCTTGCTGTCGGAGGAAGCCATAAACTGCTTCAGCTTATCCTCAAAGGTGACAGGCTCCGCCGGACGCTTCGGTCCGGAAAACGCGCCTGCCGGACGGCTGGGACGGCCCCCTTCGGGACGAGGCGGAGGATCCTGCGCTTTTTTGATGGACAGATTGATCCGGCCATTGTCGTCAATGCCGATCACTTTGACCTTGACCTCCTGCCCTTCCTGCAAATGATCCTTTACATCATTGACATAGGTGTACGCGATCTCCGAGATATGTACTAGCCCGGATTTGCCTTCCGGCAACGAGACAAAGGCCCCGAACTTGGTAATGCCCGTGACCTTGCCTTCCAAAACAGAACCTACCCCAAACTCCATATGACCCGAATTGTCCTCCCCTGATAAATTTTCCTCTCTCTCGGCTCCACACACATAGAGCCGTCAATCGGTAAAGATAATAACCTTCTCCCCCGGCGCGGTCAGTCCCAGCTCACCTCTCGCGATGGCGGCCTGACGGTCGGGGTCGCCGCTGTGGTCGATGGCATCCCGCAGGTCGGCGTTGATCTGGCTCTGCTGGGCTACCTTCAGCCGAAGCGCTTCCTGCTCCTGCCGGGCCTCGCCAATCCGGCCTTGAAGCCCCAGAAGACTGACGGCGAAAGCGATGAGCAGGGTGAGCACCACCAGCTTGGTAAGGAGCCCCGCCCGTTTGATCTGCATGTCCGCCGCCTCCCTTCGCCTGGGCCGCCCGGCCCATTTCTCCTATAGTACAGCTTATTCTATACCATTTCAAGCGATAATGGAAGTTTTTTTTTGCATTTTGAAAAAATTTTTTTAGCGCTTTTTGAAACCACCGCACCGGGCAAAGAATAAGGGTCCATAAAAATGCCGTCAAATCGGCGATCCAGCCCCCTATCAGAAGGGCCGCCCAGCTCAAAAAGAGGAAGTAAAGGATCCCCCCCGCCGCCACGCCCAGCATAAGGTAAAGCCGTACCACACCGTCTCCCGCCGCTACCACGTAAACAAAGAGGGCGGCTACCGCCAGGGGCCAGTATAGCAGATCCAGAAGGATCCCCAGCGCCCTCCATCCCAGCCTCCGGCGGAGCAGACGAAACAGATCATAGACCAGTCCCAGCGCTCCCCCCAGGACCACGGCGCCCCCGAAGGCCAGGGCCTGGCCGGTCACCGAGACTCCCATGGCTCACCCCAGCAAGCGGGACAGGAACCCGCCTCTTCCCCGCCGGGGCTCTTCATAGGTAAGGGCTTCCACCATTCCCTCCACCTTCAGATCCCCTCCGTCCAGACTCAGCTTTTCAATGTGGAGGCCCTCCCCCCGGACGATCAGCACGCCCTGGGCCGTCTCCATGACAATGGTATTCTCGTCAAAGCTCTCCACCTCCTCCACTCCGGAGACAGTCAGGCGCTCCCTGTCCTCCAGAATGAGATGATGGCCCCCACGCTGCAATTCCTCATAGGGCATAGTATCCCCGCCTTTCCATACAGTTCTGTCACAACTATATGGGACAAAGCTTCCGGTTATGCGTCCGCCATTCTCACCCTCCGGCAAAGGGCCGGAGCCAGCCTGGCCACCACCGCCACCTTTAAGGCGTCACCGGGCAGGTAGATAAGAAGTCCCGTCTTTATAATGGTCCACACCGACAGGTCCTTTCCCATGTACAGGTTCAGGATCATACCCATATAGGGTACGCCCACCAGGTACATCACCGCCAGGGCTGCGGTGCAGGCAAAAACGATCCGCCCCCTGTCTTGGCCGTCCCCCGCCAAACGTCCCGCAAGAGCGGCGGCGGGGATGATCCCCAGAAGAAACCCAAAGCTGGGCTGGAACACATAACCCAGCCCCCCTCCCTGGGTAAAAATGGGAAGCCCCATAAGCCCTAGGGCCACATAGACCGCCTGGGAAGCGGCGCCCCATTTCCAGCCCAGCAGCACCCCCGCCAAAACGGTAAACATATCCTGTAGGGTAAAGGACATAGCCCCCAGAGGGAACCGGAGAAAGGCCCCCACCGCCGTCAATACCGCCATGACCGCCGTCCGGGCCAGGAGCTTGGAATTGGTATTCATAGTTGTAAACCTCTTTTCATTTTTAGTTTACAGGAAGGATAGCATATTTTTTCTCTATTGTAAACCATATTTTCATTTTAGTTGACATTTTTTCTAAGGTGAGGTACAGTAGGGGCAAGGCAAGCTCCGACCGCCTGCCCTTAAAAAGAAACTGGATCTTGCATGAGGGCCGGCAGGCGATCCATAGACCAGAAACCGCCCCATGAATATCATAATTTAAAGGAAGTCGCCTATATGCTGAAAGATGATGTTCTATCCCTTCTTTCCTCCGCCCCCTCCCCGCTCTCAGGCCAGGCCATGAGCCGGACTTTGGGGGTCAGCCGGGCCGCCGTGTGGAAGGCCATGGAGGCTCTCCGGGCCGAAGGGTATGAGATCGGCTCCCGGCCCGGCCTGGGCTACCGGCTGCTCTCCGCCCCCGATCTTCTCTCCCCAGGGGAGCTGATCCGGCCGGAGGCGGCGGTAGGCAGGGAGGTCATCTGTCTGGACGTGACCGACTCCACCAACAACGAGTGCAAGCGCCGGGCCGCCCAGGGAGCCAGGAGCGGGCTGGTGGTCATCGCCGGAGAACAGACCGGCGGTAAGGGCCGCCGGGGCCGCTCCTTTCAATCCCTTTCCGGAAAGGGATTATATCTCTCCGTTCTCCTTCGCCCCCAATGCTCCCTTTCCCAGATCCAGCAGCTTACCGCCTGGTGCGCCGTGGCGGTATGCCGGGCTGTGGAAGGGCTGGGAGATCTCTCCTGCCGGATCAAGTGGGTCAACGATCCCTTGCTGGAAGGAAAAAAGCTCTGCGGGATCCTCTGTGAGCTGGGTGTGGACGACGACGGGCGGCTGGATTATGTGGTAATCGGCATGGGGATCAATATAAGCCAGAGCGAGGCAGACTTTGGGCCGGAGCTTTCCCCCATCGCCACCTCTCTGGGCCAGCACATGCCCCAGGTCCCCCGGCGTGCCGATGTGGCCCGTGCCCTTATCACGGAGCTCAATGCCCTGTGGGAAAGCTTCCCCCTCCAGAAGGGACGCTACCTGGAGGAGTACCGCCGCCGCTGCGTCACCACCGGACGGCAGGTTCGGCTCGTCCGGGAGGGGGAAGTCCGGGAGGCCTTTGCGGAAAGGATCAATGAGGATTTTACCCTCCACGTCCGGTTTCCCGACGGCAGCGAGGAGGATGTTTTCTCTGGGGAAGCTTCGGTACGGGGATTATACGGTTACGCCTGAAAAAGCAAAAGGAAGTCCGGCCTATGGGGCCGGACTTCCTTTTGCTTTTTCAGGTCTCCGCGCTTGTTCCGGCGGTTTTTAACAGCTCCTTCCGCCACGCGTCAAACTGCTTTCCCTCCTCCAGGATCCCTTCATGGAGTTGAACAGAAGGATGCGCCTCCTGGAGCAGCTTCATCAGCTCCTTACCGCTCTCCTCCCTGGTCTCCGCTCCCGCCATCACATCGTTTCGGCTGAGAACAGCCAGGTTCAGGCTGCTGACCCGCTTTTTATTGACGTAATAATACCAGTGGTACAGGCTGGCCCCCACGATGTCCTCCCGCTTCAGGATGGTGTTGGCCCGATCGCCCAGCCAGAGGTAGTCCCGGGTCAGGATCCCTTCCTTCTGTCCCGACATGGCCGCGGACACCTTTCCGGCCAGGGCCAGGACATAGCTGCCCGTCTGCATGGCCTGCCGGTCAAACTCCCGGATCTCCGCCTCGCTAAGACCGCTTTGTTTCGCGCTGCTTTTTATCATTTTTGCCGCCCCATCCTTGATATGACGGACAGCAAACACCAATCCAAACAGGCAAAGGGCCAGCAGCAGGGCCACGATAACAATGAAAAGGAGTCCGATACCCAGCGCGTCCTCGTTTCCCTCTCTCATCCGGGTCAGCGTCAGGGAGACCAGAAAAACGATCACCCCCGCCAGCAGGACCGAGACCAGTCCCGACATGACAGCCAGGGTAATATTTCCCCTCTTATTCTCCTGGGCGGCCTTCTCAAAAAAGGAGCCGCCAGGATAGCGCTTGCTTCGGTATGCCTCATCCATCTCTTTAATATACTCGCTCATATACCTCTCTCCTCGCATAAGATCATAGGATCAGTTTCATTATAGTACGGCAGTCCGTCCCACGCAAGCCTGTGTTGCAAATTTTTTTGATCCGTACTATAATACCTGCAAAGCCAAGGAAAGGAGTCTTTTTCGTGCTGTTACTGGACCTGTTTCTTACCTTTGCCAAGGTAGGCGTTATGACTTTCGGTGGAGGCTACGCCATGCTCCCCATTCTCCAGCGGGAGGTCGTGGAAAAGAAAAAATGGGCCACTGAGGACCAACTGGCCGACTATTACGCCGTGGGCCAGTGTACTCCCGGCGTCATTGCCGTCAACACCGCCACCTTTGTGGGCTCCAGCCAGGGTGGGATCCCCGGCGGAGTCATTGCCACCTTGGGGGTGGTGTTCCCCTCCATCCTCATCATTCTGGCCATCGCCGCTTTTCTGAGCAATTTTATGCACCTGGAAGCAGTCTCTCATGCCTTTAACGGCGTCCGGGCCGGGGTGGTGGCCCTTATCCTGGTCAGCGTTATCAAGCTTTTCAAAGGAGCCGTTAAGGACTGGCCCACCCGGATCATCTATGCCCTGGTGCTGGTCCTGGCTGCTGCCGGGAGCTTTGTCCCTCTCCCCGAAGCCACCTCCGCCTCCGCTCTGGCGGTGTGGAACACGGTCACTTCCCCGGTGTTCCTGGTTATCCTCTCCGGTGTGGCGGGACTGGCCGTCCGAGGGGTGAAGGGAGGGCGGAAGGCATGATCTATCTGCGTCTCTTCCTGGAATTTTGCCGGGTGGGCCTTTTCTCCGTGGGAGGAGGTCTTGCCACCATCCCCTTTCTCACCGACCTGGGAGCGCGGACCGGCTGGTTCACTTCCGGCCAGCTGGCCGACATGATCGCCATTTCCGAGTCCACCCCCGGCCCCATGGGGGTCAACATGGCAACCTATGTGGGCTTTACCTCCGGCGGAGTGCTGGGGGGCGTCGTGTCCACTCTGGGCCTCATCTTCCCCTCCATCATCATTATCCTTATCATCGCCCAATTCTTGCAGAAGTTCCGCCAGTCCAAGGTGGTGGACGGGATCTTCTACGGACTCCGGGCGGCCTCGGTGGCCCTCATTACCGCCGCCATGCTCCAGGTGGCAAGGATCGCCCTGCTTCGCCCCGCCCAGGGACTGGAAAGCGCCTTTACCAGCTATCCCAACTGGCCCCCCATCCTGCTGGCCGTGGTGGTATTTGTGTGCGTCAAGTTTACACCCCTGAAAAAGATCCATCCCATCTTTTTTATCATCGCCTCGGCGGCGGTGGGGGTGGCTTTTTCATTTTGAAGCAACGGCAGCAAAAAAGAAACGCACAGGCAAATGCCTGTGCGTTTCCGGTTTCTGTCTTTATTTCGCGTAATCCACCGCTTTGGTCTCCCGGATCACGTTGACCTTGATCTGGCCGGGGTACTCCATCTCGGCCTCGATCTTCTTGGCCACCTCCCGGGCCAGAATGACCATCTGGTCCTCGGTGACCTTCTCCGGTTCCACCATAATGCGGATCTCCCGGCCCGCCTGGATGGCAAAGCACTTCTCCACGCCGGGGAAGCTGGCGCCGATCCCCTCCAGGGTCTCCAGGCGCTTGATGTAATTCTCCAGGTCCTCCCGCCGGGCGCCGGGGCGGGCCGCAGAGATGGCGTCTGCCGCCTGGACCAACACGGCTACCAGGGTCTTGGCCTCCACATCGTTGTGGTGGGCCTCAATGGCGTGAATGACCTCCTCGCTCTCGTGGTACTTCCGGGCCAGCTCTACGCCGATGGCCACATGGGACACGCCCTCGATCTCGTGGTCGATGGCCTTGCCCAGATCGTGGAGGAGTCCCGCCCGCTTGGCCGTGTTGACGTCGGCTCCCAACTCGGCGGCCATAAGCCCGGCCAGATGGGCTACCTCCAGAGAGTGGTTCAGAATGTTCTGTCCGTAGCTGGTGCGGTACTTCATCCGGCCCAGCAGCTTGATAAGCTCAGGATGGAGGCCGTGGACGTTGGCCTCGAATACCGCCCGCTCGCCCTCGGCCTTGATGGTGGCGTCCACCTCCCGCTTGGCCTTCTCCACCATCTCCTC
>CANRZY010000049.1 GCA_947644625.1 uncultured Pseudoflavonifractor sp.
CCATTACCATCACTGCCCGGCGGGCTGCACCGACCCGGCTCACTATCACGACTGCTCCTTTGGCTGCCAAAACCATGACCACGGCTGCGGCTATATGGGCGGGCGTCACGGAAATGCCAGGGGACACCACGGCGGCAGGCGTCACTAAAATCAAACGTAAAAAAAGAGCGGCTTGGCCGCTCTTTTTTTGCGCCTGTCGATCAAAGGAATGTTAGAAGCTCCTCCGGTTTTTCCAGACAGTAGTTTACCTCCATCTGCCTGTCGGGGTTTCCCCAGCCCGCCAGAGCAAAGTCCACCCCAGCGTCCCGGGCGCAGCGAAGGTCTCCCTCCCGGTCTCCCACATAAAGAACGTCGGCGGGACGGCAGTCGGCCAGCTTCAGGAAGTGCAGAAGGGGATCGGGGGAGGGCTTGGGACGGGGAGTCTCTCCAGCCCGGACCAGAATGGAGAAATAGGGCGCGATGGGACAGCGGGCAAAGTCCTCCTCATACTCCTCAGGAGTTTGGGAGGTGACCACACCCATGACGATCCCCCGCTTTTTCAGAGCGGCAAGCAGCGTCTCAATGCCGGGGAAGAGGGTGATAGTATCCATATATTTGTGAAGGTTTTTGATCCATAGCGCAAGGACGGTGGGAATATCCGAGATCTGGAGCCGCTTTAAAGTCTCCTCTCCAGGGATCCCCAGGGCGAAGGAAAGCGCCTGAGCGGGGGGCGAGAAGCCGTTGAGACTGGTCAAAGTATCCCGCAGGGATTGGATCACGGCAAATTCACTGTTGGTCAAGGTGCCGTCAATGTCAAAGGCGATGTGGGTATATTTCATGGAAGGACCTCCACTGTTTGAGAGATGAATCTAGTATACCACAAATTGTCCACGTTGTAAAAATTCCATCGAAAGCCGTCCCACGATAAAAAATAAAGCCCTGCCGGAGCAGAATGAAAGCCCCCTTCAAGGAAATACTGGATTCAGTAATTCCTGTAGGGGAGGGCAAAGCTGTGCAGGGAAAGGTAGAGATCTGCGGGGTCAATACCTCCAAGTTGAGGGTTCTGAAAAATGACGAGATGGTAGAGCTTCTCCGCAGGACCAAGGAGGGGGACATGGCCGCAAGGGAAAAGCTGATCGCGGGCAACCTCCGCCTGGTTCTCTCGGTGATCCAGCGCTTTGACCGTCGGGGAGAAAATGTGGACGACCTGTTTCAGGTAGGCTGTATCGGTCTTATCAAGGCCATTGACAATTTCAACATTGATCTGGATGTGCGTTTTTCCACCTACGGCGTCCCTATGATCGTGGGGGAGATCCGCCGCTATCTCCGGGACAACAGCTCTGTGCGGGTATCCCGCTCCATGCGGGATACGGCCTATAAGGTTTTGAAGGTGAAGGAAAAGTTTATGTCGGAACACCAGCGGGAACCGACCCTGGAGGAGATCGCTAAGGAGCTGGACGCCAAGCGGGAGGATATTGTCTTTGCCCTGGAGGCCATCACTGACCCGGTAAGCCTCTATGAGCCGGTCTATTCCGACAGTGGCGACGCGGTGTGCGTAATGGACCAGGTGAAGGACAGCAAGAATACCGACGAGAACTGGTTGGACCACATTGCCTTAAAGGACGCGGTGGACAAGCTTCCCCAGCGGGAAAAGCGGATCCTGGCGCTCCGCTTTTTCCAGGGCAAGACCCAGATGGAGGTCTCCACCGAGGTGGGCATCTCCCAAGCCCAGGTATCCCGGCTGGAAAAAAGCGCCCTGGAGCAGATCCGAAAAAGTCTGTAAGAAAATCCCCTGCCCAGATTCACGGAGGACATTGCTGGCGGACAAAGTTCCCTAAATAAGATTTTTTAAAAGGAACCTCTTGACAATCCTTTTATATTTGATATAATAACTCTTGCGTTTATGAAAACAACGCAAGATAGCGGGTTTGTGTAAAGGTAGCACAGCAGACTCTGACTCTGTATGTGAGGGTTCGAATCCTTCACCCGCTGCCAAAAAGAACACCCTGGTACAGCATTGTACCAGGGTGTTTTTCTGCAAAAGGGCTCTTGGGATTCGAACCCTCACTATTTCAATTGGTTCCCGCTTTGCAAAGCAAAGCGGCGAGTGGCGCGCAGCGCCGCTCGAATCCTTCACCCGCTGCCAAAAAGAACACCCTGGTACAGCATTGTACCAGGGTGTTTTTCTGCAAAAGGGCTCTTGGGATTCGAACCCTCACTATTTCAATTGGTTCCCGCTTTGCAAAGCAAAGCGGCGAGTGGCGCGCAGCGCCGCTCGAATCCTTCACCCGCTGCCAAAAAGAACCCCCTGGTACAGCATTGTACCAGGGGGTTTTTCTGTAGAAAGGCTCGAAGGATCCATACCCTACCTGGGAGGATAAGGGCGGGATCACTTTCCGGTGGCAAAGAAGGGCCCCAAGGCGGAGGCAAAGCTACTGATGGGCATGGTCTGTACGATGATCTTGCCGGGGCCGGTGACCACTGTGTTGAACAGGCCCTCGCCGCCAAAGAGGACGTTCTTAACGCCCTTTACGCTGACAATATCGATGGAGCAGGTGGCGTCGCACATGGCGAGATAACCCGTATCAATGACCATCTGCTGCCCTGGGGCCAGCTCGTACTCCACGGCGGAGCCGTCGATCTCCACGAAAGCGGTACCCTGGCCGGAGAGCCGCTGCATGATAAAGCCCTCGCCCCCAAAGAAGCCGGCGCCTGCCTTCTTCTGGAAGAAGATGGACAGCTCTACCCCCATCTCAGAGGCCAGAAAGCCCGACTTCTGGACCACCACCTCCCGGCCGGGGGCAATATCAATGGCACGGATAGAGCCGGGGAAGCTGGCTGCAAAGGAGATCATGCCCGCGCCGCCCTGGGCGGTATAAGTATTTTGGAACAGGGCTTCACCGGAGAACATCCGGCCAAAAGCCTTGCCAAAGCCGCCCGCACCAGTCTCCATTTTCATGTTGGGGCTCATCCAGCACATGGAGCCCCGTTCCGTTATCATGGCCTCTCCCTGCTCCAACTGACATTCTACCACGGGAAGAGGCTCGCCGAGGATCTGATAGCGCATGGTCATTTCTCCTTTATCTGTTCGTTTTCCGAAATATCGGCGGGTTCATTTTACTCCTCTGAAACAAAGAACGCAAGGAGGAATTTTTCGGCAGCGGTGGGGCAAACTGGGGGAGAGGTGATGGAAAATGAAAAAGTACCAGGATCTGAACGCTCTTTTGGAAGGGGAGCCCAAGGCGGCGTCCCTGTTTGCCGAGATTCCCCAGTATGCCAAGGATCAAATTATGACCCGAAGCAAGGATGTGAATACCCTGGACCAGTTGGAGGGGTATGTGACCAATCTTCTGCGCGGCGACGACTGAAAGAGAAGAGGCGGTCCGGAAAGACTCCGGACCGCCTCTTGCTGTCTGCTTATTCTCCCCGGATCAGCTTATCCAGCATGTGCGTGGCCCACAAATCAGCCACGCCCTCATAGAGGAAGGAGGCGCCGATGATCCGCACCAGCAGCAGGTGGGTGGAAAAAGGATTCCAGAGGATCACCGCTCCCAGGACCATGGAAACCACCGACATGACCAGGGTGGTGGTCCACCCGGCATAGCCGTAGGAGCGCATATCCATTCCCCGTTTCAGGTTCGTGAGGCCATCCACCAGAATGTAGAGGCCGAAAATGATGGGCAGGATGGACAGAAGTTTATGGGGCTTGAGAAGGAAAAGCCCACCCAGGATCGCGGCAAAGACGCCAATGACCAGTTCAAACTGGAAGCTGTAGCTGCCGTTGCCTCCGGCAAAAAAGCTGATAACGGCGGTAACACCGTAGGCCAGCAGCAAAAGCCCCACAGCGGTGCAGATAAACCCAGTGGTGAGGTCGGGAAAGAAGAGCAGGACCAGTCCCAGAACAACATAGGCCAGGGAGGCGGCAACAAAGCTTTTTTTACCGTTCATATTATAATTCTCCTTTGTGATCCCAATTTTTGCATACATCCACCCAGCCCTTGGAGTCGGAGAACTCTTCCAGCTCGGAGAGGGTAAGCGCAATGGCAGAGTTGGAGCTGCCCGCAGCGGGGTAGACGGTAGTGAAGCGCTTCAGAGAGGCGTCCAGGAAGGTCGCCACAGCAGGATTTTCGATGGCGAAGGGACACACGCCGCCCACGGCGTGGCCGGTAAATTCCACCACCTGATCGGGAGTGAGCATTTTTGCCTTGGTGTGAAACTGGGCCTTGAATTTGCCGTTGTCGATCTTGGCATCCCCGGCACAGACCACCAGTACGCAGCTCTCCTCCACGAAAAAGGAGAGGGTCTTGGCGATCCGCTCCGGCGCGCAGCCCACCGCCTGGGCGGCCAGCTCCACCGTAGCGGAGGATACGTCAAATTCCAGAATATCACCCTCCCGGCCCTTTTGGGCAAGGAAGGCACGAACCTTTTCGATAGACATATTATTTTCCAACTTTCCCATTGACTTTCGCCATAAATTTTTCCACCTGGATGAGAAAACGAACGTGGGTTCCCTTTCCGATAGGGCCTGCCTCGTCAAAGGCGGTAACAGAAAAGGTGAGGGCCCGTCCGTCTATGGCGGTAAGCTCTGCCTCCGCCCAGGCCCGCATGCCAATGGGGGTAGCGGAGTCGTGAGACAGGTCCATGTGAGTACCTACCGAGCTTTGTCCCTCCTCCACATGGTTTTCCAAGGCATTGACAGCGGCAGCCTCCATGAGAGCCGCCATCATGGGGGTGGCAAAGACATCCAGGGAGCCGCTGCCCACGGTGGCGGCGGTATTGCTTTTGGTAACGACGGTCTCAGCGTAGCCCTTCAGACCTACGGTCAGCGGCATAGAGATCCCTCCTGTTTCAAGCGTTAAACAAAAAAGAGTATAGTCTATTTTTTGCCATTTTGCAAGAGGGAGGAGGTTTGAACGCTTGTGCGGACAAGGGAAAAAGAAAACCCGGAGCCGCCTGAAAAGGCGGTTCCGGGTCTGCTTTTCTATCTCAGTAGTTCTCCGCGTGGACCTCAAAATAGCTCTGGGGATGGTTGCAGGTGGGGCAGACGTCAGGGGCCTTGGCGCCAACCACGATATGGCCGCAGTTCCGGCACTCCCAAACCTTGACCTCGCTCTTGGCAAAGACCTCAGCCATCTCCACGTTTTTGAGAAGGGCGCGGTAGCGCTCCTCATGGTGCTTCTCAATGGCGGCTACCAGGCGGAACTTGGCGGCCAGTTCGGGGAAGCCCTCCTCCTCGGCGGTTTTGGCGAAGCCCTCGTACATATCGGTCCACTCGTAGTTCTCGCCCTCTGCGGCGGCGGCCAGGTTCTGGGCAGTGTCCCCAATGCCCTCCAGCTCCTTAAACCACATTTTGGCGTGCTCCTTCTCATTGTCGGCAGTCTTGAGGAAGAGGGCGGCGATCTGCTCAAAGCCCTCCTTCTTGGCCTTGGAGGCAAAATAGGTATACTTGTTTCGGGCCTGGGACTCCCCGGCAAAAGCGGCCTCCAGATTCTTCTCTGTCTTGGTTCCGGCGTATTTGGACATAGTAAACTCCTCCTTCAATAAAATCTTAGACTCATAATCAGTAATGATTACTGTTTATGAGTCTAAGATATCATGGGTAAGAAAAGTTGTCAAGAAAATTTTCCTAAAAAGAGGAAAGTACTCCAGCAAAATTTCAGGGTGTGCTTTTCTTATGTTCCCAACCGGATCCAAAGTTCATTATAGAGCCGTCGGGTCTCCGCCGGAAGGGAGACATAGGACTGACAACGGTCCAGTACCTCATTGGGAGCGGCGATAATATCATAGGTCTCCTGATCCAGGGGTTCGTCGTAAAGTCCCTCGTAGTAGGCGGGATACTGCTCCAGGGCCTCCCGGTTGGGGGAGGCGTACCAGATGGAGTCCATGTTGGCCAGGTTGGCCTCGGTGGAGGCAATAAAGTTGATCCAGGCCATGGCCTCCTCATAGTGAGGGGCGTCCTTCAGCACGCACATAGCGTCCACAAACCAGTTGGAGCCCTCCTTGGGCACCACAAAGGCCAGGTCGGGATTGTTCTCGGCCATGGTAAGATAATCTCCGGCATAGTATGGGCCGATGGCGGCGTTGCCGCTCTCCATTTTCAAAAAGATCTCGTCCATGACAAAGGCCTGATAGACCCCACGGCTTTTGGCGTCGGCAATAAGATCGGCAGCCTGGCGCAGTTGGGTGGGGTCGGTGGTATTCAGATCATACCCCAGATACAGCAGGGCAATCGCCATGGCGTCCCGGGAATTGCGGAACATCAGTACATTTCCGGCGTACCGGTCGTCAAACATGACGTTCCAGCTGTCGGGGGGGGCCTCCACCATGGTGGTGTTGTAGATAATGCCCACCGTGCCCCAGGTGTAGGGAACAGTATACTCGTTGGCCGGGTCGTAGGGCAGATTTTTGAATCGGTCGTCCATAAGGGAAAAGTTGGGGATCTTACTGTAGTCCAGCTTTTCCAGCATTCCTTCCTCTATGAGCTGGGAGATCATGTAGTCGGAGGGGACGATCACGTCATAATCTCCGGCGCCGCTTTTCAGCAGGGAGTAGAGGGCCTCGTTGCTCTCAGAGGTCTGGTAATTTACCAGAATACCCGTTTCCTCCTCAAACTGGGTAATAAGCTCCTCGTCAATATACTCTCCCCAGGAGCACACATTGACCACCGGCTGCTGGGTATTGTGGACGGCTCCTACCCCCGCGACAATAAGGACGCCGACGCAGGCAAAAGCCGCTGCCGCCTTGGCAAGCTTGCGCAGGGTGGGGGAGAACTTCCGCTGGGAAGCGGACTGGGTCGCAGGCATGGCCTGCCGCCGCAGAGAGACCTTCTCCATATGGGCCTCCCGGATGTTGATAACGGCCAGCAGAAGCAGCACCGAGACAAAAAGAATGGTAGAGATGGCGTTGATCTCAGGGCTCACCCGTTTTTTGGTCATACCGTAGATGGTCATAGCCAGAGTGGAGGAGGAGGACCCGGCGGTAAAGTAGCTGATGATAAAGTCGTCAATGCTCATGGTAAAAGCGGTGAGGGCGCCGGAAATAATACCCGGCTTGATCTCAGGCAGGATCACCTTGTAAAAGGCCTGAAACCAGGTGCAGCCCAGGTCCTGAGCCGCGTCGATGAGGTTTTTGTCCAGCTGCCGCAGCTTGGGGCTTACCGAGAGAAGTACATAGGGGATATTAAAGGTGATGTGGGCGATAAGCAGGGTGGGAAAGCCCAGAGTGAGCCGGGTGGGCAGGATCACAAGACTCTGGATGGAATTGATCCACCCGGCAAGGTCGCTCCATAGATGGAAGAAGCCTACAAAGAACAGGCACATAGCAACGCCGGTGACAATGTCGGCGTTCATCATGGGGATGTTGTTTACTGTGGTAAGGGCGTTTCTCGCCCGGCGGCGCAGCCCGTAGAAGCCTATGGCGGCAAAGGTGCCGGCAATGGTGGCGATTACTGTGGAGAGCAGGGACACCAAAAGGGTGGTGTAGAGGCTTCGCATGATGATCCGGTTTTGAAAAAGTTCTCTGTACCAATGAAAAGAGAAGCCGCCCCAGGCCACATTGCTGTTATTTTGGTTAAAGGAAAAAATGATGAGCAGAAAGATGGGGGCATAGAGGAAGAGAAATACCAGGAAGGTAAATGCCCGGTTGAAGACGGAGTTTGTTTTCTTCATAGCACCACCGCCTGTTCCTCGCCCTCACCGAAGCGGTTCATGACCCACATGCACAAGACCACAATGACCATCATCACCATGGCGATGGCGGCGCCCAACTGAGGGTTGTAGGCTCCTCCCAGAAACTGCTGTTCAATAAGGTCGCCCAGCAAAAACTCGGTGCCGCCCCCCAGCATGGTACTGATGGCGAAGGTGGACACGCTGGGGACAAAGACCATGGTGATTCCGGAGAGCACACCGGGGAGAGACAGGGGCAGGATCACCCGCCGGAAGGCCACAAAATCGTTGGCTCCCAGGTCGTGGGCGGCCTCCACCAGGGAGTGGTCCAGCTTGATAATGACCGAATAGATTGGCAGGATCATAAAGGGCAGATAGTTATACACCATGCCCAGTACCACCGCCCCCTGGGTATCGATCATTTGAAAGGGACCGATCCCAAAGAGACCCAAAAACTGATTGATAAGGCCGTTATTTTCCAGAATAGACATCCAGGAGTAGGTCCGCAGCAGAAAGTTCATCCACATGGGAAGCATGATAAGCACGGTGGCCAACCGCTGGAACTGCTTGCCCTCCCGGCTGAGCATATAAGCCACCGGGTAGCCAATGAGAAGGCAGATGGCGGTGGCGATGATGGCCAGGCGGAAGGAGCGGACAAAGACCACGGTATAATCGCCCATGGAGCTGAAATTGGCCAGGGTGAAGCCGCCGTCAGCGCTGCTGAAGGCATAGATCAGGACCATGATAATGGGAGCGACCACAAAAAGCGCCATCCATACCGCGTAGGGGATGGTGAAAGCCTTTGTCCTATTCATCCTCGCCCTCCATGCCCGCGTCGGCGTCCACATTCAGTTCGTCGTAAGCCTCGGAGTAGGAGCTGTAGTCGCCGAACTTGCCGGAATACTGGCTCTTGCGCATAATGTGGAAGCCGTCGGGGTCGATCTTCACCCCGATCCTTGCCCCCTCGGGGGAGTAGTCCGTAGTTTGGATGAGCCACTTAAAGCCGTTGAAATCTACAATAATATCATAGTGCATTCCCTTAAAGGTGACCTCGGTGACGGCACCGGTGATCTGGCCCTCCTCTACGGGGACAATGTCGATATCCTCAGGACGGATGACCACATCCACCGGCTCGTTGGGAGCAAATCCCCCGTCCAGGCAGGGGAACTTTTTGCCGTACATTTTGACCACCCGGTCCTCCGGCATGGTAGCGTCAATGATGTTGGATTCCCCGATAAAGTCAGCCACAAAGGCGTTTTTCGGCTCATTGTAGATATCCTCAGGGGTGCCGATCTGCTGGATGTTGCCCTTATCCATGACCACTACCGTATCGGACATGGTAAGAGCCTCCTCCTGGTCGTGGGTCACATAAATAAAGGTGATCCCCACCTCACGCTGGATCCGTTTCAACTCCACCTGCATATCCTTTCGGAGCTTCAGGTCCAGGGCGGCCAGAGGCTCATCCAGAAGCAGCACCTGAGGCCGGTTGACGATGGCCCGGGCAATGGCTACCCGCTGCTGCTGGCCTCCGGAGAGGGAAGAGACGCTCCGCTTGCCGTAGCCGGGAAGGTTCACCAGCTCCAAAGCCTCCTCCACCCGGCGGGCGATCTCAGACTCAGGAACCTTGGCGATCCGCAGTCCGAAGGCCACATTTTCAAAAATATTCAAGTGGGTGAACAAGGCGTACTTCTGGAACACCGTGTTCACCTGCCGTTTATAGGGCGGCAGATCGTTGCATCGTCGGCCGTCAAAAAAAACGTCCCCGGAGGTAGGCTTTTGAAACCCACCAATGATCCTCAGCGTGGTGGTTTTGCCACAACCGCTGGGGCCCAGGAGCGTTAGAAATTCTTTGTCGTTGATGTAGAGATTGAGATGATCGAGAACGATCTCGTCGTCGAATTGCACGACGCAGTCCGATAAACGGATCAACTCCTTGGACATGTATCCTCCCCCATTCCTTCTTCTTGATTTTGATAGGTAGAAGAAAGGACGTACCCAACCGACGGTTGGGTACGTCCTTTGTCGAGACATAATATACATGCTGCGGGGAGAAAAGTCAATATGTTTGTCGAAGATTTTTAGAGCGGAAAAGCTTTATTTTTTCTGGTTGCCGCCGTCCTTGGGACGGGTGGGGCCCTCAGGGACGGACTTGGGCGCTTTTTCCTTGGGAGCAGAGGCTTCGGCGGGGGACTGGATAATAATGGTATCCCCCTCCTTGCTTTCTCCGGCGGCCAGCTTTCCACCCAGCAGTCCGGCCAGGAAGGCCTTCAGGTCGATGCCCATACCGGCGGTAAAGCCCTCGGTGATCTGGGAGGCGCCGGTGACGATGTCGGAGAGAAGCTTTGCGCTGTTGCCCTCGCCATACATGGTGATCTTATCCACCTTGGAAAGGGGTTCAGCCACGCCGCGGGCGATTTCGGGCAGGGCGGCCATGATCATTTCCACCACGGCGGCTTGGCCATATTTTGCCATGGCCTCTGCCTTCTTGTCGATACCCTCCGCCTCGGCCAGGGCCTTGGCCCGGATGGCCTCCGCCTCCGCCTTACCGACGGCGGAGATACCGGCGGCCTCCTGCTCCTTGGCAAACTTGGCGGCCTCCGCCTGGCGCTTGATGGCCTCGGCGGCCTTCTCCTGCTCGAAGAGCCGGGCCTCCGCCTCCTTCTGGCGCTTGAAGAGTTCGGCTTCCGATTCCTGCTCCTGGCGGTAACGCTCGGCGTCGGCCTTGGCCCGGACCTGGGCGTCCAGGGTCTGCTTGGTCACGTCCACCTCTTTGGCCTTCAGCTCGGCCTCCCGCTCCGCCTTGGCAATGTCGGCGTTGGCGGAGGCCACCTCAATGGTCTTGCGCTGGGCCTGCTCCTGGATGGAGTAGGCTGCGTCGGCCTCCGCTTTTTTTACGTCGGCCTGCTGTTTCAGTTCCGCTTCCCGAATGGATAGGGAGGTCTGCTTCTCGGCGATCTCCATGTCGGACTGGACTTTGGCGTCATTGGCCTCCTTGGCGGCTTGAGCCTGGGCAATGGCAATATCCCGGTCGGCCTGGGCCTTGGCGATGGAGGCGTCCTTCTTGATCCGGGAGACATTGTCAATGCCCAGATCGTCGATAACCCCATTCTGGTCGCTGAAGGACTGGACGTTGAAGCTCATCAGCTCCAGGCCCATTTTGGCAAGGTCGGGTACGGCGTTGGCCTGGACCCGCTCACCAAAGGCTTTTCGGTCAGTGACCATCTCGGAAAGCTTCATCTGGCCGATGATCTCCCGCATGTTGCCCTCAAGCGTGTCCTGGACCCGGCTGATAATGACCGTTTCCTTCTCATTAAGGAAGAACTTGGCGGCCAGGGCCATCATCTCCGGGCTCTGCCCGATGCGGATCTTAACGGTGGCGTCCACCTTCACGTTGATATACTCAGCGTTAGGCACATAGTCTGTGGTCTTTACATCCACAGAAAACATCTTCAGGGACAGCTTATCCAGCCGCTCCAAAAAGGGGATGCGGACGCCTGCCCGGCCGATCAGGGTCCGGGGCTTGCGAAAGCCGGAAATAATGTAGGCAGTGTCTGGGGGAGCCTTCACATAGCCCAGGCAGAGGATAAGCGCGACAAAGATCAGCACAATAAACGCAGGGATAAACTTAAGCAGTACTTCCATAATAAACCTCCTATTTCAGCTATGTTGTATGGTGTAGAAACTATGCTCTTTCTGGGTCTGTCGATTTTTGTCGAGTTCTCGACAAGGCTAGTATAGCATATTGTTAAAATATTGTCAATATGGTGGGGCTAAAAATAGTCGCTTACAAAGTCTATGCTTTCCAAAGGGACTGTCAGTACCTTGCCCTTTAAATATTCCAGTCCTCCTGCATCGGAGGGGAAGTCAAAGACCAGCTTGTAGGACCAGAGGGCCTGGCCCTTCCGTTCCAGCTTTTCGTTGTCCGAGCGGCGGCCGTATTTGCCATCTCCCGCCAGAGGGTGGCCGACGTCGGCGAACTGAGCCCGGATTTGGTGGGTCCGTCCGGTGAGAAGCTCACACTCCACGAGGGAAAGACCGTTTTTTACCTGAAGGGTCCTGTACCGGGTCTGGGCGGATTTTCCGCCGGGGACAGGCTTTTTGTAGACAGTCACCTGCTTTTTCTTTTCATCCTTAAAAAGGAACCCGCTGAGCTCTCCCTGGGGAGGGCTCATTTTTCCGATAACAGCGGCCAGATAGAACTTGGAGATCTCCCGGTCGCGGATCTTATCGTTCAGGATCCGCAATGCCTCGGCGGTCTTGGCGGCGATAACCAGCCCTCCGGTATTCCGGTCGATCCGGTTGCACAAGGCCGGAGCAAAAGCGTTTTCCCACCGGGGGGACCACTCCTTCTTCTGATAAAGGTAAGCCTGGATGTGGGTGATAAGGGTGGAGACATACTCGTGTTCATCCGGGTGGCAAAGAAGGCCGGGGCGCTTATTGCACACAATGATATTTTCGTCCTCATAAACAATGTCCAGATGGGGAGTGAAGACGGAGAGAAAGGCATTGTCCTCGGAGGGAGCGTCAAAAAACTCGTCGTTGATATAGAGCTGCAAAAGGTCTCCCACATTTAGCCGGTAGTCCCGCTGAGTGCCCTTGCCGTTGACCTTTACCCGCTTGAGGCGGATATACTTCTGGGCCAGGGGAGCAGGGAGGAGGGGGACGGCCTTTCCCAGCCACCGGTCCAGCCGCTGTCCGGCGTCATTTTTGGTGATGGTAAATTCTTTCATGCCGCTCCGGCCTCCTTTGGAAAATATTGTAGCATACGACAGGAAAAAAGGAAAGAAAGTATTTGACATCAGGGAAACTTTTCGTTATAATATCATCTGCACCGTTGTGAGGAGAAGATTATGCGTCTTGATTTGCGTTCCATCATCCATATCCCAGGAGCCAGCCAGGAGTTTTCCTATGAGCTGGATCTTTCCCAGGTCAGATCTTTTGGAGAGAGGCCCTTTCAACGTCCTGTCCGGATCTCCGGTTCCGTGCGGAACATGGCGGGGGCTCTGGAGCTGGAAGGAAGGGCGGAGGCGGTCCTGGATACCCAGTGCGACCGTTGCTTAAAGCCCTTGGAGGTTCCCCTGGAGGTTCCGGTGGAGACCCTTCTGGCGGAGGAGCTGGAGGACGAGGAAAGCGATGAGATCGTCCTTCTGGAAAACGGACAGGTGGACCTGGATGAACTCTTTACCACCGCCTGCGTTCTGGCCCTGGATGGCAAGTACCTCTGTAAGGAGGACTGCAAGGGCCTTTGCCCCGCCTGCGGCGCGGACCTGAACAAGGGGCCCTGCGGCTGCAAAAAGGAATTGGATCCACGCCTCGCCGTCCTGGCGAAGCTTTTGGATAAGAAGGATTCCCAGGAAAACGACGAGGAAGCATAGATCAAATGCCCCTGTCACACTAAGGAGGTGTCATAGATGGCAGTACCCAAGAGTAAAGTGTCCAAGCAGCGCCGGAACAAGCGCCGCAGCAGCGTGTGGAAGC
>CANRZY010000050.1 GCA_947644625.1 uncultured Pseudoflavonifractor sp.
TGCTGCCGGTCATTCCGCCTGAGATCCGTCCTATGGTCCAGTTGGACGGCGGCCGATTTGCCACCAGTGATTTGAACGATCTCTACCGCCGGGTCATTAACCGGAATAACCGCCTGAAGCGGCTGATCCAGTTGAACGCTCCTGATATTATCGTCCGCAATGAGAAGCGGATGCTACAGGAGGCGGTAGACGCTCTCATTGACAATGGCCGCCGGGGCCGGGCCGTAGTAGGCGCCAACAACCGGGCGCTGAAGAGCCTTTCTGATATGCTCAAGGGCAAGCAGGGCCGTTTCCGTCAGAACCTGCTGGGCAAGCGTGTGGACTACTCGGGCCGGAGCGTTATCGTAGTAGGCCCTGAGCTGAAGATCTATCAATGTGGTCTTCCCAAAGAAATGGCTATCGAACTGTTCCGCCCTTTCGTTATGAAGAAACTGGTGGAGGACGGTATCGCCAACATCAAGGCTGCCAAGAAGATGGTGGACAAGGGCGACCCCAAGGTTTGGGACGCGCTGGAGTTTGTCATTAAGGATCATCCGGTCATGTTGAACCGGGCGCCTACCCTTCACCGTTTGGGTATCCAGGCATTTGAGCCGGTACTGGTAGAGGGCCGGGCCATTAAGCTTCATCCGCTGGTGTGTACTGCCTTTAACGCGGACTTTGACGGCGACCAGATGGCCGTTCACGTGCCGCTCAGTGCCGAGGCCCAGACGGAGGCTCGTCTGCTGATGCTTTCGGCCAACAATCTGCTGCGTCCTCAGGACGGCGGACCCGTCACTGTGCCCACCCAGGATATGGTGCTTGGCTCCTATTATCTGACGTACGAAAAATACCCTGAGCATACCCCTGAGGAGACCTATGAGGATGTCGCGGCGGTCAAGGCGGCTCTGAAGAAGGGGACCATTACCGAGGACTCTATGATCTGGGTGAAGAATCCGGGTAGTCTGGACGATATCCCCACCTATGCCGGGGTTGCTGCGGAGACCAAGAAAGGAGAGCTTCCCCAGGAAATCCTTCGGACGTTCTCCGACGATAACGAGGCCAGGCTTGCCTATGACGAGGGGATCCTGGATCTTCACACTCCCATTATGGTCCGCCGTTATGCGACCATAAACGGGGAGGAGAACCATAAACTGGTCCGGACCACTGTGGGACGCCTTATCTTTAATGAGGGGATCCCTCAGGATCTGGGTTTTGTGGACCGGAACGACCCTGAACAGGTCTTTGAGCCTGAGATCAATTTCATTGTCGGTAAAAAGCAGTTGGGTCCTATCATAGACAAATGCATCAGCAAGCATGGCTTTACTGTTTCCGCCGGCGTGTTGGATACCATCAAGGCCAAGGGATACCACTATTCCACCCAGGGTTCTCTTACCGTTTCCATCTATGATATGACCATGCCTCCCACGAAGCCGGAAATGATCTCTAAGACAGAGCAGCAGGTGCTGGAGATCGAGCAGATGTACCGGATGGGCTTCATTACCAATGACGAGCGCTATAAGCTGGTGGTGCAGGCTTGGGAGACCACCACAAGCCAGGTGTCCGATGCTCTGATGGACAACCTGGACCGTTACAACCCCATCTGGATGATGGCGGACTCCGGCGCCCGTGGTTCTATCAGCCAGATCCGTCAGCTTGCCGGTATGCGCGGCTTGATTGCCGATACCTCTGGCCGTACCATTGAGATTCCCATTAAAGCGAACTACCGGGAGGGCCTCAGCATTCTGGAATACTTTATTGCTGCCAGAGGCGCCCGGAAGGGTCTGGCCGATACCGCTCTGCGGACGGCTGACTCGGGATATCTGACCCGCCGTCTGGTGGACGTGTCCCAGGAGGTTATCGTACGGGAGAGCGACTGCGGCACTCACGACGGTATCATGGTCAGCGAGATCAGCGAAAACGGCAAGATCATCGAGACCTTTGGGGAGCGCCTGCATGGCCGCTATCCGGTGGAGGATGTGGTGGATCCCAAGACAGGAGAGGTCCTTGCCAGCAAGGATGAGATGATGACCTTTGGAACGGCCAAGCTTTTGGAGGACCACGGCATCTTTGAGGTAAAGATCCGCTCGGCCCTGACCTGCGAAGCCCGCACCGGCGTGTGTACCAAGTGCTATGGTGTGAACTTGGCCATCGGAGAGCCTGTAGGCCCCGGAGAGGCAGTGGGTATTATCGCTGCCCAATCCATCGGTGAGCCCGGCACCCAGCTTACCATGCGTACCTTCCACACCGGCGGAATCGCCGGAGGCGATATCACCCAGGGCCTTCCCCGTGTCGAGGAGCTTTTCGAGTCCCGCCGTCCCAAGAAGATGGCCCAACTGGCGGAGGTCTCTGGTAAGGTCACGGTGGAGGACGCCAAAAAGGGCGGTAGTATCTACAATGTTACCATTGTTGCCGATGATGGGGAGACGGTCACCTACGCCCTGCCTCACTCGGCGGGCCTCAAGGTCCAGAACGGCGATACGGTGGAGAAGGGAACCGCTATCAGCGAAGGCGCGCTCTATCCTCAGGATGTGCTTCGGATCCGGGGTATTCATGCCGTGTATGATTATCTCATTCAGGAGGTCCAAAAGCCTTACCGTGACCAGGGCGTGGATATCAACGATAAGCACATTGAGGTCATTGCCCGCCAGATGATGCGGAAGGTCCGGGTGGAGGAAGCCGGAGATTCCGAGCTGCTGTCCGGCTCTACGGTGGAGCTGGTGGAATATCTGGACGCCCGCGCCGCAGTACAGGCCCGGATCGACGCTGGGGAGAAGCGGGAGGATGGTTTGGAACTGATGCTTCCTGTGGCTACCCGGCTTCTGCTGGGTATTACCAAGGCGTCCCTGGCCACCGACTCCTTCCTGTCCGCTGCCTCCTTCCAGGAGACCACCAAGGTCCTGACCGAGGCCGCCATCAAGGGCAAGGTGGACCATCTGCTGGGTCTGAAGGAGAACGTAATTATCGGCAAGCTGATTCCTGCCGGTTCTGGTTTGGAGCCTTATCGGGAGTATGATCGGGTGGAAGATCCCATTGTAGCCACCGACGAGGACCTGGCTCCTGTTTACGCTCCTGTGTCTGTTTCCGTTTCGGAAGCGGACGGGGAAGAAGAGTAAAATAGATATGGATAGAGAGCGGCTGCGGAGCGCTTCCCGCAGCCGCTCTCTTTTTATAAAAAATTGGGGGAACCCCTTTACAATCCGGTTTGGATTTGCTATAATAATCAAGCGCATTTGATGTGCGTCCGTAGTTCAATTGGATAGAGCGTCAGATTCCGGTTCTGAATGTTGGGGGTTCGAGTCCCTCCGGGCGTACCACGAATAGACTTTCTGCGTTAGCGGAAAGTCTATTTGTTTTTAATATAGCGTCGATTGACAAGGGGGGTACCTCAACTGGTGCCGCGCAAGGATAAAAAATGTGCCTCAATTTGAGGCACATTTTTTCTATCCCCACATGACTCAAAACGGGAAGCATAAAAAATTTGACAAAAAAGAGGCCGTGGGGTATAATCACATCATACCAATTAAAACATTATAATGTGCAACATGTAAATGTGGAAGGAGAGCGGACTTATGAACATTGAAACAGTGCAAAGGCTTCGGGAACTAAAAGGGAGGGTACAGGAGGTTGAAAACGAACTTGATCAGTTGATTCGAGAGATTGGTGGAGGGGACGGGGCAAGGGACCGACCGGGCGAAAAAACCTTGCGTTTAGATACAAATGAGGCTGTTTTCAAAGGGAAACGTCCAGTGGGAGTTGTTTTTCCGAATGGAAAGCGTGTAGACGCCTCCACGTGGAGGCGAGTGTTTGAAGTTATTTTGCGGGATTGCAACAGCGTACCGGAAAAGCATGAGGCCTTGATGGAACTGCGGGGAACCCTGTTTGGACGGACCCGGGTGTTGTTGGACAAACAGATCGGGGATATGCATAGTCCTCTTGAAATTGACCGTGATCTGTATGCGGAAACCAATTATGACGTCCCTTCGCTTCTTGGCATTTTGAAAAACCGGATTTTAGTAAATGTTAATTATCCTTACAAGGATATTAAGATCGTTGTCCGCGGTCATTAATGTTACATCCTCAAAGCAAGGAGGGAGAGTATGAGATACTATTTTGCCCCTATGGAGGGGATCACTGACTATATATTTCGAGGGATCCATCACCGTTACTTTCCGGGGGTGGACAAGTACTATACCCCCTTTTTCTCTCCCACCAACGACGGCCGCTTTCCACCCCGGAATATGCGGGATTTTGATGTGGAAGTCAACCGGGATATACCGGTGGTTCCACAGCTTTTGACCAAACATGGCGCGGACTTTCTATGGGCGGCCAATGTTCTGGCGGATCTGGGCTATCAAGAGATCAATCTAAACCTGGGCTGCCCTTCGGGAACGGTGACCGCGAAGGGAAAGGGTAGCGGACTACTTTCCGACAGGGAGGGACTGAAGCGGCTTTTGGATGAGATATTTGCCCAGGCCCCGGCAGCCATTTCCATTAAGACCCGCTTGGGCCGCAATGACCCGGAGGAGTTCCCTGATCTTTTAGCGCTGTTTAACCAATATCCCATTGAAGAGCTTACCGTTCACTGCCGGGTGGGCGCGGACTTTTACCGAAAACCCGCGAGGCCGGAGGCGTTTGCGCTGCCGCTGCGGGAGAGCAGGGCGGCGGTGTGCTACAATGGAGATATTATGACCTGCTCCAGGGCCAAAGAGCTTGCGGCGGCGTATCCCACCGCTCCCGCGCTTATGGTGGGAAGGGGAGCGGTAGCGGATCCTGCTTTGCCCAGAAGGCTGCAAGGAAAGGCGGGAGCGGACCGGAAGACCTTACAGGAATATACCCAGGAGCTATATGAGACCTACAGCGCGGCCTTTGGCAGTCCCAGGTCGGCGTTGGGGCGGATGAAAGAGATCTGGTTCTATCAGATCTGCCTGTTTGAAGGCGCGGAGAAATATGAAAAGCGGCTGAAAAAGACCGCCAGCCCGGAGGAGTACCGGGATTTGGCGGCCAGAATATTTGGAGAGTTGCCTCTTAGGGCGGAGGGAGCGAAACCAGCCTGGTGAGGAACCAAAGCCTATTCCTTTCCCTTTTGCAGCATATCCAGCATAGAATTGCACCCCTCCCATACGTCCCGGAAGGTGGTCTCAAAGTCCCCGGTATACCAGGGATCAGCAATATCCCGGGGAAGGGAGGACCAGTCCAGCAGTCCAAATACCTTTTCCATACTCCCTGCGATCCGAGCCATATTCCGTAGGTTGGCGCTGTCCATCCCGATCAGATAGTCGTATTCGTCTCCATCCTGGCGGGTCATCTGCCTGGCCCGGTGGGGGACCAGGGGAATGTGATATTGCTTTAGGATCCGCTGCGTTCCGGGATGAACAGGGTTCCCCAGCTCCTCTGTGCTGGTGGCGGCGGAGGATACTTCGATATCTGTAACGCCCTTTTCCTTTGCGAGATAAGACATTACACTTTCGGCCATGGGAGAACGGCAGATGTTGCCGTGGCAGACAAAGAGAATTTTTGTCATGGGATACTCCTTTACAAATACTGATAAAACGATATAGAGCAATAGAGTCATTGATGCGCTTTGATTTTAACACAGGCGCGCGGCTGATTCAAGGGAAAAGGGCAAAGGAGCCCACCTCTTGTCAAGCGGATATGGGTATGTTAAAATACGAATACAACGATTTCATTGAATGGGAGTATGCTCATGGCGCAGCACGGATTTATTCATGACAAATTGGATCTTAAAATGCTGGAGCTCTATTTGCTGGCCCGGGCCGCTGGACCAGTGGACCCTGAAACGCTTACCGATCTGGTTCGACGGCATGAAGGAGTAAACTATTTTGAGTTTACCGAGGCTACCGCTGAGCTGGTGAAGACCGGGCATTTGCTCCAGACGGATCAGGGGTATGTGATTACCGACAAGGGGAGAAGCAATTCTGCGGCCTGTGAAAGCAGCTTGCCTTATTCTGTCCGCCGCCGCTGCGCTCAGGATCTGGCGCCTGTAAACGCTGCCCTCCGGCGCAACGCCCAGGTCCGGGGAGAAAAGCGGATCAATGCCGATGGCTCTATAACAGCCAGGATGACCCTGGATGATGACAGTGGAAATCTGCTTACCATTGAATTGATCTGTCCATCCGAGGCGCAGGCGGAGCGTTTGATCGCCGGATTCCGGGACAGGCCGGAGCAGGTATATAATGATGTGCTGGAGGCGTTGTCCTCCGGCGGAGAGGGGGATCGGGCATGACAGAGCCGATCGTCTTCGGTCTCCCGATCAGTCTGGCGTTTCTATATTTTATTGTGTATTCCGTTTTGGGCTGGTGCATGGAAACGGTTTACTGTTCTGTTCTGGAGCGCCGTTTTGTTCCCAGGGGCTTTCTCTATGGCCCCATGTGTCCTATTTACGGCGTTGGGGTGCTGATGATGATTTGCTGGTTCCAGCCCTTAATGGGGAATCCGGTGGTATTCTATTTGACAGCCACGGTATGTATGTCTGCCTGGGAGTATCTGGTGGGCTGGTTTTTGGAGACCGCGACCCACATTAAGTATTGGGATTATAGTATGTATCGCTTTAACCTGAAGGGCCGTATCTGCCTTTGGGTATGCCTTATGTGGGGCGTATTGTCCTATCTGGTCCTTTATTTTATCCACCCGCGGGTGGCGGAACTGGTGGGAAGGATCGGATTGATCCCCCGGTACATTTTGGACGGCTTTTTTCTGGGAGTCCTGGTCTCGGATACCGGGGCGACGGTCTACCAGCTGGTCCGCACCTCTCAAATGCTGGGTAAACTGCAACAGGTGGGGGATGAGCTCCGGCTTCAGATGCATTTGGGGAAGGCAGAATTGTCCGATATGCTGGCGGAAGCCAGGGAGGCGTTTTCCGACCGTTTGGAGGATCTGCTCCCCAATGAACTGGACGACACGGGCCGGGCCCTCAAGGAGCGCTATGACGAACTGATGACCCGCACCGAGCTGCTGAGCCGCCGGTTCAGGGCCAGCTACCGGGAGATGAATACGGTGGGACCGGCAAAGGAGGCGCTGGAAAGCGTCAAGCGCAAAGGAGAAAAACTGAAGCTTCGCTTTGAGAGCAGAAAAAGAAAATAAAGAGTGTTGAAACCACCTGTGGCAGGCGTTGGAGTGCCTTTCCTGCCGCAGGTGGTTTGTGTTGTAGTCGTATCCCGATAAAGAAAAAACGTGTCTGCCTTTGCCGGGGGAAGAAATTCATTATGTTGACTAAAATCCTATTTTTGTAGGATAAAGAACTTCGATTCCGGGTTTGGACAAATGGCGGAAAAATGGGAAAATCCATTGGGAAAGAATGAACAGAGAGGGTGGAAAAGTCGGTGGAAAATGTGGATAACATCTTGTTTTTGTGGTTATGGAAAGAAATTATGTAAACTAAAAAGGGGATTTTGTGTCGAAAAGTGGCGAAATTAAAAAATATATAAACAAAATGCAGGAGGAAGCAGGCGCGAAGAAAAAAGCAAACGGCTCCTGACCTCACAAATAATTACATTTTGTAATTATTTGTGAGGTCAGGAACCGGAGGTGGGTCCCGGAGAGTAACTTGAAGACATTCCGTGCATACTAGGAAAAAAGGAGGGCGCGGGAATGGATGAGGAAGTTATGCGGGAGGAACAGGGGAGGAACATAGAGGAGTTTGGCGCGTCTCTGGTCCATACGGAGCAGGGAAACATCCATACTCTGACCATCATTGGACACATTGAAGGACATCAGGTCATGTCGCCCAACGCCAAAACCACAAAATATGAGCATGTTCTTCCTTTGCTGGCTATGGTGGAGGAGAGCGACGAGGTAGATGGGCTGCTGGTCCTTCTCAATACGGTGGGAGGTGACATTGAAGCGGGGCTGGGAATCGCGGAAATGATTGCGGGAATGACAAAGCCCTCCGCCTCCTTGGTGCTGGGGGGCGGCCACTCCATCGGAGTCCCACTGGCCGTGGCGGCAAAGGCGTCCTTTATCGCTCCATCTGCCGCAATGACGATCCATCCGGTCCGTCTTTCGGGAACAGTGATCGGCGTCAGCCAAATGTTTCACTACTTTGAGCGAACTCAGGAGCGGATCCTGCAATTTGTCACCCGCAACAGCGGCATGAAGCGGGAGGATTTTCTCCGGCTTATGCTGGAAACGGGGGAATTGACCGGAGATGTAGGCAGCGTGATCTATGGCGAAGAGGCTGTGGCGCTGGGCTTGATCGACAGGGTAGGGGGACTGGGAGACGCGCTGGCCTGTATCTATCAGCAAATCAAGGAAAGAAAAGAGGAGAAGAAGGACGGCTGAAAGGCCGTTCTTTTCTTGGAAAAAAGGTGGAAATATCCGGTGGGCTGTGTTAATATAAATAAACAAGAGATAAGGGAGGGATACCGTTGAGCTACATAACCTCGGTCCTTATGGGCATACTCCAGGGAGTTGCTGAGTTTCTGCCCATTTCCAGTTCGGGACATCTGGCCTTGTTCCAGCATTTTTTCGGCGCGGAGAACTATGAGGAGACACAGATGTTTTTTACTGTCCTGCTTCATTTGGGGACGCTGCTTTCTGTTTTCATCTATTATTGGCGGGATGTACTGGATCTGATCCGGGAATTTTTCCTGGGCATTGGGGCTCTTTTTTCAAAGGGCCGGAAGGAACAGCGGCAGACGACTCCTCCGGCCAGACTGTTGGTGCTGCTCATTATTATGGCGACTCTGCCGCTATTCCTGATCCTGCCGGTGAAGGACGCCGTGGAGGCCGCCATGAATAACGCAGCCTTTGTTTCTTTGGCGTTGCTGGCGACTGGCTTTATTCTCTATTTTTCGGACCGGATGGCGAAGGGACGGAAAACGGAAAAGACCGCGACCATATTGGATGCCGTGCTGGTAGGCCTTGCTCAGGCGTTGGGAACGCTGCCTGGGATCTCCCGCTCTGGTTCAACCATATCCGCCGGGCTCCTTCGTGGGTTTGACCGGACCTTTGCCGTTCGCTTCTCCTTCCTTATGTCTATGCCGGCGGTCCTGGGGGCCAATATCTTAACGCTGAAGGACGTCATAGAGACAGGGGCTGTTGATCTGGAACTCTTGCCAGTCTACCTGGTGGGGATGGTGACGGCCGCCGTAGTGGGCTGGCTTGCTATCCGGCTGGTAAATCTGCTGGCAAGCAAGGGAAAGTTCGGCGCCTTTGCCTGGTATTGCTGGATCGTAGGCACAGTCTCGCTGGTGGCGGTTTTTTTGGTGAAGTAAAAGAATTTAAAGTGGACAGAGGCCGGCGCGTTTGCGCCGGCCTCTGCTGTTGTACCGTGAAGGACGACTGGCTGGTATTTTACGGCAAATGCTTGCAATTCAAAGGAATTTGCGCTATTATATACCTTGAGTGATTATGACGATTCCTGCCCGTTCAGGGCGTTATTCCCGAAAGGATGATACCATGGCGACCACACAGAAGAAAACCAGCCCTGCCCGAAAAAGTGCCTCTGGCGGAAACGGGAACGCCCGGTCCGCTTCTGGTGGCAATCGGACTGCGGCTTCCCGGAGCAAGGCAGCGGAGCGGGAGGCCAGGCCCATCCGTCGGGAGGTGGGAGCGGCCGTATGTCTCTTCCTGGCTGTATTTGCCGCTTTGGGGTATTTCAAAGTAGACGCTATCTTTATCAATTGGCTATGCGATTGGACAAAGGGCTTGATTGGATATGGCTATTGGCTCCTGCCTCCCGCTTTGCTGTGCGCGGCCTGGATCCTTGGATTTCACCGGGGGCGGCCTGTTCAACTGCGGGTGTGGTGTACCCTTTTGCTTCCTGTGGTGGTAGGCTGCTTTTTTCATTTGCTTTTTGTCAAGTTTCCCCATGCCTGGGACGCAAAGCTTATAAGCCTTCTCTGGAAGGAAGGGAAAGCCTTGGCTTCCGGCGGTGTGCTTGCCGGGATCCTGGCCCAGGCGTTAAGCGCTATTTTCAGCAAGGTCGGTGCGGGGATCGTATTGCTCCTGACAATGGCGGGGCTTCTGATGGGCGCACTCAAAATTACGCCGGCGGATCTGCTGGATTGGATCAAAGACCGTCCCCATCCGGAGTATGAGCCTGAACCGGAGCCGGAGCCGGAGCATAGCCATTCGGAGCCTGTGCGAAAGCCCGGTAAGCCGCCTGTGCTTCCCAGGAGGACAGGAAGAGCCAATATTGACATCCCTGTGGATGATGGGCCGCTTCCGCAGGAAAAGGAAGAGCCTGTTGAGGAGGAGCAGCCCCGGCGGGGCTTCTTTGAGAAGAAGCAGCGGATCCCAAGCCCCGATGAATTGCTGGCCAAGGAGCTGGAGCAGCCTCAGGTCAGGCCGGAGCCGCAGCCGGAGCCGCCCGCTGTTCCCCAGGTGGAGGATATCGACGAGGTGCCCTTTGCCCTTGACGATATGCCCAAGCCGAAGGCTTCCGTACCGGAGATCATCCGGGAGCCTGCTGTACCCAAGCTGAAAAAGGGGGATGCCGACGAGGCTGCCGCTCAGGTCACAGCAGAGGTGGAGCAGGCCATGGGGCAAACCGTTCAGGCTTATGAGTATCCCCCTGTTTCTCTCTTGAAGGAGGGGAAAGGGGGCGACGCCGCAGGAGTGGCCAATGAATTGCGGGCCAATCAGACCCGGCTTACCGAGACCATTCGTTCCTTTGGGATCGACGCCAATATCGTAAATGTGACACGGGGTCCGTCTGTAACCCGCTATGAGCTGGAATTGGACCAGGGTGTTCGCCTCAACAAGCTTACCAATCTGGCGGATGATATTGCCTTGGCTCTGGGGGCGTCTGGGGTTCGCATTGCCCCGATTCCGGACAAGATATCCATGGTAGGGATCGAGGTCCCCAATAAGCTGGTCTCGCCTGTGCAGATCCGGGATGTGATCGGTTCCGACCAGTTCCAGGAGCATGAATCCAAGGTGGCCTTCTCTGTGGGGAAGGACATTGGGGGAAACTGTATCGTAGGCAACATCGCCAAGCTGCCTCACCTTCTTATTGCCGGTACTACAGGCTCTGGTAAGTCGGTGTGTACAAACTCCCTCATTATTTCTTTGCTCTATAAGGCCTCGCCGGAAGAGGTCCGCTTGATTATGGTGGACCCCAAAATGGTAGAACTTGGGATCTATAACGGGATTCCCCATCTGTTGATCCCTGTAGTTACCGATCCCAAGAAGGCCGCTGGAGCTCTCCAGTGGGCGGTGGTGGAAATGATGAAGCGGTACCGGGCTTTCTCCGAGGTGGGGGTCCGGGACCTGGCCTCCTATAACGCCCACGCCGCCAAGGCGGAGGATATGGAGACTATGCCTCAGATCGTGGTGGTCATTGACGAGCTGGCCGATCTGATGCTGGTGGCCGCCAAGGAAGTGGAAGAGTCCATTTGCCGGGTGGCTCAGATGGGACGCGCTGCCGGAATGCACTTGATCGTAGCTACACAGCGGCCCTCCGCTGATGTGATCACCGGCCTGATGAAGGCCAATATCCCCTCCCGAATCGCTTTTGCCGTGGCTTCTTCGCTGGAATCCCGAATCATTTTGGATAATACCGGCGCAGAGAAGCTGGTGGGAAGGGGCGATATGCTGTATCTGCCTTTGGGAGCGGGAAAACCCACCCGTGTCCAGGGCTGCCTGATTACGGATGAAGAGGTAGCCGCCGTGGTGGAGTTTGTAAAGCAAAGCGGTACGGCCCAATATGACGAGTCGGTTCTTCACCAGATCGAGCAAAGCGTGGCGGAAAAGGAGAAGGGCAGCAAGGGGGTAGGCGGTTCTGCTCCCGATGATGTGGACAATACCTATGATGAGCTATTGCCTTCCGCTATCGAGGTGGTAGTGGAAACAGGAATGGCCTCTGTCTCCATGCTCCAGCGTCGGCTGAAGCTGGGCTATTCCCGGGCGGCCCGTCTGGTGGATCAGATGGAAGAGAAGGGCGTGGTCGGCCCCTTCGAGGGCTCCAAGCCCCGGCAGGTCCTGATTACCAAGGAACAATGGCAGGAGATGCAGTATAAGCAGGGAATGGTGGATCTGGCTCCCGACGCCCCACCCGTTTCTGAGCCGGTGCCGGAGGAGTTGGACTATGAGGGAGACGCGATCCCCCAGCCAAGGGATATGCCGCCCTTTGATATGGGGGAGGAGGATTTTTAATGGAGCTGCGGTTTGCCCCGGAAGAGGAGGTGGCTCCCAGGTTGCTGTTGGGGGCGTATAACGAGAGATTTGTTCGTTCCTCTGCGGATCTTTCCTGCTGGCTGGAGGAGAACGGTGTTTGTTTGGGGGGGATCAACGCCTTCCGGCTGGATACCCTGCTGATGATCGACCGCCTTTGGGTGGCGGAAGAACAACGGGGCAAGGGGCTTGGCTGCCGCTTTTTGAAGGTGGTAGAGAATGAGGGAAACGGCAGGGGGCATTGCGGGCGGAGCTGAATACATTTGGATTTCAAGCTCC
>CANRZY010000051.1 GCA_947644625.1 uncultured Pseudoflavonifractor sp.
GAGGGCCGACAAGGTCCAGAAGATCCGGGAGATCCTGAAGATTGCCCAGGAGCCGGTGAGCCTGGAAACCCCCATCGGCGAGGAGGAGGACAGCCACTTGGGAGACTTCATTCCCGATGAGGACGCCTCCGAGCCCGCCGAGGCTGCCAGCTATACCCTGCTGAAGGAACAGCTTATCGACGTGCTGGATACTCTTACTCCCAGGGAGGAGAAGGTTTTGAAGCTCCGTTTCGGCCTGGAGGACGGGCGTACCCGCACCCTGGAGGAGGTGGGCCAGGAGTTCAATGTGACAAGAGAGCGGATCCGTCAGATCGAGGCCAAGGCCCTCCGGAAGCTCCGCCACCCCTCCCGCTCCAAGAAGCTGAAAGACTTTTTGAACTGAAGAAAGAGTCCCATTCATGGGTTATTTCATAAGGGCCGCCTCTACAGTTCCGGCGGAACGCAGCCCGGAAAGAAAAATGTCTTATCGCTCCAAACAGTTGATTTAAAATTTTCCTTTTCCGACAAAATGTAAAAAAGAGGGGCGGATTCCGCCTCTGTCTTGTTATTCCCACCGAAAATGCGGTGGAGATGTCTTTTCGCATTGCAATTTAGGAAAAAATTCGGTATGATAATATCATCTTTTTATCCGGGGGTGAGGGCATGGCTGGAAAAGGGACTTGGCGAAACGCTGCCGCTGCCGTCCGTATGCCCTCTTTCCGTCAGGAGGGTCATTGCGGGACCCTGCCTTTGGCCCCCGAAGCAGTTTGATCCAGACATGGCGCCCTAGGCGCCATGTCTCTTTTTGTTTTGAGGAGGTAGGCTATGAAAAAGGTGGCCATTATCATGGGAAGCGACAGCGATTGGGCGATGGTGAAGGCCGCCGCCAAACAGCTTGGGGATTGGGATGTACCTTTTGAGGCGCACATTATGAGCGCCCACCGGACGCCCCAGGCTGCTGCGGCGTTTGCAAAAAACGCCAGGGATGAAGGCTTCGGGGTTATCATTGCCGCTGCCGGTATGGCCGCTCATCTGGCGGGGGTGCTGGCTGGAAACACCACCTTGCCGGTTATCGGCCTTCCCCTGAAAGGGGGAGCTATGGACGGGATGGACGCATTGCTTGCCACCGTACAAATGCCATCTGGGGTCCCGGTAGCTACCGTGGCCCTCAACGGGGCCAAAAACGCCGCCATTCTGGCCTGTCAGATCCTGGCCCTCAGCGATGAAACGCTGGAGAAAAGGTTAGAGCAGGCCAAAGAGGAAATGGCGTGTGCCATTGGGGAAAAGGATGCCGCGCTCCAGCAGGAGCTGGATCAATAAACGGGAAATAATTCCGGGAAAAAACAGGAGGTCAAAACAATGGAAATGAAGCTGGTTTATACGGGCAAGACCAAGAATGTGTACGAGCTGCCCAACGGGAACTATCTGCTGAAGTTCAAGGACGACTGCACCGGCAAGGACGGCGTTTTTGATCCCGGTGAAAACTCGGTGGGGCTGACCATCGAGGGGGTGGGCGATGTAAACCTGCGCATGTCGGTCTATTTCTTTGAGAAGATCAATGCCGCCGGGATCCGCACCCATTTTGTGAGCGCCGATTTGAAGGATACCACCATGGAGGTCCTGCCCGCCAAGGTGTTCGGCAAGGGTCTGGAGGTTATTTGCCGCCACAAGGCGGTGGGCTCCTTCCTGCGCCGCTATGGGGAGTACATTGAGGAGGGGGCCGATCTGCCCGCTTATGTGGAGACCACCTTCAAGAATGACGAAAAGGGCGATCCCCTGGTAACCAAGGATGGTCTGGTGTGCCTGGGCGTTATGACCGGGGAGCAGTATGACGACATCAAGGACATGACCCAGAAGATCACCCAGATCGTGGCCGACGACCTGAAGGAGAAGGGGCTGGTCCTCTACGACATCAAGTTTGAGTACGGCTATGACGCGCAGGGCAAGGTCATGCTCATCGACGAGATCGCCTCCGGCAACATGCGGGTCTACAAGGATGGGAAGTACATCGATCCCATGACCCTGTCCAAGCTGTTTTTCGCCTGATGGGAGGATTTTTTGGGGTCATCTCCAGGCAGGAGTGCGTATTGGATGTGTTTTTCGGCGTGGACTATCACTCCCATTTGGGTACCCGCCGGGGCGGACTGGTATTCTATGACCGGGAGCGGGGGTTCCAGCGGCAGATCCATAACATTGAGAATACCCCCTTTCGGACCAAGTTTGAAAAGGACCTGAATACCTTCCGGGGAAGCGCCGGTATCGGCTGTATCAGTGACACCGATCCCCAGCCTCTTCTGGTCCGCTCCCACCTGGGCCTTTATGCCATTACCACCGTGGGGATCATCAATAACGCCGAGGAGCTGGTGGAGGAGTATTTTGACCTTCAGGGCCAGCAGTTTATGGCCATGAGCTCCGGTAAGGTGAACTCCACCGAGCTGGTAGCCGCCCTTATCAACCAGAAGGAGGATCTGGTGGCCGGGATCCGCCATGCCCAAGAGGTCATTGACGGCTCGGCTACCATTCTGATCCTGACAGAGGAAGGGATCGTGGCCGCACGGGATAAGCTGGGCCGTCTTCCGGTGCTGATCGGCCAGAGCGAGGAGGGCTGCTGTGTCTCCTTTGAGTCCTTTGCCTACCAAAAGCTGGGCTACCATGACGCCTATGAGCTTGGACCTGGAGAGATCGTGCGTGTGATGGAGGACGGCTGGGAGACCCTGGCCGCCGCCGGGGACAAGATGAAGATCTGCGCTTTTCTGTGGACCTACTATGGGTACCCCAACTCCAGTTATGAGGGAGTCAACGTGGAGGTCATGCGCTGCCGGAACGGGAGCCTCATGGCCCAGCAGGAGGCAGAGCGGGACGGGGGCCCGGAGGTGGACTTTGTGGCGGGAGTGCCTGATTCCGGCGTTCCTCACGCCATCGGTTACGCCAACAAGAGCGGGGTTCCCTTTGCCCGGCCCCTGGTAAAATATACCCCCACCTGGCCCCGGTCCTTTATGCCGGAGGACCAGAAGGTGCGCAACCAGGTAGCCAAGATGAAGCTGCTTCCCGTGGGGGAGCTGATCCAGGGAAAGAAGCTGCTTTTTGTGGATGATTCTATCGTCCGGGGCACCCAGCTCCGGGAGACGGTGGAGTTTCTTTACGCATCCGGCGCCAAGGAGGTCCATATGCGCTCGGCCTGCCCGCCCATCATGTACGGATGCAAGTATCTAAATTTCTCCAGGAGCAATTCTGATATGGAGCTCATCACCCGTCAGACCATCCAGAAGCTGGAGGGGGACGAGGGACAGAAGCATGTGGCGGAATATGCCGACGCCTCCACCAAGCGGGGCGGGTGTATGCTGAAGGCCATCTGTGAGAGCTTGGGCTTTGATTCTCTGGGTTATCAGTCTATTGACGGCCTTTTGGAGGCCATCGGTATTGATAAGGACAAGATCTGTACCTACTGCTGGACAGGGGAGGAATAGGCAAGCATGGAAAAGAGCTTTTCGGAAAGCTACGCCCAGGCCGGGGTGGACATTACCGCCGGCTACCAGGCTGTAGAGCTGATGCGCGAGCATGTGAACCGGACCATGATACCCGGCGTGCTGGGAGGGATCGGCGGCTTTGGCGGCCTTTTTGAGCTGGATCTTACCGGCATGTCCCATCCGGTGCTGGTTTCCGGGACCGACGGAGTAGGGACCAAGATACGTCTTGCCCAGCTTTTGGACAAGCACGACACGGTGGGGATCGACTGCGTCGCCATGTGTGTTAACGATATCCTGGCCAGCGGGGCGAAGCCCCTTATCTTCCTGGATTATATCGCCTGCGGACAGAATGTGCCTCAGCGGATCGCCGCCATCGTAGCGGGAGTGGCCGAGGGCTGTGTCCAGGCGGGCTGTGCCCTGGTGGGCGGAGAGACTGCCGAGCATCCGGGGCTGATGGCTCCGGAGGACTACGACCTGGCGGGCTTTACCGTAGGCGCGGTGGACAAGGCGAGTATTTTGGATACGAACCGGACAGAACCGGGGGATGTGATCCTGGCCCTTTCCTCCACCGGAGTCCACTCCAACGGCTTTTCTCTGGTGCGGAAGGTCTTTGATCTGGAGGGGAAGGATCTTCACCGCTATGTGCCTGAGCTGGGCGGAGAGCTGGGGGAGAGCCTTTTGACCCCCACAAAAATATATGTAAAGCCTGTTTTGAAGCTGATGGAGCGGGTGGAGGTTCACGGTGTGAGCCACATCACCGGCGGCGGCTTCTATGAGAATATCCCCCGCTGCCTGCCCCAGGGACGGAGGGCCCGGATCCGGCAGGATGCGGTGCGGATACTGCCCATCTTTGATCTAATCGCCAGGGAGGGGAACATTCCGGAACGGGATATGTTCAATACCTACAATATGGGTGTGGGAATGGTATTGGTGGTTCCTGCCGCCCAGGCGGACAAGGCCGTGGAGCTGCTGCGCGCCGAGGGCCAGGAGGCCTATCCCATAGGAGAGATCGTTGCCGGGGAGAAGGGCGTGGAGTTATGCTGAATATCGCCGTGCTGGTTTCCGGGGGAGGGACCAACCTCCAGGCCCTGATAGACGCCCAGACTGCCGGAACGCTACATAGTGGAAGGCTGGCACTGGTGGTCTCCAGCAAGCCTGGAGCCTATGCCCTGGAGCGGGCCGGAAAAGCTGGGATTCCCGCTTTGGTCTGCTCCAAAAGAGAGCTGGGTACTCAGGAGGCCTTTGAAGAGGCCATCCAACACGCGCTGACAGAGTACAAGATCCATGTGATCGTCCTGGCAGGCTTTCTCAGCATTTTGAGTGAGGATTTTACCCGTCAATGGCCGGGGCGTATCCTGAACGTTCACCCCTCCCTGATTCCCGCCTTCTGCGGCAAGGGAATGTATGGCCTGAAGGTCCATGAGGCCGCCCTTGGACGGGGAGTGAAGGTGACGGGAGCCACGGTCCATCTGGTAAACGAGATCCCGGACGGAGGTCACATTCTGCTGCAAAAGGCGGTGGAGGTCCTGCCGGAGGATACGCCGGAATCCCTGCAAAAACGGGTGATGGAGAATGCGGAGTGGGTGCTGCTGCCCCAGGCGGCAGAGCTTTTGTGCGCGAAAATCACGGAAGGAGAAGCGTTCTTATGACAGATCTGTATGAGCTTTTGAAGGGGAACCCCTATCCTGGCCGGGGGATCCTGCTGGGCCGGTCCAGGGACGGCGGACGGGTGGTGATGGCCTATTTCATTATGGGCCGCAGCGAAAACAGCCGCAACCGGGTCTTTGAGGAGACGGAGGACGGGATCCGCACCAAGGCCTTTGACGAGAGTAAAATGACCGATCCCTCCCTCATCATCTATCATCCGGTACGCCTGATGGAGGGCGGCATGACCGTCGTCACCAACGGAGATCAGACCGATACCATCCGGGACCACCTCCTTCAGGGCCATTGTTACCGTCACGCTTTGAATACCAGGACCTTTGAGCCTGACGGGCCCAACTGGACCCCTCGAATTTCCGGCGTGGTCAAGCCGGACGGAAGCTATAACCTTTCCATTCTGAAAAGCCTGGAGGGAGATCCTGCCTGCTGCTGCCGGTATTTCTATGAGTATGCCTCCCCGGTGGCCGGAGTGGGCCACTTTATCAGTACCTATCAGGGTCCCGGCGAACCCCTTCCCTCCTTTGAGGGAGAGCCCCGCCGGGTATGGCTGGGGGATGAGAGCGCCCGGGAGCTGGCCGGGAAGCTCTGGCAGGCCCTCGACGCCGACAATAAGGTGTCCTTATACGTCCGCACGGTGGATCTGGCCTCCGGCAAGGCGGACGCCGTGATCGTCAACAAGTACGGGGAGGAATAAAAAATGACCGAGCTGGAACTGAAATACGGCTGTAACCCCAATCAGAAGCCTGCCCGCATCTTCATGCGGGACGGTTCGGATCTGCCCGTCACCGTCCTGAACGGCAAGCCGGGCTATATCAATTTCCTGGACGCCCTCAATTCCTGGCAGTTGGTGAAGGAGCTGAAGGAGGCCACCGGCCTGCCCGCCGCCGCCAGCTTCAAGCATGTTTCTCCGGCGGGGGCCGCTGTGGGGAAGCCCCTTACCGACGTGGACCGCCAGGTCTATTTTGTGGAGCCTGGGGCGGAGCTCTCTCCCATCGCCTGCGCCTACATCCGGGCCAGGGGCACCGACCGCATGAGCAGCTATGGCGACTGGGCCGCCCTTTCCGACGAGTGCGACGCGGCTACCGCCCTCTATCTCAAAGGAGAGGTCTCCGACGGCGTTATTGCCCCCGGCTATACCCCGGAGGCGCTGGAGATCCTGAAAAGCAAGAAAAAGGGCGGATATAATATCGTTCAGATCGACCCTGCCTATACCTGCCCGACCCAGGAGTACAAGGACGTTTTCGGCGTCACCTTCCAACAGGGTCACAACGATTATAAGATCGGTCCTGCGCTTTTTACCAACATTGTCACCGCCAATCACGACCTGCCTGAAAGCGCTGTGACCGACATGATCGTGGCCCTCATCACCCTGAAGTACACCCAGTCCAATTCCGTGTGCTATGTGAAGGACGGCCAGGCCATCGGGGTGGGAGCCGGACAGCAGAGCCGGATCCACTGTACCCGCCTGGCGGGGCAGAAGGCGGATACCTGGTCCCTGCGTTACCATCCGAAGGTCCTTGCCCTCCGGTTCGTGGACGGCATTCGCCGCCCTGACCGGGACAACACGGTGGATCAGTACATCAACGAGCCCTCCTTCCTGGAGGGAGACCTCTGGAAGGAGTATTTGAAGGAAAAGCCCCCGGTTCTCACCGCCGAAGATAAGGCGGAATGGCTGGCAAAGACCACCGGCGTTACCCTGGGCTCCGACGCCTTCTTCCCCTTTGGGGACAATGTGGAGCGGGCCAAGCTTTCCGGTGTGGAGTTCATCGTGGAGCCCGGCGGTTCCATCCGGGACGACCACGTCATTATGACCGCCGACAAGTATAACATGGTCATGTGCTTTACCGGTATGCGGCTGTTTCACCATTGATCGGGGTGGGGATCGCCTTGTAGGGCGGGACGCCCCGGCCCGTCGCTAACTCGAAACAAGCTCCATATCCCTCGCTTCCGGGCAAGCACGAAAGCATGCTCATTGCGCTGTTTCTCGCTTCCCCAGCAAAGCTGAGGCAAGCGCTTTGCCGGGGGCCCCATTTTTGATGAAGAATAAAGGAGTTTGATATATTGTGAAGGTCTTAGTGGTAGGCGGTGGAGGACGGGAACACGCTATTATCCGAAAGCTGAAGGAGAGCCCTGAGATCACGCAGCTGTATGCCGCTCCCGGTAACGGTGGGATCGGCTATGACGCCGTCTGCGTGCCCATCGGGGCCACCGAGGTGGACAAGCTGTGTGCCTGGGCGGCGGAAAACCGGATGGACTACGTGGTGGTGGCCCCCGACGATCCCCTGGCCATGGGGTTGGTGGACGCTCTGGCGGAGAAGGGGATCCCCGCCTTTGGTCCCACAGCCGCTGCGGCCCGGATCGAATCCAGCAAGGCCTTTTCCAAGGATCTGATGAAGCGGTATCATATTCCTACCGCCCGGTACGAGACCTTTTCCGACGTAGAGAAGGCCAAGGCCTATCTCAACGCCTGTGACGCCTGGCCCATGGTGCTGAAGGCCGACGGCCTGGCTCTGGGCAAGGGGGTCCTGATCTGCCAGAGCAGGGAGGAGGCCCTGGTGGCCATCGAGGAAATGATGGTGGGGGGCAAGTTTGGCGCTTCCGGGAATACGGTGGTCATTGAGGAGTTTCTCACCGGGCCGGAGGTCTCCGTTCTGGCCTTTACCGACGGAAAGACAGTGGTTCCTATGGTATCCTCCATGGACCACAAGCGGGCTTTGGACGGGGACAAGGGCCTGAACACCGGGGGGATGGGGACCGTTGCCCCCAACCCTTACTATACCCCGGCGGTGGCAGCGGAGTGTATGGAGAAGATCTTCAAACCCACCATAGCCGCCATGAATGCCGAGGACCGGACCTTCAAGGGATGTCTCTATTTTGGCCTTATGCTCACCCCCGACGGCCCCAAGGTCATTGAGTATAACTGTCGGTTCGGGGATCCCGAAACCCAGGTGGTGCTTCCCCTTTTGGAAAGCGACCTCTTTTCCATTATGAGGGCGGTGACCGAGGGGCGGCTGAAGGATGCGGATGTAAAATTTTCCTCGTGCTCCGCCGCCTGTGTGATTTTGGCCTCCGGCGGCTATCCGGAGCGTTATGAAAAAGGAAAAATCATTACAGGACTGCGGGAGGGACAGCTTCCCGGCAGCGGAGCTACGGTCTACCACGCCGGAACGGCCCAAAAGGATGGCGGCCTTGTAACGGCGGGAGGACGGGTCCTGGGCATTACCGCAGTGGGGGAGACCCTGCCGGAGGCTTTGACACAAGCCTACAGCGCTGCAAAGGAGATCTCCTTTCCGGGTATGCATATGAGAACAGATATCGGCGTCAGGGCGCTGACCGCCGAACAGTAAGGAGGAAACGCTGTGGTCTATCGGATCTATGCGGAAAAGAAGCTCCCCTATGCCGTAGAGGCGGCCGCTCTTTTGGAGGAGCTGCGGGAGCTGCTGGAGTTGCCGGGCTTGACCGGTCTTCGTCTCCTGAACCGGTACGATGTGGAGGGGGTGGATGAGACCCTTTTTCACCAGAGTGTGTCCACCGTATTCAGTGAGCCTACGGTGGATGAGGTCTATGAAGAGCTTCCGGCGGGAGATGATATCCTCTTTGCGGTGGAAGCTCTGCCTGGACAGTATGACCAGCGGGCGGACTCCGCGGCCCAGTGTATCCAGTTTATCAGTGCCGGGGAGCGGCCCACGGTGCGTTCAGCAAAGGTATATCTCCTCTCCGGGGCCCTTTCCGGGGAGGAGCTGGAAAAGATCAAGGCCTATGTGATCAACCCCGTGGAGTCCCGGGAGGCTGCGCTGGAAAAGCCTGAGACCCTGGCTGTCACCTATGAGATCCCCAGCCGGGTAGCCACGGTGGAGGGCTTTACCACCCTGGATGAAACGGGACTGGCCGACCTTTTGGACAGCCTGGGCCTTGCCATGGACCTAGACGATCTGAAATTCCTTCAGAGTTATTTCCGGGATACGGAGCGCCGTGACCCCACCATCACGGAGATCCGGGTGGTAGATACCTACTGGTCCGACCATTGCCGCCATACCACCTTTTCCACCCATCTGGACAAGGTGGAGATCACCGATCTGCGGGTGGCGGAGGCTTACGAGCGGTATCTTGCCGACCGGGTGGAGGTCTATGGGGAGGAAAAGGCCGCCAAGCGGCCTCAGACTCTTATGGACATGGCTACCATCGGGACTAAGGTCCTGAAAAAGCGGGGTCTTCTTCCTGAATTGGATGAGAGCGAGGAGATCAACGCCTGCTCCATTCATGTTCCCGCCCAGGTGGATGGGAAAACGGAGGATTGGCTCCTCATGTTCAAAAACGAGACCCACAACCATCCCACCGAGATCGAGCCCTTCGGTGGCGCCGCTACCTGTATCGGCGGTTGTATCCGGGACCCCCTTTCGGGGCGGGTATTCGTTCACCAGGCCATGCGTTTTACCGGGGCGGGGGATCCCCGCACTCCCTTTGAAAAGACCCTGGAGGGAAAGCTCCCCCAGCGGAAGCTGTGCCAGACGGCAGCGGCGGGCTATTCCTCCTACGGCAACCAGATCGGCCTTGCCACCGGTCATGTGGCGGAGGTCTACCACGAGGGCTATGTGGCAAAACGTCTGGAGTGCGGTGCGGTGGTGGGAGCCGCCCCCGCAGCCAACGTCCGCCGGGAACGGCCCACGCCGGGAGATGTGGTTATTCTTTTGGGAGGCCGTACGGGCCGGGACGGCATTGGGGGAGCTACCGGTTCCTCCAAGAGCCACAACAAGAAGTCCCTTACTACCATGGCCAGCGAGGTCCAGAAGGGTAACGCCCCGGAGGAACGGAAGCTCCAAAGGCTGTTCCGCCGTTCTGACGTGACCCGGATGATCAAGCGGTGCAATGACTTTGGAGCCGGCGGCGTATCTGTGGCCATCGGAGAGCTGGCGGATGGGCTGAGGATCGACCTGGATGCGGTCCGGAAAAAGTATGACGGACTGGATGGCACCGAGCTTGCCATTTCCGAGAGCCAGGAGAGAATGGCTGTGGTGGTGGCCCCTGAGGACGTCCAGCGTTTTATAGCCCTGGCGGAGACCGAGAACCTGGAGGCCTATCCGGTGGCAGTGGTCACCGAAAGCCCCCGCATGGTTATGACCTGGAAGGGGCAGACCATTGCCGATTTGAGTCGGGAATTTTTGAATACCAATGGGGCGGTGAAGCACGCCGCACTGCGGGTTGAGCCGGGGAAAGAGACGGAGAAGGGAAGGACTGTCTCTCTGCGGGAGATGGCCGCCAGCCTGAAGACCGCCTCCCGCCGGGGTTTGGTGGAGCGGTTTGACGGCACCATCGGGGCAGGCTCTATATTGATGCCCTTTGGCGGGAAGACTCAGCGGACCCCTGCCCAGGCTATGGCTGCATTGCTTCCCGTCCTGCCGGGGCAGGAGACCGACCAGGGAAGCGTCATGGCCTGGGGCTGTGACCCGGATGAAATGTCCGCTGATCCCTATGGAGGAGCCTATAACGCGGTGACAGTCTCCATCGCCAAGCTGGTGGCTGCCGGAGCGGACTATAAAAAGATCTACCTGACCCTTCAGGAGTTCTTTGAAAAGCTTCGGGATGAACCCCTGCGCTGGGGGAAGCCCGCCGCCGCCCTCCTGGGCGCTCTGGATGCCCAACTGGACTACGCCGCTGCGGCCATCGGCGGAAAGGACTCCATGTCCGGCTCCTTCCTGGATAAAGACGTACCTCCCACGCTGATCTCCTTTGCCATCGCTCCTATCAGAGCCGGAGAGGTCATTACCCCTGAGTTTAAAGAGGGGAAACATCCGGTGTATCTGTTCTGCGGCAATCCCACGGCGGAGAGCCGGAAAGGGGCCTGGGAGGCCTTCCACGTCCTTTGCGGGGAAGGAAAGGTCAAGGCTGCCTGGGCGGTGGAAAACGGGGTGGCGGAGGCCGTGATGAAAATGTCCTTCGGTAACCGGATAGGCTTTGCCGCGGAGCCGGGGGCGGAGCTGGATTGGAATGCTCCATGGCCCGCCGCCATCGTAGCTGAGCTGACCGAAGAGGTGAGCTGCGGCTGTGCTATGAAGATCGGCGCTACCACGGCAGAGCCCGCTATTCTCCTGGGAGACGACGGGGCTTCCATTGATGAGCTTCTTACTCTTAATGAAGAAGTCCTGGAGGGAATATATCCCACATGCACAGCGGAGAAGGAAAAGGTGGAGCCCATCACCTGGACCGAAGGAGCCCCCACCGTCATGGGTCACGGCATTGCCAGACCCCGGGTGGTCATACCCGTGTTCCCCGGCACCAACTGCGAGTTTGACTCCCAGCGGGCCTGTGAGGCGGCGGGGATGAAGGCGGAGACAGTGGTTATCCGCAACCTGAACCAACAGGCGCTCACCGACTCTTCTCTGGCCTTGGAGAAGGCCATCCGGAACGCTCAGCTCGTCTATCTCCCCGGAGGTTTTTCCGGCGGTGATGAGCCGGAGGGAAGCGCCAAGTTTATCGTTTCCTTCCTCCGGAACCCCAGCCTTACCGACGCCATCCATGACCTCCTTCAGAGCAGGGACGGGCTGATGCTGGGAGTATGCAATGGGTTCCAGGCCCTGGTGAAGCTGGGGCTGGTGCCCTATGGGGAGATCCGGGATATGACGGCGGAAAGCCCTACTCTGACTTACAATACCATTGGCCGCCTCCAGTCTTCCATTGTCCGCACACGGGTATGCTCCAACCTATCCCCCTGGCTTATGGAGGCCAGGGTAGGGGAGATCTACAGCGTTCCCATCAGCCACGGCGAGGGCCGGTTCATCGCAACCGAGGAGACACTGAAGCGTCTGGCGGCGGCAGGCCAGATCGCCGCCCAGTATGTGGATGAGGCGGGGCTTCCCTCCATGGCCACAGCGGTGAACCCCAACGGCAGCTTTATGGCAATAGAGGCCATCACCAGCCCGGACGGACGGGTCCTGGGCAAGATGGGCCATAGTGAACGGACGGGGAAGGACCTGTACAAGAATGTTCCCGGCAATTATGATATGGGCCTGTTCCGTTCCGGCGCCAAGTACTTTCGATAAGACAAATCATCCCTCAGGCGTCTGCCTGAGGGATGATTTGTCTTGTTGCGGTCCGTCAAAAAACTACGGGGCGGAGAGATAAAAAATTAGAATTTACAAAAGAAGGGTGGAGCAATGGTCTGTAAAGAGAGTAAGATCCGGAGTGGAGCGAAATCCTGGAGAAGGGTGAAGCCCTTCGGAGGGATTTTGCGGAAGCGGAGGGGCTTAGGCTCTTTGCGTCCA
>CANRZY010000052.1 GCA_947644625.1 uncultured Pseudoflavonifractor sp.
GTATTGGCCCTGGGCCTGGGAGCCTTCATCCTTTTTGCCCTTCGGTCCCAGCCTGTCCCTTCCTACTCTCTGGAAACCCTGCCCGATTATGATGGACAAAGCGCCGTTATTTTAAACGACGGCCAGCCTGATTTTCCCGACAGTGACAAGACCGCCGTCTCCTTCGAGCGCTATAGCCAGCTGGATTATTTCGGGCGCTGCGGTCCGGCCTACGCCAACGTAGGACCTGAGACCATGCCCACTGAGGAGCGGGGTTCCATCGGTCAGGTAAAGCCCTCAGGCTGGCAAACGGTCAAATATGACTTTGTGGACGGGAAATATCTATATAACCGCTGCCACCTGATCGGATATCAGCTTACCGCCGAAAACGCCAACGAGCTGAACCTGATTACCGGTACCCGGTATCTTAATGTCCAGGGTATGCTTCCCTATGAAAACCAGGTGGCCGATTATGTGAGGCAGACGGGTAACCATGTGCTCTACCGGGTCACTCCCATCTACGAGGGAGCCGACCTTTTGGCCCGCGGAGTAGAGATGGAGGCCCTCTCTGTGGAAGATGGCGGGGAGGGGGTCCGTTTTCATGTCTTTGCCTATAACGTTCAGCCGGGAGTTATGATCGACTACGCCACCGGGGAGAGCTGGGCGGAGGAAGAGAGCGCTCCCGCCACGACCTCCGTCGCCGAAACGGAAAGTCCTGTACCCACGGAGGGGGAGACTGCGGCCGGAGAGACCCGGCAGAGTTATATTCTCAACACAAGCTCCCACAAGTTTCACCTGCCCACCTGTTCCGGAGCCAACGCCATTAAGGAAGAAAACTGCCGGGAATATGATGGAAACCGCCAGGAGCTGATCGATTCCGGGTATACCCCCTGCGGAAGCTGTAAGCCCTGACCTGTTTGGGGCCTGACAATAGTCCGACATGGCGTAACATGCGTTAGGATCGTAGGGCGGGGGCTTGCCCCCACACTACGATCCTAACGCATGTTGGTACGCTAAATTCCCGGTTACCCAATAAACATCTGGGTCCAATAGTGCCCCTGGGATACATATCCCACACCGATCTGGGTGAAATTGGCGTTAAGGATGTTCTTCCGGTGGCCTTCAGAGTTCATCCAGCCGGTCACGACCTGCTGGGGAGTGGAATACCCATAGGCAATGTTTTCCCCCGCCGTGCGGTAGGTAAGGCCAAAGGCCTGTATCATCTGGAAGGGGGTGCCATAAGTAGGACTGGTGTGGGAGAAGTAGCGCTTGTCCACCATGTCCTGGGATTTATACCGGGCCACCCGGCACAGCTCCCAGTTTGTGCGCAGCTCGCCCAGACCGTTCTCACGGCGGATGGCGTTCACCAGGCGAACCACCTCGGATTCATAGGCAAGGACTCCCTGATCGACCTGGGGGATGGTCAGCTTGTCTCCGGGGTAGATCAGGTTGGGGTTGGCTACCTGGGGATTGGCGGTAATGATTTCTCCGGTACCCACCTCGTAGCGGACGGCCAGCTTCCACATGGTGTCCCCCCGGGCCACCGTATGGGTCAGGGCGGCCTGGGCAGAGGAGCCAAGCAAGGAAACGCTCACCGCCGTGGCGGAGAGAAAAGAAAGGAACCTTTTTTGGAACGTCATGTCAAACACCTCACAATTTAGAGTTCCCGGAAGGGACTGTAAAAATTGTAACCGTTTTGTAACCGTTTCGCAAATGCAATGGTTTCCAAAGCGGTTTGATTTTTCCAGGGCGGGGTGCTATAATGTCCCTCCGGGCGGGATCCCGCCTGGCTAAAATATCCCGAAGGGAAGGATACAAGCAAAATGTTTGAGTCTTGGGACGTTACCATACCGGCGCTGACAGGGGCCGAACCCCGCCGCGCGTACGTATATGTACCTGATTTTTGCGCGGAGGATAAGGCTCTCCGCCTGCCTGTCCTCTATATGTTTGATGGACACAATCTGTTTTTTGACGAGGAGGCTACCTATGGCAAAAGCTGGGGCCTTCTTCAATATATGGAGCGGACTCAAACGCCCCTGATTATTGCAGCGGTGGAATGTAACCACGACCCTCGCCATGGGAGGCTGAAGGAATACTGTCCCTGGTCCTGTGAAATGCCGGGGATAGGACGGCTGGCAGGGAAGGGAAAGGTTACCATGGACTGGCTGGTAGGTGAGTTTAAGCCCTATATCGACGACAGATATCCCACCTTGCCCGACCGGCAGCACACCTTTATCGCGGGTAGCTCTATGGGGGGACTGATGAGTCTTTACGCCGTAATGAAATACAATAAAGCTTTCTCCCGGTGCGCCGCTCTGTCTCCCTCTATCTGGTTTGGCCGGGATAAGCTGGAAAAGCTGCTGCTTTCGGCGCGGATCAAGACGGATACAGTTGTTTACATGGACTATGGAGCCAGAGAGTTGGGCTTCCACCCTGAGATGGCGGGGCAGTTCCGGTATGTGACCGATCTGCTGCTGGAGCGGAAGGTGGACCTTACTTCCCGGATCGTACCGGATGGAAACCATAATGAGGCAAGCTGGGAAAAGCAGATCCCCTTTTTTATGGGGGTATTGCTTTATGGCCTGGATTAGAAAGAAACGGAAAAAGCGGGAGCATTGCACGGGCCCGTCCCTGTAAGGAAGAATGAGATCCTTCCTTACAGGGACGGGCCCGGTGTTGTATTCTGTATTTTTGACGGGCTGAAAAGGGGAATGGGGAAGACGGGGAGGAACATATCATAGAAGGATTGAGACCGGGAAAGGCGCGGAACCGGGAATCGGTCCGGGCAGGGAAGGAAGGGTGTGCCCATGAAAAGACGAGGCTGGCTCATTCGGATGGGAAGCGTTTTTTTAGCGGCAGGGTTGCTGCTGGGGACTCTTTCCGGCGCTTGTCTGGCGGCCGGGGATACGCTTTGGCTCACCGGCAGGTTTGACTCCCCGGCCTATCCGGGCAGGAAACTGTCTTATTCCTTTCCCTACCAGGATGATTATTTTGCTTCCCCTGCCGTGGAATACCGGCACTCTCTGGCCCAATGCACTCTGGGAATGGCGGTATCGGCCTTTCGGGCTGCCGGTCTGGAGCTAGACCGAAAGGATGAATACATTCGGGATTATCTGGGAGCGGCGGGTTTTGAGAACATGGTGAGCGATCACTTTGACGAAAAGCCCCGTGCCGACACAATTGCCACCCTATTGGCCTCTAAGAGCCTGCGGGACGGGGAGGGAGAGTTTTTACTGGTGGCGGCGGCTGTCAGCGGAGGGGGATATGAGGATGAATGGTTGAGCAACTTTTCCTTCGGAGATGAGAGCGTTCACAATGGGTTTTTCAGCGCCGCCTTTACCGTATTTCAGCGGATCTTTGATTATGTGGATGCCTATGGAGGAAACGGACGCTTCAAGATATGGATGGGAGGATACAGCAGGGCCGGGGCGGTAAGCAATATGGCCGCAGCGCTGGCCCTGGCGTCGGAACGGGTGGAGAGGGAGGACCTATATGTCTATACCTTCGCAGCTCCCAATAATATCCGGTTGGAAAGCGATGACTTTGAACTGAATGAAGACTATGATTACAGCGGGATCTATAACATCATAGGTATGTTTGATCCGGTCCCCTCCATTCCTTTTCCGGAGTGGGGGTACGGTAAACTGGGGACCACCCTTCGCCTTCCGGCCCAGGAGACTACCCCGGACTATATGGCACGGAGGGAACCGGCTGCGGAGATCTATCAGGAGATCACCGGAAGGTCGTATGTGAATAACCCGGAAGCCAACTGGTTTATTCAGAAGCTCTATCAGCTTATGTACGATATGGTCCGCACCGCCGACGTCTATCAGATGGAGCTACAGGAAGTGCTGCTCAAGGCGTGGAACAACCGCTCCAGCGTACTGGGACTGCTGTGGACCCTGTGCGGGGTCCTGAGCCGGGACAGGGGATTGGATGATATGCTGCAGGGGGAAGCGCCCAGCGCGGATACTCTGCTGTCGGTATTTCTTTATGATCTGGCCTTAGAGAAGCTGGGCCTGCGGCCTGGTAACTGGAACGATCTAAACCTGATGGCGCAGATATTTTATGAGCACTGCCCGGAGGTCTATGTGGCATGGATGATGTCCCGGAACGACCCTGGTAAGCTGTTTGTAACAGATACCGATTACCGCCGGATTTTCCTGGACAAAAGAGTGGAATATGAGTTGCGGGACGAGTCGGGTTTTCCCGTGGAGACGGTTTGCGCGGCCAGGCTTGGAAGGACGGTAATGATAACCGTTCCTGCCCAATGCACCTATATTTTGTCGCTTTTCAGCGAAACCGAGTGTGAGCGGGTCAAGGTGGTGGAGTATAGCGCGGGGTCTCTTCACTATGCCTATCAACTCTATACGCTGGAGAGTGGAACAGGAGCTTATGAGTTGACATTGCCGATGAAATTCTGGCATACCTGGGATGACGGAGGACTGGTACGGGTCCCCGGCGGGGACAGGGTGACGCCGGAGGTCCGGGCTCTGAAGCGGTCTCAGGTCCATCCCAGCGCCGTCTTTGAGTTGGAGGACAGCGGCTTTGCCGCAGCCCATGCTTTGGATATCCTGCTGGGGACAGCGTTTTTCCTGCTGGCTGCCACCGTTGTTGTGTTGGTGGGGATCATGCTTGCCCTTTATAAAAAGAACAAAAGAAAAACGGCGGACGAGGTGGGGAAATAGAGCATGGAGGCGTATCCGGTTTTGATGACGCCGCCGGGCGGATCGTGAAAAGGGGATTTGCCTCCATCATGGGGAGTTTTTTGTGAGGAAATTGGATGGACAGACTTTTCCAGGTTGCATTTTTTACATTGCTGTGTTAAACTGTGAAAGACTTAAGGCTCTTCACGTGGAGAGGGAAAAGGAGAAGAAGCATGGAGACCCAGTATTTTAAAAATTACAGCCCGGCCCTGGGGCGGGATATGGAATGCAAGGTATACGGTCATGCCGGAAAGCCGGTGCTTTTTATTCCCTGTCAGGATGGCCGCTTTTTTGACTTTGAGAATTTTAAAATGACCGATGTGTGGGCGCCCTGGATCGAGTCGGGCCGGGTGATGGTATTCTCCATTGACACAATGGACAGGGAGACCTGGTCCGCGAAAGACGGCGATCCTTGTGGGCGTGCCCAGCGGCATGAGCAGTGGATCAACTACATCACCCGGGAGATGGTCCCCTTTATCCGCTCCATGGTCAACGAGAGAAACGGTTGGACAGGCTATCCCGGCATTACCGCCTTTGGGTGCAGCCTGGGAGCCACCCACGCCGCCAACCTCTATTTTCGCTTTCCCGATCTCTTTGACGGACTTCTGGCGTTGAGCGGCATTTATACCGCCGACTATGGCTTTGACGGCTATATGGACGAGGTGGTCTACCGCAATTCCCCCGTTCATTACCTGGCGGATATGCCCAAAGACCACCCCTTCATTGCCCGGTATAACCAGAACAAGGGTATTATCTGTGTAGGCCAGGGAGACTGGGAGATGCCGGAGACCACCTTCCGTATGGGAGATATCTGCCGGGAGAAGGGCATCGATCTTTGGGTGGACGCCTGGGGCTATGACGTCAAGCATGACTGGGACTGGTGGTATAAACAGGTTGCCTATTTCGTGCCCTATTTATTGGGGTGAAGGCCTGATAGAAAGAAATAAGAGAGAAGGACAGAGTATGAAGAACGTCATTTTTCTTTCCCCCAATTTTCCTACCAACTACTGGCAGTTTTGCCGGGAACTGAAGAACAACGGTATGAATGTGCTGGGAATCGGGGATCAGCCCTATGGGGAGCTGATGGAGGAACTGAAAGGGAGCCTGACCGAGTATTTTAAGGTGGATTCCCTGGAGGACTACGAGTCGGTCTACCGGGCGGTAGGCTACTTTATCTTCCGGTATGGTCCCATCGACTGGCTGGAGTCAAACAACGAATATTGGTTGGAGCGGGACGCCCGGCTGCGGACAGATTTTCATATCACCAGCGGCTTCCAGCTTGAGGATATGCCCCGGATCAAGTATAAATCCAACATGAAGGAATACTACCAGAAGGCAGGCATTCCCACCGCCCGCTACCACATGGTAGATGATCTCAAGGGCTGCAAGGCTTTTGTCAAGGAAGTGGGTTGGCCCGTGGTGGTGAAGCCGGACAACGGAGTGGGGGCCAGCCATACCTACAAGCTTTCCAGTGATAAAGAGCTGAAGGACTTCCTGGAGAACAGACGCCGGGAGGGCGTGAGCTACATTATGGAGGAATTCATCCACGCCGAGGTCAACTCCTACGACGCCATCATCGACTCCAGCGGAGAGCCCATCTTTGAAACGGGAAATGTGACTCCCATGTCCATCATGGATATCGTCAATGAGAACGATAATTCCATCTACTACATCGTAAAGGACCTTCCCGAGGATACCAGGAAGGCCGGCCGGGCTACGGTAAAGAGCTTTGGGGTAAAGAGCCGCTTTGTCCATTTTGAGTTCTTCCGCCTGACCCAGGATCAGAAGGGCATGGGGAAGAAGGGGGACGTGGTGGCCCTGGAGGTCAATATGCGTCCTTGCGGCGGTTACAGCCCCGATATGATGAACTTTGCCAATTCCACCAACGTTTACAAGATCTGGGCGGATATGATCGCCTTTGACCGGTCCACCTTGGGGACGGGAGAACACGCTTTCTGTGCCTTTGCCGGCAGGCGGGACGGAAAGCCCTTTGTATACAGCCATGAGGAGATCCTGGAGAAGTACGGCGAGAATATGCGGATGGTGGAGCGGATCCCCGACGTTCTCTCTGGCGCCATGGGGAACCAGATGTATGTGGCGGTATTTCCTACCAAAAGGGCCATGGACAAGTTCTACCGTGATGTTTTGAAATGTAAATAAGGGAGAAGGCCCGCAGGGTTTCTGCCCCTGTTGGCTCCCAATGGAAAAAGCCTGTGAGGAGGTCTCCTCACAGGCTTTTTGCGCTACAGTGGCTTTCGCTTCGTCTATTCGCACACCGAGCCGATCTCCTCCGCTAAAAGGGCAAACTCTGGAATCCCCAGACGCTCTCCCCGGATGTCGGAGGGGAGCCCGGCGCGGGCGATACATCCGGCCAGGATCTCCTTGGAAAGGGGAAAGGCTGCCGCCAGGGCGTTAAGAAGGGTCTTCCGCCGAAGGCCGAAGGCCCCCCGAACCACCCGGAAAAACAGCTCCTTATCCCGGACCTCAGAGGGAGGCGGACAAGGGTTGAGCCGGACCACGGCGGAGGTTACCTTGGGGGCGGGGAGGAAGCATTCCCTGGGAACCTCAAAGAGCAGCTGCGTTTCCGCATAATACCGGCAAAGCACCGAGAAGGCTCCATAATCCTTGGAGCCGGGTCCGGCGCAGATCCGCTGGGCTACCTCCTTCTGGATCATCACGGTAACGGTGGAAAAAAGTCCGCTTTCCAGGAGAAGGGTAATGACAGGGGTGGTGATGTTGTAGGGAAGGTTGGCCGAGACCATGGGAGTAAGGCCGGAAAACTGTTCCGCCACAAGGGAGGGAAGGTCCAGCTTCATCACGTCTCCGGGGATGACGGTCACATTGTCAAAGCCGGAAAGAGTCTCGGCCAGAATGGGCAGCAGGTCCCGGTCCAGCTCCACCGCAGCCACCCGGCTTGCCCGTCTGGCAAGCTCCACGGTCAGGGGCCCGATACCGGGGCCGATCTCCAGTACGCCGGAGCCGGGACCGGCTCTCGATGCCACCGCGATATCCCTGGGGACCCAGTCTTCGATCAGAAAATTCTGTCCCAAAGATTTGGAAAAATGAAACCCATGCCGGGCAAGCAGCGCCTTGATCTCATGGATGTTGCAAAGCTCCATCCGCATTCCCTCCCTTCCTGCGGGACCAGTATACCACACCCTGGTCGGCTGGTCCATCCTTTTATCTTTTCTCCACGGACGGAAGAAGGATCCGCTGCCCGGAGGAAGCTGCGCCGGGGTGGAATAAGGGGCGGTTTTGGAACGTGAAAGAAGTGTAAATTCGCCCTTCCTTTTCTTGACAGGGCGGACCTGAAAGGGTACAATCAGAATTAAAAGGGGAAGTGTTCCCCGAAAGGAAGGCAAGGCAATGGCGAAAATGGTAAAAAAGTCTCCGGCCCCGCTCTATTTTGCGGCGGCGGTGTGGATTGGATGGGGACTGCTTCTTCCCTTATACAGGCGTTCCGACTATCTGATCGCGGCGGCGTGTTCCATCCTCGCGGGGCTTCTGGGAAAAAAGCTCTTCCCGGATACGGCCTATGAGACCCCGGAGACGGAGAAAAAGCAGGAGCCGCAAAAGCCCAAGAGTACGGGTAATCCGGAGGTCGACGCCCTGATCGCCGAGCGGGAGCGGGCAGTATCCGAAATGCGGCGGCTCAACGCCAATATTCCGGGGGAGAAGATCTCCACCCAGATCGACCATCTGGAGGAGGCTACCCGAAAGATCATCTCCTATGTGGTGGAGCATCCGGAAAAGCTGCCCCAGATCCGGCGGTTTATGGACTACTATCTGCCCACTACCCTGAAGCTCCTTAATGCCTATGACCGCATGGGAGAGGCAGGAGTGGAGGGGGAAAATATTGCGGGGACCCGCAGCCGGATCGACGCTGTGATGGATACCCTGGTTTCCGCTTACGATAAGCAGCTGGACGCCCTCTTTGCCGACGAGGCCCTGGATGTTGCTACCGACATCACCGTAATGGAAAATCTATTGCGGCAGGAGGGACTCGGTGAGGAAAAGCCCTTCTCCGCCAACGGTTGATTTCCGTTTCCCGTGTAGGGGCGGCTATTTGCCGCCCATGTCCAACATAAAAAATAAGAGACCGAGGAAAGGAAGAGAATTACCATGTCTGATAACACTGATTTTACTCCTGAACTGACCCTGACCCCCAATACCGATACCGCTGCCGCGGTACAGGCCGCTCCTGAACTGACCTTGGATCCTACTGCGGCGGAGAAGGAAGTCACCAAGGCCGATGAGGCCCTCCGGGACGCCAACGCCGTCAAGCTGGATGAGTCTATGCTGACCGAGGCGGAGCGGAAGATGGTCTCCGACTTTTCCGAGAAGATCGACATACGGGATTCCAACCTGGTACTCCAATATGGCGCCGCCGCCCAGAAGAACATTGCCGGTTTTTCCGAAAGCGCCCTGGGCAAGGTGCGTACCAAGGACCTGGGTGAGGTGGGCAAGGACCTGGCAGGCCTTGTGGGGGAGCTTCAAAGCTTCGGCCAGGAGGAGAAGAGCGGCGTATTCGGCTTCTTCCAGAAGAAGAAAAACGATATTGAGGCCATGAAGGCCCAGTACTCCAAGGCGGAGACCAACGTCAACAAGATCGTCCAGGTTCTGGAGGGACATCAGGTGACCCTGATGAAGGATGTTGCCATGCTGGACCAGATGTATGAGCTCAATACCAAGTATTATAAAGAGCTCACCATGTACATCCTGGCGGGCAAAAAGAAGCTGGAGGCCACCCGGAACGGAGAGCTGGAGGAGCTTCGCAAGAAGGCCACCGCCTCCGGAAGTCAGGAGGACGCTCAGGCCTACAACGACCTGGTGAATATGTGCAACCGATTTGAGAAGAAGCTCCACGATCTGGAGCTTACCCGGATGGTCTCCATCCAGATGGGCCCCCAGGTTCGGCTTATTCAGAATAACGACGCCCTTATGCTGGAGAAGATCCAGTCCTCTCTGGTGAATACCATTCCCCTCTGGAAGTCCCAGATGGTGCTGGCCATGGGAATGGAGAACTCCCGCCAGGCCACCGCGGCCCAGAGCGCCGTTACCAACATGACCAACGAGCTTTTGAAGAAGAACGCCGATGCGCTGAAAATGGGCACCATCGAGACCGCCAGGGAGGCGGAGAAGAGCGTGGTGAGCATCGAGACCCTTCAACATACCAACCAGCAGCTCATCTCCACTCTGGATGAGGTGATGAAGATCCAGACCGAGGGGGCACAGAAGCGGAAGGAAGCGGAGGCCGAGCTGGGACGGATCGAAGGAGAGCTGAAGCAGAAGCTGATGGAGCTGCGGGGTTAAGAGGAAAACCGGACCTGCGGTCGGGATCTTCGCTGAAAATCTGTAGGGTGGGGGCTTGCCCCCGCCGCTGAGTTGAGAAGTCTGTGGGGCGCGACGAACCGGCGCGCCGAACCCGCTTCCCATGAAAGGAACATTCCATGAAAACCAACAACAAGTCCTATACTGCGGGCTGGATCATCCTGATCCTTGCCATCCTCGCCGCTGTGGTCCTGGGGCAGCTCCGCAGACCTACAGGGGGAAAAGCCGCGGCTCCCACGCAGACTGCGGGATTGGATACCAAGCTGGATACGGCTTACTATGAGCAGTTTATCTACGACAAGGCAGGGGTGCTGGACAGCGATACCGAGGCCCTGCTGGCCCTCTACAATGCCAACTGGGACTATCGCTATAACAGTATGATCGCCTTTTTCAGTGAGAACTCCGTGTCAGGCAGTGCGGAGGACTATGCCTACGACCTCAGTGAGGACTATGAACTGGGGGTGGGAGATGCTCTGCTCCTGGTGGTGAAGGATACCGACGAGTTCCAGTTCGTCTGGGGAGACGATTTTGACAGCATTATGAACGGAAAGACCGTGGATCTCCTGGGGGAATCCCTGTCCGGAAACGACTGGGACCATGATGTGGACTCCTTTTACAGCACCATGGATACCATCTACCGGGATAATTTTGGCCTGGGGAACGGGGAGGTGGACGTGGACGCGCCCCGTGAGGTGTGGCCCACCTTTGCCGGCGACCTCACCCTGGTATGGATCTTTTGGCTGCTGGGCTTTATCCTGATGATCTATCTGATCCTCTCCGCCATTGACCGCTCCCGTTATAACGCTTACCGGGCTCGGTACTACGGCGTGGCAAACCCGCCGGTGATGTTCCGGCCCATCTTCTTTTGGCACGGTCCCCACTATGGATGGTATACCCGTCATTGGCATCGGCCGCCTCCGCCACCTCCTCCCAGACCTCCCCGTCCTCCCATGGGGGGAGGCCCCAGACCTGGGGGCGGTTCCCGACCCTCCGGTGGCTCCCGGCCCTCCTCCGGCTTCGGCGGCGCGGGAGCCCGGCCCAGCCGTGGCAGTGGCTTCCGCAGTGGCGGCGGTGGTGGGTCCTTCGGCGGCAGTCACAGTGGCGGCTTCTCCCGTGGCGGCGGGTCCTTCGGCGGCTCCCGCGGGGGCGGCTTTTCCGGCGGTTCCCGCGGCGGTGGTTTTTCGGGGGGCAGCCGGGGCGGCGGCTTTGGCGGGCGGCGCTAATGGGCTTCTTTTTATAGAAATGAGGAATGAATATGGGTTTTGATCGTTTTGCTGCCAAACATGCGGCGCGGGAGAGTATGCGCCTGAATAATCCCAATCCTGTTTTGGTGACGCTGGTCTACTATGCGCTCACCACCCTTTTGTCGGTGGCGATCTCCTATCTGCTTTACAATCCCGCTATAGAGATCGTTCAGTATGCCGCCTGGGGGTACGAGGCGGAGGAGATCCTGGACTTTATTCTTCGGGAGCACCGGCAGGATCTATACCTTTTTATAGGTATGCAGTTTCTTTTCAGCATTTACAGCCTGTTTATGAACTTTGGTTATACCTCCTATGCCCTTCGCATGGCCCGGAACGAACAGCCCGGTATACGCCATCTCTTTGACGGCTTTGCCCGTCCTCTGCGAGTCCTGTGGGCCAGCATTCTTATGGAACTGTTTACCCTTCTGTGGACCATGGCAGTCATGCTGCCGGTCAGCATGATCCTGGCCTTGGGCAGGGTGGATGCGCTGAGTGCGGCCTGCATCGTTACTACGGTATCTATGGTTACCATGTTTGCGGTAAGCTACCGATACCGCTTAAGTTATTATTTTATTCTGGACGACCCGGACTGTACGGCCCGGCAGGCCGTTCGCCGGAGCAAAACAACCATGAGGGGGTGGAAGTGGAGTCTGTTTGTTCTGGATATCTCCTTCGTTGGCTGGAGCCTGCTTTCCGGCTTTTTGGGCTTTCTGCTGTCTTTGGTCCTGCCTGTGTTGATCACGAATGTGTTGGCCTTTTGGCTCATGCCCTATTATTTTGCCGCGAATGCCAATTTCTACGACGCCATTACCGGTCCCAGCCAGCCCTCCGGCGGCTGCGCCGGTCCGGATTACGACTATCACGCGAAGAATGAGGGAGACGGCCCCCAACCCTTCTGAAAACAGAAAACATATAACATACGGCCCCGGCGGATTCTTCCGCCGGGGCCGTCAAAGTATTTTAAGAACGTTGGAGTGGAAAGATAAATGGGGATTTATCTTTGGAGGATGGTCCCATACCTGGACGGGCGACCATAAAGGTCGCCCCTACAGTTT
>CANRZY010000053.1 GCA_947644625.1 uncultured Pseudoflavonifractor sp.
GCGTGTTCAGTGCCGGCGGGACGGGGAGTTGTCCGCCGGACGAAGAGAGGGATATCCTCCGCAGTGCCGTTTTCGCATCCCGCTGCCGCATATGGGCGGTATAATATCCTCCTTTGTGCGGCGTCCCGAAAGGGCTGCCAAACAAAAGGAGGAATTTTTATGCCCACATTGAACCGAAACGTCTATAAGACCCCTTTTTCCGCCGCCTATTGGCGTACGGCCCTGGAGGACTTTAAGCGGCCCAGAAATCTGGCCTTTGCCGCGTTGATGATTGCCGCCTGCGTGGCCCTTTCCTATGTCCCTTCCATCCGAATCGATTTTACCGATGTGTACAGCGCCTCAGTGACCTGGGGATTTTTGGCCCGAAGCCTGTGTTCTATGGTGTGTGGTCCGGTGATGGGGGTGGTTTTTGGCTTTGCCGAGGATACCATATCCTTCTTCATTAACCCCAGTGGGGTATATTTTCCGGGTTATGCCCTTACTACCATGCTGGGAAACCTGATCTATGCCCTCTTTTTATACCGGGTCCGTTTTGGCGTAGGCCGGATCTTTCTTGCCAAGCTGGGGACCAATCTCCTCAACGTATTTCTGGGCAGTCTTTGGAGCGCTATCCTGAGCGGTAAGGGGTATTTGTACTATGTGAGTACCCGGGCGCTGAAGAATTTGTTCCTCCTACCCATTCAGACAGCCATTCTCTGCATCCTTTTTGCGGCGCTGACGCCTATCCTTCATCAAATGGACTGGCTTCCCTCCGGCGGGGGATGGAAGTTGCACGGATCAAATAAAAAGAAGGAGCCCTAGGGCTCCTTCTTTTTATTTGATCCATTTGGGGACCTGATAAAGCTCCTCGTATTCAGGATAGAACGCAATAAGAGCGTCGGAGATTTCCCGGTATTCCTCCAGGTACCAGGGGCGGAGTCGCCGGAAGATCCGAACAGTGACCCCGTTGGCAAGCTGGAAGGTGGGGGCCAGTTCGGTATAAGCTTTTCCGGGGCCCGTGCCGTCCAGAATATGTTGAGCCAGGATGGTGAGAATACGCTGATTTTCCTCTCCCAAATGGGTCTGGACCGGATCGCCCACCACTAGGTAGTCGGAAAAGGCTGTGTTCCAGTTAAAAGGATCCCGTTTGTCCACTGTACCGTGATACTGCAATGTGGTCCTGATTTCCGGTTCCGGTATGTTCAAAGAGGCGCGCAGACTTGCCACGGTCTCATAGTTCAGGGTGAAAGAGGAGGACAGGACTACCGCCGTTTTTTCCTCCAGCCTGGAAAGGCTGTCCAGATAGTCCGCCAGCCGTAGCAGCTCATCGATATCAGAGCGTTGGGGACCGTAGAAATGAAAGGAGGGGAAAAGATCCGGGGTATTGATATCTTGGATGGTGGCAGGTTGGATCTTGGGGAAAAAGCAGTAGACCGCCGTGGAGATGGCAAGAAAGGCGCTCATGTATTGGGGGGCGCGGGCCAAAGCGTTGACCGCAACAAAAGCGATGGGGGGCAGATACATTAAAAGGTGCTGTTGTCCGTGAGACTGCACCTGGACAAAGGCGGCAAAGCACACCGCGATCTGCACAAGCCCCAAGGTGATCTTGAACCGGTCTTCCTTTCGGGCCAGATCCACCAAAGCGGCAATGAGGAAAAGAGCCAGGAGTACCAAGCCAAAGTAACGGCAGAAGGAGAAAAAGTCTGTGATAAGCCCCAGATTATAGGCGGAATACAGATCTCCGTAGTCGGGCTCCAGGACTTTGTCCAGAAGGAACCGAAGGGAGAAGGTTACTCCACATACAGCGCAGGAACAGACCAGACCCAGAAAATCCCACCACTTTTTCCGGTCAAAAAGCACCTTGGCGATCAATACGGCCACCCCAAAGGAGGCGGCGAAGAACAGGAAGTACCGTCGGCACAAAAAGGTGCCGACCAAAAGGGCTCCCGTTACGATCCCCCGGCTGACGGCGGGCTTATCGCTGGTATATACGTTGTAGGCCCAGATCCCCATGGCGCAGCAGGCTACGTCCACCATACCCACCAATCCCGTATATCCCAACATGGGAAAAAGGCTTGCCACCACAAGGCCGCTCCAGCGCTTGGTGTTGGCAAGGGAGGTGAAGCCCCACAGGGCGGGGAAGGTATAGAGATTGGATAGGGCGAAAAGGTATACGGTCCGGCTGGAGCCGAACAGCCGCATGATAAGGGAGATAGGATAGGCCAGGAGATAGTTATAGTCCTCCGTGAGGGTAGATTCCAGCACGGCGAGGATCTGCTCATAGCCATTGGTCGTATCCATTGCCAGCTCCCGGGCAATGGCCCAATAGCCGGCGTTATCCCAGATATACACCGTATGAGAGGTGAACGCATAGAGGGCGGTAGCCAGATTCAGGCATACAAAGATAACAAGAAGCTGTTTCCAGTCTGCCTTGGCAACGCCGATCACGTCCCGACCCGCTTTCAGGAGGGCCATGACAATAAAGGCAAAGACCACGGCGTTTCCCAGATGGCAAAGGGTTCCCAGGTCCAGCCCTTCGGGCAGCCATGCAATGGCGGAAAGAGGTTCGGAGGGCATGGAAAGACTGATGTCAAAAAGCCAGCCCAATAAAAAAGGAGGGAGCACACAGAGCAGATTTTTCCACCAAACCTTCCAGGGTAGCAAAAGCCGTTGGGTCAGCTTACCCCCTGCTTCCAACAGCAGCAGCACGGCGGAAAGGATAAGCGCGGCGGCAAGCAGCTCCTCGTCGGGACAGCTCCCGCCCCAGGGAATCCAAAGCCGTACCAGGATCCAGGCTGCCAGCATGGGAAAGACCGCCAGACGGACAAGCCAGCTCAAGGCGGTAAGCAGCCGCTTTTTTACGTTAGCAGGCATGGCGCGTCAGCCCGGCGGCCAGGTCATGTCCCGGCCCGAAAGGACATGGAAATGAAGATGGTGAACGCTCTGGCCCGCCTGGTCCCCGATGTTGGAGACCACCCGGTAACTCTCCAATCCAAGCTCTCCGGCAAGGCGGGCGATCACGGCAAAGATATGCCCCACCGCGGCGGCGTTGGCTTCGCTTACCTGGGAGACCGACTGGATATGCTCCTTGGGGATCACCAGAAAGTGAACGGGAGCCTGAGGGTCAATGTCATAGAAGGCATAGCACACCTCATCCTCGTAGACCTTCTTGGAAGGGATCTCTCCCGAAATGATCCTGCAAAAAAGGCAATCGCTCATAGCGGTATACTCCTTTCTTTTTCCTGATTTTCTATTTTATACCGGAAAGCGACAGATGGCAAGCCCTATTTATTGCGGGATATCACCGGTGCGGCGCGTAAGGTCAATTTTGCCAGTGAATGCTTTGCTCCGTAACAAGAGAAAACCGTTCGGGTACGGCCCCTTCCAGGTCGCAGTGGTGGAGGCTTACAGCGGAAGGACGGCTGTTTTCATAGGAGGTATAATAATAGATCCCTTTTGTGGCGTTGCAGCAGGAGGTGTAGATGGTGACTTCGTAACTTCCGTCCTCCAACTGACAACAGCCCCGCTGCTGATCCACCGAGCCCAGAATGTGAAAGAACTGACTGACGCTTTCCGTCTCTGACTTTCCGGAGACAGAGTTGAGACGTACAAAGGCAGCCCGGACGAACCTGGATTGGGAGGAAAGGTCTCCCGGCAGGCCCATAGCGCCCATTCCGCGGCTGTAGGGCTTCAGATCCAGCTTGCCGGAAAACTGATTCTGGGGGGGCTTGGGGGAAAGGGACATAAAGTTGCTGAGGAGGAGCATTTGCTCAGGGAAGGGGGGATTGTTGGTGAGGACTCCGGCGGGGTTGTCGTAGATCATAACGCCCTCTTTTATAGCCTCTACCACGATGGCTTCCTCCCGGTCAGCGATCAGCCAGTGGAGCTGAGCCACGGGAAGGCTTGCCTGAAAGGGTTCGGGAGTGAGATTGATCCGTTCCAAAAGTGAGCGGGCGTCCCGGACGCAGGCACATTGCGCCAGGATCCAGGGAATAAACTCAAACTGGGGTATATTGTCCTTTCCGGGCACAAAGTCGTGGTAATAGGCGTTGCCCACAAAGTTGAGACCGGCCATGCACAGTCCCTTTTCATTTACTCCGTCATAAAACAGGGGGATCCCACCTGCCACATGGGCCATGCCGATAAGAGCGTAATGCTCGGTAAGGGAAGTTCCCTGCCGGAAAAGGAAGGGATATTTTCGGGGGACTACTACCACGTTTTCTCCATAGGAAAACTCATAATCCATGGTCCGACCAAAGTAAAAGTCTTTGGTAAGATAGGTTGCCGCCGTACACAAGGGTCATTCCTCCTTCATTTGTTGTAAAATCTATTGTATACTATGGGAAATGGGGGAATATAAAAAAAAGGGTAAGAATACTAAGATTCTTACCCTTTTTCTTTCCGGTTATTAAAAAGTTAGAGATAAATAAAAATTTAGCCTTGCCATTTGCCTTTTATCGAAACTGCCGCAGCTGGGGATCATACTGAAAACCTGCTTGTTCCAGCTTGGAACAAATCTCTGTCGCCGGAACCCCGGCGTCCTCGCAAAACGCCTCAAGGGAGGAAAAGTTGTCCCGAAGCTGGGTGTTCACATAGCTCAAAAGGATAAATGGGTCCTGGGGAAGGGTCATTTTTCCACCTTCTCCGCCACAAAATCGTCTACCTTGGCCAGGGCGTCGTCCAGCTTGAGAACGTCGCTGCCGCCGCCCATGGCGCAGTCAGGCTTGCCGCCGCCCTTACCGCCGCAGCAGCAGGAGACAGCCTTAATAAGGTCTCCGGCTTTCATACCCTTTTCAATGGCTTCCTTTCCGCAGACGGCCAGGAAGGTGATCTTACCGTCATTGACGGCGGAGAGAACGGCCACCACCTTGGGATCCTTGTCCCGAAGGAAGTCGCCCATCTTCCGCAGCCGGTCGGCGTCTGCGTTGGGAAGGGTGGCGGTAAGGACCTTCAGACCGCATACGTCCTTGGCCCCCATGAGGAAGCTGTTGACCTCTCCCATAGCCTCCTTGGATTTGAAAGCCTCCACAGTATGGCGCAGCTGGCGCAGCTCCTCCAGCTGCTGTTCAATGCGCAGGTCCAGTTCGCCGGGCTTTACCTTCATAAGCTGGGCGGCGTGGAAAAGAAGCTCCCGGTTCCGGTCGATGTCCTGAAGGGTCAGTTTTCCCACAGTGGCCTCGATCCGGCGGACGCCGGAAGCCACCGAAGCCTCAGACTTGATCCGGAAGGAACCAGCCTTGGCGGTGTTGTCCAGATGGGTGCCGCCGCAGAACTCCACGCTGTAGCCGTGACCCATGTCCACCACCCGAACGGTGTCGCCGTATTTCTCGCCAAAAAGGGCGATGGCCCCCCGCTGCTTGGCCTCCTCAATGGGGAGAACGTCGGTGTGGATGTCATAGCCGGCCAGAATAGCCTCGTTTACCTGGCGCTCCACTTCGCTGAGCTCCTCCGGGGTCATGGCGGAAAAATGGGTGAAGTCAAACCGGATCCGGTCGGGCTCTACCAGGGAGCCGGCCTGCTGCACATGGGCGCCCAGTACGGTCCGCAGGGCCTTGTCCAGCAGGTGAGTGGCGGAGTGGGCGCGCATAACGGCCCGACGGCGTTCCTCATCCAGAGTGACGGTGGCGGTGTCGCCCACCTTAAAGATCCCAGACTTCACCACGCCGTAGTGCATATATTTGCCGCCCTTGTTTTTCTGTACGTCCCGGACCTCAAAGACGGCGTCTCCTGCGGTAATGACGCCGTGGTCGGCTACCTGGCCGCCCATCTCAGCGTACATGGTGGTCCGGTCCAGGACCACGATACCCTCCACACCGGGCATGAGCTCCTCGGCTTGCTCGTTTTCCACCACCAGGGCTACCACCCTGGCGTCAGTGGTGGGGCTGGCGTAGCCCACAAACTCCGTTTCGGGGATATCCTTTCCAAACTCCACACCGGCCCAGCCCAAGTCGCCCAAGGCCTCACGGGCCTTCCGGGCCCGGACCTTCTGCTCCTCCATCAGATCCTTAAAGGCCTTCTGATCTACTGTCATATCCTGTTCCTGGACCATTTCGATGGTGAGGTCGATGGGGAAGCCGTAGGTATCGTACAGCTTGAAGGCGTCGGCGCCGGAGAAGGTCTTTTCTCCCTTCTGCTTGTGACCCTCCAGCATGTCCTGGAAGATCCGCATACCGCCGTCAATGGTCTTGGAAAAGTTCTCCTCTTCAGTGCGAATGACCTTGATGATATAGTCCCGGCGCTCCCGGAGTTCAGGATAGTGGCCCTCATTCTCATGGATCACGGTGTCGCAGACCTCGTAGAGGAAGGGATCGTTGACGCCCAGCAGCTTTCCGTGACGGGCAGCCCGGCGCAGCAGACGACGCAGCACATAGCCCCTGCCTTCGTTGGAGGGAAGGACCCCGTCGCAGATCATAAAGGTGGCCGAACGGATATGGTCGGTAATGACCCGGAGGGACACGTCCTTCTCCCGTGTCTGCCCGTAATGAGCGTGGGTAATGTCGCTTACCTTATTGGTAATGTTCATAACGGTGTCCACATCGAAGAGAGAGCCCACGTCCTGACATACCACCGCCAGCCGCTCTAGGCCCATGCCGGTATCAATATTCTTCTGCTTCAGCTCCTCGTAGTGGCCCTCACCGTCGTTGTTGAACTGGGAAAAGACGATGTTCCAGACCTCCATATACCGGTCGCAGTCGCAGCCCACGGTGCAGCCCGGCTTGCCGCAGCCGTATTCAGGGCCACGGTCATAGTAGATCTCGGAGCAGGGGCCGCAGGGACCGGAGCCATGCTCCCAGAAGTTATCCTCCTTGCCAAATTTGAAGATCCGCTGGGCAGGGATACCGATCTCCTCATTCCAGATCCGGAAGGCCTCCTCATCAGCGGGGGTGGTCTCATTCCCGGCAAAGACGGAGGGATAGAGGCGTTCGGGATCCAGTCCTACCCATTCAGGGGAGGTGAGGAACTCCCAGGCCCAGTGGATGGCGTCCCGCTTGAAATAATCTCCGAAGGAGAAGTTGCCCAACATTTCGAAGTAGGTGCCATGGCGGGCGGTGTGGCCGATATTTTCAATATCCCCGGTGCGGATACACTTTTGGCAGGTGGTGACCCGGTGGCGGGGAGGCTCCTTTTCCCCGGTAAAATACGGCTTCATAGGAGCCATGCCGGAGTTGATGAGCAACAGGGAGGCATCGTCCTTGGGAATGAGGGAGAAGCTGGGCAGACGCAGGTGCTCCTTTGTCTCAAAAAATTTCAGATACATCTCCCGCAGCTCATTGACGCCGAAATACTTGGGCTTTTCCATAGATGTGTGACCTCCAATCAAGTTTTGGGGTGGGCAATAAAAAACGCTCCGCCCCTGTCGGTTCAGGGGCGAAGCGAATACACTCCGCGGTACCACCCTGATTTGCCCGTCAAAAAGGCGGACATCTCATTTGCATCCGGTAACGGGGATGGACCGGACCGGTTTCCCGGCACGCTCAGAAGCGGCATATCCGCCTGTGTCGCCGAGGGCTCTCACCATCCCCTCTCGCTCTGTGCGGCATAACGGACTTATCTTCATCATTGCGAAGCTATTTTAACTATTTTGCGGTGGATTGTCAAGGCCCATTTGACTGTTTTTGACGTTCTGTACCTACAGGGAACGTTCATAAGCCAATTTTTCGCCGCCCTGAAAAACGATCACCCCGCAGTTCACAAAGCCGTTTTTGTTCAGAATGTGCTGCATCCGATGATTTGGGAAGTCGGTATCCGCCCGGATACTTTTTATATTTCGGGAGAGACAAAGCTGCCCAATTAGCCGAAAGGTCTCATCGGCCAGGCCCATACCGCGAAAGTCCGCGTGAAGGGCCATGCGGTGGACCACCGCATAGGGTTCCTCCGTCTGCCAGCAGCCTCGGATGTGTTCGTAGGCGGGCTCACCATCAAAATCAATGCACATATACCCGGCGATCCTGCCATCTACCTTGAGGACAAAGCCTTTTTGAGCCCGTACGTCCTCCCGGAGGGTATCCATGCTGGGGTAATCGTCGGTCCATTGGGTAAAGCCTTGGGCCTTCTGAAAGCTTCGTCCCATGTCTATGATCTCATAGCAGATCTCTATATCCTTTGCTTGTGCCAGTTCCAGTGTGTTCATTTATTCTCTGCCCCTCAAGAGGATTTTTTCAAAAGCGCCTTTACATTACAGCTCTTGCAGGCGGAGGCATAGCTCTGCCCGGTAAATAGGTAGCAGACTCCGGGAATAGAGGAAAGGAACACCGCCGCAAGGATACAGACTACGGTAATGGCAGCGTAAAACCCCACTTGCTGAAGCACCGTTCCCGGTCCCAGGGTGCCAAAGATCACCGTCCACAGCTTTTCTCCCACGCCAATGGCCAGGGGATGGATCAAGTAGACTGTGAAGGATAGGCCGGAAAGCAGCGGAAGAAGCCGTCCCCGCTTTTCCTTTTTCCGCAGGTAGGACTTACAGAGCAGGAAGATGGCGGCAGACAGAAGGAAGGTAAAGAGCGTGAGATAATTGGTAAAGCGGTCGGAATACATCATCTTATCATAAGTATCCCAACGGGTCCCCAGTACGCTCACCGCCAGCATAACGGCGATGATACCAGCCAGGATCTTCCGTGGGGGTAGCTTTTCCCATTGCTCCAGATAGGCTCCCAGCAGAAAATAGCCCAGATAGCCTCCGATCATATTGAGGTTCAGAGTCCAATGGTCGGTAAATATCAGCTCGTACTCTGCCGGGACAAAGGTGCGGATGGTGTAAAGCCCCAGGGTGAAAACGACCCACAGGGCCATCATGTAATTCCAGTGGCTGTCTGTAAGTCCATCCGCCATCTTTTTCAGCATAGGGGAGATCAAGTACATGGGGATCAGCGCGTAGAGAAACCAGTAGGGGACCGAAACGGGGGTATTCAGCAGCCGGGAAAGGCTGGTGAGGGCCCCGGCGGCATTGCCCCGGACCACGCTGTATAGAAGAGTCACCGCAGAGAAGGTGAGCAGGGGAACAAGTACCTTTGGAATGCGCCTGCGAAACAGCTGCCCCAAGTCGGCGGTCTTTTCCTCCTTTAAAAGAAGAGCTCCCGACATCATAAAAAACAGGGGGACTGCCGGGGTGGACAGGCAGGCAAAGAAATTGGAGAAATTCCACAACACCGGGTAGTTAAGGCTTCGCAGAGCCCCGGCCGCCACATGAAGGTAAATGACCCCCAACATGGAGCAAACCCGCAGCACATCATAGTCATATCGGCGGTTTTTCATGGCGCTACCTGCTTTCTGAGAATGGAAAGGGGAGGGGCCTGACAGGGGAGAGTAAGCCCCAGGGCCATCTGAGGGGTGCGGGCCTCCTCCAGAGGGAAACCGTTTCCGTCTGTCAGCTCTTCCACGGAAAAGGCCACGGGCTGAAGTCCCGGCCCAATCAATTCCAAGGTGTCGCCCCTGCGAAATTTGTTCCGCAGGGAGCAAAGGGCTTTTCCGTCGGGAGAGCAGGAGGTGACCATGGCAGAAACCTGCCAATCCCGGATATACCGGGCGTCTCCCACATACTGTTCAGGGTGTCCGTAATAGAAGCCCTCAGAATAGGGCCGGTGGCTCACCTTGTCAAGCTCCGAACGCCATAGGGAGTCCAGAGGTTCTCCGGCCACGGCGGCGTCAATGGCGTGACGGTAGGCCCCCGTGACGATGGCGGCGTAATAGGCAGACTTAGCCCGCCCCTCGATCTTCAGACTGTCCAGGCCGGCGTCCAAAAGCTCCGGAATGTGACCGATCATACACATATCCTTGGAGTTGAAGAGGTAGGTGCCCTGTTCATCCTCCTCCACGGAAAAGAATTCTCCGGGCCGCTGTTCCTCCACGAGGGCGTACTTGTAGCGGCAGGGTTGGGCGCAGGAGCCGCGGCTGGCGTCCCGGCCTGTCATATAGTTACTGAGAACGCAGCGCCCGGAGTAGCTGACGCACATAGCCCCGTGGACAAAGGCCTCGATCTCCAGCTCTCTGGGAGTCTTTGCACGGATGGTCCGGATCTCCTCCAGGGTCAGCTCACGGGCCAGAATGACCCGCTGAGCTCCCTGATCATACCAAAACCGGGCGGAAGCGTAGTTGGTGATGCCGATCTGGGTAGACATATGAACGGGGAGGGAGGAGGCATACTGTTTGGCCAGAGCCAACACCCCCGCATCCCCTATGATGAGGGCGTCCACCTTCTGGTCCTGCAAAAAGGCCAGGTAGTCAGGAAGCCCCTCCATCTCCTCATTCCGGGGCATGGTATTGCAGGTAACATGGACCTTTACCCCGTGGCTGTGACACAGCTTTACCGCCTGGGACAGCTCCTCGCCGGAAAAGTTGCCCGCAAAGGAACGCATACCATACATCTGCCCTGCCAAATAGACCGCGTCGGCCCCATAGGCTACCGCCATCTGAAGCCGCTCCCTGTCTCCTGCGGGGGAGAGAAGCTCAACGGCCTTACCCATTTTGGTTTCCCAGGGAGGCCAGATAATTCTGGAACTCGGTATTGGTGCGGAAGTAGTGGTGAAGCCCATCATTGCCCACAGCATAATAATAGTAGTGGGTGCTCTGAGGATTGAGGGCGGAGTTGATAGCCACCATGCCTGGACTGGCAATGGGTCCGGGGGGCAGCCCCTTATTCAGATAGGTGTTGTAAGGGCTGTCCAGAGTCTGGTAGTCCTCCTGGGTGACAGGGCGTCCGGCGGCATAGACCAAAGCGGCGTCAATATTCAGGAAGCCCACCGTTTCGTCCGTGGGGCGCTCCAGCCGGTTATAGATGACGGAGGCAACCGCAGTCTGATCGGTGCCGTCGGTCTCCTTTTCGATCAGAGAGGCGATGGTCACCAGCTGATGGACGGAATACCCCATATCGGCCGCTTTCTGCCGCAGCTCGTCGGGAAATTGCTGGTCAAAGCGGAGGATCATTTTGTTGAGGACCTGGATGGCCTCGCTTTCCCCGCCGCCCATATAGAATTCATAGGTATCGGGGAAAAGGTATCCCTCCAGACGGTGATAATCTCCCAGAGGGACCACCCCCTGAAGGAAGGAATACTTGAAGTCATGCTCTGCCGCCACCCGCTGAAGAGTGGCGGTGGTGGATACTCCCTCCTGAGCCAGGAGGGCAAAGATCTGGTCCAGCGTATACCCCTCAGGAATGGTGACGCTCACCGTTTTCCGGCTTCCGGAACGAGCGGACATGGAGTTTACAAGCGCGTTATAATCCATGTCTGTGTTAAGCTCATATGTGCCGGGGGTCAGCTTCCGGCTGGAGTGGGCGATGGAGGAGAAGAGCCGGAAGAGGAACTTATACTCGATCAGTCCCTTTTCCTCCAAAAGATCTGTCACATAGCCCATATCAGCCTCTGAGACGATCTTTACCGAGGACTTTACCGAGCCGTCCTTCTGCTTGGTCTCCACAGTCTCCTCATGCTGGGTAAAAATATCCTCCGGCAAGGTGACGGTGGCGCTGGCGGGTTCCTTGTTCAGGGCGAACACATCCCCTGCCCAAAGCCAAGCCAGTCCGGCCAGCAGAGCGGAAACCGCCACCACAAGCAGAATGTAGAGAAGGGGGTTCATTCTCCGCCGCCTTCTCCGACGGCGGCGGGGGGCGCTGCCGGTCCCACCGGCGGAAGAGCCGGAGCGGGAAGGGGTGGGGCGGTGTTCGTAAGATTCTTGCGGCATTTGAGATCACTCCTGATCGTTTCTTGCCCCATTGTTGGAACCAGAAAAAGAGAGGGGGCATAGAATATTACGGATGGCGGAACGGAGAACGGTTTAAACGGGATCCGCACCGTCAAATAAACAACGAGGTGAAGTTTCTATGTGCTGTGGGAACAACGGTTGGGGCGGCGGTTGCTGCTGGATCATCCTGATCATCATCCTGCT
>CANRZY010000054.1 GCA_947644625.1 uncultured Pseudoflavonifractor sp.
CACAAGCTTGTCGGCGATGGTGCATCCATAGGCAGCGCCCTTTTCGCCGTTCCATATGATACCGTTAAAGCCGCTGACGTCCGCCCTCAGTCTGTTAAGGTCGGTGGTCACCACCGCCTGGCCGCTTCCAATAACGACGGCGTCCGAGCGTCTGACTCCGCCAATGGCGTTGGCGTTGATGGTCCCGCCGTTGAGCGCGATAGTCCCGCAGCTACCCTCTGCTCCGTTATACTCGGCTGTTCCTATAGCCGTAGCGGAGGAAAAGGCGCTCTGGGCGTTGATGGTACCTCCGTTAATGGTGATATTCCCGCAGGCTTCTCCAAAATGACCGCCGATCACGGCGCAGCAGGCCCCATTGCCGCCGTTATTGATGGAAGCATTGAGGACGCCGTCGCCATCAATGGTCAGCGAGGTGGTCTCCCGCACCTGGATAGCTGCGCTCTCCCAGCCGGCGCGGATGGTATTGTCCCCCACTAGGGTGACGGTCGCGGAGCTGCCATCCCGCAAAACAATTCCATTCCGGTGCCCCCAGATATTCTCTGTGGGCCGGTCCGTGGTAAAATCGTCCAGCGTAATGGTCACATTTTGGGCGTTCTCCGCCACAAAAACATTGAACTTGCTGCCGTTTCCCGACAACGTGACCTGGGTGCCGGAGTGGATCACAAGATCGAATATCTCGCTTCCCTCGCTCTCCGGCGTAAGCTCATAGCAGCTGGGGTCATCCGTAAAGAGGACCAATTCGCCATGCCGATATTCCGTCCCCTCCTTCAAATGGAGTGTGGAGTCCTTTTGGATACTGTAATCCTGAAGGGTATTTCCATCCTCCAACTCCCTCCCGGCAAAGATCAGCCGCTGCTGGTTGGGAGGGATCCCCTCCTTGTCCTCTATCTTCACCTTCACGTCTTCAACGCGGTCGGTGGGCTCTGCCTCCAGGGTAATGTGCTTGCCTGACAGGGTTTTTACGAAGATCTGCATAGCAAACGCCTGCATAGGGAAAGCCCCCAGCAGCAAGGCGCAGCTCAGGCAGAACGCAAACATTTTCTTCTTCATAGCCGTCCTCCACATAAAACGGTTCTCAACCGATCTTCTCCCCACAGTTTCACTGTGGGGACAGGGGCATTCCCCTGTCTAAATCACAGGAAAATACCACCCTGGCCAGCGGCTTTCCTATTTTTATTCTATCTATTTTTTCATTCCTGTCAATAAACGATCCCCGGAAAGGTACAAAAATGAAAGCTTCCCTCCATCAGGTAAGGAAGCTTTCTCTTATTTAGACAACATAGTTCCGCAGGACCCCGATCCCCCCTATGTTGATCTCCACCACATCGCCGCTCTTCATGGGACCTACCCCGGCGGGGGTGCCGGTAGTCACCACGTCCCCCGGCTCCAGGGTCATGGAGGCGGTAATAAATTCAAACAGCTGGGGCAGCTTGGTCATAAACAGCTCGGTATTGGCCTTTTGGACCGTTTTCCCGTTGAGCCGGGTCTCAATGTCCGCATGGCCGCCGTCGATCTCGTCAGTGACCAAGGGCCCGATGGGGCAGAAGCCGTCCATCCCCTTTCCCCGTGTCCACTGGCCGTCTCCCCTCTGGATGTCACGGGCGGTCACGTCATTGAGGCAGGTATAGCCCAGTATGTAATCCAAAAAGTCCTCTGCCTTTCCATCCTTGGCCCGCTTCTTCACCACAAAGGCCAGCTCTCCTTCATAATCCAGCCTCTCTACAAACGCGGGGGCATGGATCTCGCCCTCCGGATCGTTCAAGGTGTTAAGGGCCTTGATAAACAAAATCGGTTTTTCCGGAACGGGGCCGCCAAACTCCTTCACGTGGTCAAAGTAATTTTTTCCCACACAGACCACCTTGGTGGGCTCACAGGGGGCCAGCAGCCGGCATTCCTTCAGGGGCAGGCTCTCCCCGTCATAGCTGACTCCCTCAAAGGGCGCCGCAGACAGAGTGCGGACGGTCTCCCCCTCCAAAACGCCCCAAACAGGGTTCCCCTCCCGCAGGATACGAACATATTTCATATTTCTCCCTCCATATGCTCCAAAATCAGCCGTAACAGCTCCTCTTTCCCCGTCCCCTTCTCCGCTGAAAAGGGGATCAGCCTTACACCCTCCGGCAACTCCAGGGTCTCTTGGATCAGGGCCAGATTGGGCTCCAGCTCACTTTTTTTCAGCTTGTCCAGCTTATTTGCCACCACCGCCCAGGGGCGGCCCGTGCTTTTGAAATAATCGGCCATTCCCCGATCATCGGCGGTGGGCTTATGCCTGGCGTCCACGATCAATATCCCCAGACTCATAAGGGAGGGATCGTCAAACCAGCTTTGGATCAGTCCGGCCCACCGTTCCTTCTCCTTTTGAGACACCTTGGCGTAACCATAGCCAGGAAGGTCTACCAGATAAAGCTTCTCATCAATGCGGAAATAGTTGATATGGGTGGTTTTTCCCGGCGCTGAACCGACTCTGGCAAAATTTTTCCGGTTTAAAAGCCGGTTGATGACTGAGGATTTTCCTACATTGGACCTGCCGGCGAAGGCCACCTGAGGCAATGGGTCCCGTGGAAAGTCTCTGGGGCCTGCGGCGGAGCGAATAAATTCCGCCCGTTGTGTATTCAGCGTCATACTCTTTTCCTCCATGGCCTACAAAAATTGGGGCGGGGTCTCCCCCGCCCCACAGTATTTTAAGAGGCGCTGCCCCGCAGCGGCATTTTGGTCCGGCCGGTAACCGGCCCCTCTCCTCCAAGCCGGGGACGCTCAGCCTTTTCTCTATCGTGAACGAGCTCAGGGAGCTGATGTTCCTTCACGCTTTCCTCCGTAATAACCACCTTGGAGATGGTTGGATCGGAGGGCACGTCATACATCGTCTGAGTCATAACCTCTTCCAGCACCGCCCGCAGCCCACGAGCCCCGATCCCCCGCTCCAAAGCAATGTCCGCAGCGGCGGAAAGGGCCTCGGGCTGGAACTCCAGCTTGACGTCGTCATATTCCAGCAGCTTCTGGTACTGGCGCACCAAAGCGTTTTTGGGCTCGGTAAGGATCTTGACAAGCTGCTTTCGGTCCAGAGAATTGAGAGAGGTAACCACCGGAAGCCGACCCACCAGCTCAGGGATGATACCAAACTGCATCAGGTCGTGGGGCTGTACCTGAGCAAAAAGCTCTCCGGTATTCTGATCCTTCTTGCTCCGGATCTCCGCCCCAAAGCCCATGCTCTTTTTATCCAGCCGCTTTTCAATGATCTTATCCAAACCGTCAAATGCTCCTCCGCAAATAAAGAGGATATTCCGGGTATCGATCTGGATAAACTCCTGATGGGGGTGCTTCCGTCCTCCCTGGGGAGGCACATTGGCCACGGTTCCCTCCAGGATCTTCAAAAGCGCCTGCTGAACACCCTCTCCAGAAACATCCCGCGTGATGGAGGTATTCTCGCTCTTTCTGGCGATCTTATCTACCTCGTCCACATAGATGATACCCCGCTGGGCCAGCTCCACATCATAGTCAGCCGCCTGGACCAGGCGAAGAAGGATATTCTCCACATCATCGCCCACATAGCCGGCCTCTGTAAGTGTGGTGGCGTCGGCAATGGCAAAGGGCACCTTCAACACTTTGGCAAGTGTCTGGGCAAAGAGGGTCTTTCCGCAGCCGGTAGGTCCGATAAGCAGGATATTACTCTTCTGCAACTCCACATCGTCCCCGCCGCCAAAGTAAATACGCTTATAATGGTTATATACCGCCACCGAAAGGGCTACCTTAGCCTCCTCCTGGCCGACAATATACTGATCCAGAACCTTGTGGATCTCTTTCGGGGTCGGGATCGCATCCGGAGTCTCGTCACCGAAGTTCTCCGGCCTCTCGTCCGTGTCATCCAGAATGGACATGCACAGCTGGACACACTCATTACAGATATAGGCCCTGGGACCGGCAATGATCCGGGACACTTCTTCCTGGCTCTTCCCGCAAAAGGAACAGCGCACAGATTTATGCTCGTCGTTTTTTGGCATACCGCTTACCTCCGTCATGGGGTCTTTCGGGCACAAAAGAGCGGGGCTGAGGCCCCGCTCCCTGCGGTTTTAACGCTGATAGATGATCTTGTCGATCAGTCCGAACTGCTTGGCCTCCTCCGGAGACATGAAGTTGTCCCGCTCACAGGCAGCAGTGACTTCTTCCACAGTTTTCCCGGTATTGGCGGCCAGGATTTCATTCATTTTCTTTTTAATGACCTCCAAACGCTTCAGGTGGATGGCCATATCAGTGATCTGCCCCTGGGTCCCGGCGGAGGGCTGGTGGATCATGATCTCCGCATTGGGAAGGGCAATACGCTTTCCCTTCGCTCCAGCCGACAGAAGGAAGGCTCCCATAGACGCCGCCATACCCACACAGATGGTAGACACGTCACACTTGACATATTGCATGGTATCATAGATGGCCATGCCGTCAGTGACCGAACCACCGGGGCTGTTGATGTAGAATTGGATCTCCTTATCCGGGTCCTGGGCCTCCAGATACAACAGCTGCGCTACCACAAGGCTGGCGGTGGTGGCGTTTACTTCCTCCCCCAAAAATACGATCCGGTCGTTCAGCAGGCGGGAAAAAATATCATAGGACCGCTCCCCCCGGCTGGTCTGCTCCACTACATAGGGAACCAATGCCATGCTTTGACATCTCCTTTTTCCAGATTCACACACAAAAGAGCGCTCACGCACATTCCAGTATTCCCACTCCGGAGCGGATCATTCCTCCGCCTTCGCCTTTTTGGTGGTCTTCTTGGCGGCGGTCTTTTTCGCAGCGGGCTTCTCTTCCTCTGTCTTGGCTTCCGCCTTCTTGGCCGTAGCCTTCTTGGCGGGAGCCTTGCCTACCTTGGCGGAATCAAAGATCACATTGGCCGCCTTCTGGTTCCGAAGATCCTTCTTCAGATCCTCCAGAGGCACGATCTTCTTTACCTCCTCCGCCTTCATCCCATACTGCTCGGCAAGACGGGCGCACTCGGCGTCAATGTCGGCCTCTGTGACCTCCAGCTTCTCCGCCTGGGCAATGGCTCCCAACGCCAGGTCGGTCTTCACCTGCCGAAGGGCTCCCTCCGCAGCCTGAGCCTTCAGAATATCCACCGTCATGCCGGTCATGGCAAGATACTGCTCAAAGGAAATGCCCTGGCTGGTAATACGCTGGCTGTAGTCTTCGATCATCTGCTGGGCCCGGTAATCCACCATGGGATCCGGGATCTCCACCGTCATATCTTCGGTCACCTGATCCAACAACGCCTCCTCAAAGGCGCTCCGGGCCTGCTTCTCCCGGCGCTGGGCCAACTTATCCCCCAGGTCCTTCCGCAGCTCGGCCAGGGTCTCAAACTCAGACACGTCCTTGGCAAACTCATCGTCCAGCTTGGGCTCCACCTTCTCCTTGACGGCATGGACCTTTACCTTGAAGGTAGCCTCCTTACCTGCCAGCTCCTGAGCGCCGTATTCTTCGGGGAAGGTAACCACCACATCCTTCTCCGCTCCGGCCTTGACCCCCACCAACTGGTCCTCAAAGCCGGGAATAAAGCTGCCGGAGCCCAGCTCCAGGTCATGGCCCTCTCCCTTGCCGCCGTCAAAGGCCTTGCCGTCCATAAAGCCTTCAAAGTCGATATTGACCGTATCGCCCTTCTTGGCCTTCCGGTCTACGTCCACCATACGGGTGGCCCGCTGAATGTAGGGCTTGAGCTCTTCGTCAATATCCTTATCGGTGACCTTCACCTCATCCTTGGGAGCGGTAAGGCCCTTATACTTACCCAACTTTACCTCCGGCCGGACCGCCACGGTTGCCTTGAAGGAGAAGCCGTCCTTGTTTACGTCCAGCAATTCCACGTCGGGGTAGGCCACCGTATCCAGCTTCTCCTGCTCCGCAGCCTGAGCGAAAAGGTCAGGATAGAGTTCGTTCACCGCATCCTCATAAAAGACCTGAGCGCCGTACATGGTCTCAATGATCTTCCGGGGGGCATGGCCCTTCCGGAAGCCGGGGACCAGAATGCGGCCCCGCTGCTTTTTATAGACCTTGTCAATGGCAGCCTCAAACTCCTGGGCGTCGGCCTGGATGGTCAGAGCTACCATGCTCTTTTCCAATTTTTCTACGTTCGTCACTTTCATGTCTTATTTTCCTCCTGTCGGCGCCAAAGCCGCTCCCACTTTCCATGTCAGCAGGCGGCGCCACGCGATATCTTTTTTATTGTAACAGGGATAGCGCTATTTTTCCAGTGTTTTTTCCAGATTTTATAGAACTTTTTCAATTTCCTCTTCCGGCAGAATAAGCCGGGGCCGAAAATTCAGGTAATCCCCTGCGATCAAATGATACTCCACCGCGCCGTTCCTTCCCTCCCGGGCCAGCCGGTGGCTCCCTCCATGAAGATGTCCGTAATAGCAGGCGGATACCCTATATTGCTCCAGCAGATCTATGATCTCCTGGCAGATATATCCCTCGTATAGGGGAGGATAATGAAGAAAGCAGAGCTTTTCCGCCTCTCCCGCCGCCTTCAAAGAGGTCTCCAGGCGCAAAAGCTCCCGCTTGAATACCTTCTCGTTATGTCCGTCCGCCTCCTCCTCAAAAAACCAGCCCCGGGTCCCGCATAGGGCCGTTTCATTGTAGAAACGACAATTATTATGAAGAAGAGCAAAGCTCTCCAACCCATGTTCATTCCAGAAGGCATACATCTTATTGGCGGTGGTCCACCAATAGTCGTGGTTCCCCTTTAGCAGATACTTTTTTCCGGGAAACAGCATATCGATAAATTGGAAATCCGGAAGCGCCTCCTCCAGAGTCATCCCCCAGGAAAGGTCTCCGCAAAAAACCACCGCGTCCCTGGCCGTCAGCGGCGCAAATCCGGAGCGCAGCTTTTCCACATACCCTTCCCAGGCTCCGCCAAAGAGATCCATGGGCTTGGAGCCCCCCAAGGACAGATGGGTGTCCCCTATGGCGTAAAGGGCCATCCGTTCCACCCCTTTCCATTTTGATCGCCTGTGTGCGTATTCCGCTCAGTTCAGCATTTCCCGCACGATTTGGGGCATGTTCTCCTTCTCCGTCACCCCGGTAAACCGGATCTCTTTCCCTGCCAGCCCCGCCAACGGTGCGGGAGCCGGGATCCCGGTAAGCTGGGAAAGCCGTTCGATCCCCTTCAAGCCCTGGGGAGGCTCTTTCTCTCCCAAGCCCTCCATCACCGCAGGACAGAATTTAAAGGGACTGGCGGTAGAGACCACCAACGTGGGGGTCTCATCCCCTGTTTTACTCCGGTATTGTTCCAGCGCGTCTACCGCCACCGCAGTATGGGGATCGATCAAATACCGCTTCTCCCGCCACAGCCTTCCAATGGCGGCTTTGGCCTTCTCATCATCGCAGCAGGCCGCAGAGAAATCCCGGCCGATCCGATGCTTTACGCTCTCCTCCACCTCATATTTCCCTGTCCGGGCCAGCTTTTCCATATAACCCTTTACCTGCTCCGCGTCGCCGTAGGTACAGGCGTGCAAAAGCCGCTCCAGATTGGAGGAGATCAGGATATCCATGGAGGGGGAGGTAGTATTGTAAAAGGTCCGGTTCTTATCATAAACTCCCGTCTCAATAAACTCGGTCAAGACATTGTTTCGATTGGAGGCACAAATCAACCTGCCGATGGGAACTCCCATCTGCTTGGCATAATAGGCCGCCAGAATATTACCAAAATTGCCTGTGGGCACACATACATTCAGCTTGTCTCCCTTCTCCAACGCCCCGCTTTTGAGGAGGTCGCAGTAGGCGGAGACATAATAGACGATCTGAGGCAACACCCGGCCCCAGTTGATGGAGTTGGCCGAGGAGAGGAACGCTCCCCGCTCCGCAAGCTCAGAGCGCAGCGCCGGATCGGAGAAGATGGTCTTCACCCCGGTCTGGGCGTCGTCAAAGTTCCCCACCACCGAGCAGACCCCCACATTGCTTCCCTCCTGGGTGGTCATCTGGAGCTGCTGGACCTCGGAGACTCCATCCTTGGGATAGAATACCAGAATCCTGGTCCCCGGTACATCCTTAAAGCCCTCCAGGGCCCCTTTTCCCGTATCACCGGAGGTAGCCACCAGAATGCAGGCGGTCTTGGTCTCCCCCTCCTTTTTCAGGGCTGAGGTCAAAAGGTGGGGCAGCATTTGAAGAGCCATATCCTTGAAGGCACAGGTGGGACCATGCCACAGCTCCAGCACATGGGTCCTGTCGTCCAGCGTCCGCACCGGAGCCACCGCCGGATCGTCAAATTTCCCACCACCATAGGCTTTGGCGCAAAAGCCGCTCAGCTCAGAGGCGGAATATCCGTCCAAAAACATATTCATCACATAGACGGCCCGCTGCTGGTAGGTCATGTCCTTCAGGGTATTCAGTGCGTTTCCTGCCAGAGACGGAACCGCCTCCGGCGTATACAGTCCCCCATCGGGCGCCAGTCCGTAGGCGATGGCTCCCGATACCGTGGTCTTTCCCAGTCTGTCTCTTGTGCTTACATAGTACATACTTCTCTCACGACCTCCATCAGATTATGATAGAACAGGCCGTTTACCCGTTCCTCAGAATAATTCATTTGCAGCAGCCGGTCTGCCAGCCGGTGGATATCCTGGATCCCGTTGATCCCGGCGGGAGGACGGGAGATCCCGTCCCAGTCTCCGCCCAGGGAAACATTCCGTTCCCCGCCCAGAGAAAACCAATGCTCTATATGGGCTACCAGCGTATCTATGGTCGGACTCTGCCCTAAAAACTCATCGCACATATTGAGTCCCGCCACTCCATGATTCCCTATTATGGCAGTAAATTGCTCATCGGTCAAGTTCCTGGGATGAAAACATATTTTTCTGCTGTTGGAATGGCTGGCGAAGACAGGCTTTTGAGCCAGCTCTATCACATCCCAGAAGCCAGGATCGGACAGGTGCGACACATCCACCAGGATCCCCAACTCCTGGGCGCGCCTGACAAAGGCCTTTCCCTGCTCTGTCAGGCCCTTTCCCGCATTTTCCACATTGGTACCGGAGAGGGCGTTTTCATGGTTCCAGGTGATATTGACCGCCCGAAGCCCCCACTCGTAGGCCTTCTCCAGCTTTGTAATGTCACAATCCAGAAGCTCCGCTCCCTCCGCAGAGAGAAAGGCCGCCATTTTTCCTTCTGCCCAGGCTTTTTCCGCCTCCTCAGCCGTTCGGCAATGGACCAGCAGATCGGCGTTCTCCTCCACTTGCCGCCGGAAAAGAGCCGCCTCCTCCTGAAAGACCTGCCACAATGGCTTTCCCGGCATGTCCTCAGGCTCGCCGAAGCAGGCGAAGAACTGAGCCCAGCTCCCATACGCCCTCATCCGCTCCAGATCCAGGTGCCCGCCGTTTTTCCGAACGCCTCCGCCGTTCTGATAACAGCGCAGAATGGTGTCGCAATGGCCGTCAAATACCCTCGGCATGGCGTTTTCCCCTTTCTCTAAAAAGCATTTTCGATGTAGATGATCTCCGGTTTCCGGGTGTCCATCCCCTCCGGGGCGTATACCTCCGCCACGTCAAACCTTGGCTGAAGCCGGGTAGGATGGCCTGCCAGGTAGAGACCCGCCGTGACCCGAAGCTTCTCCCGCTTCCTGGCGTCCACCGCCTCTCTGGCCTGGGCAAAGCGGGCGTTTTTGCGAAGCTTTACCTCTACAAAGCGCAAATAGGTCCCATCATCCGCGATGAGGTCGATCTCCCCCATCCGGCAGTACCAACCGGTTGCCAGGAGCCTACAGCCTTTTTTTCGCAGATACTCCCCTACCTGAGCCTCTCCCCACCGGCCCAGCAGCTTCCGGTCCCCGCCTCCGCTCATTTCCCTTCCTCCCATTTTTTCAGGAAGGTCCTGCGGTGGATGGGGCTGGGACCATATTTGTCCAGCATTTCATAATGAAGCTTTGTCCCATACCCTTTATGCTGCTCAAAGCGGTACTCAGGATATTTTTCCGCCATTTCCACCATAAACCGGTCCCGGCTCACCTTGGCTAAAACGGAAGCTGCGGCAATAGACGCCGACAAGGAGTCTCCCTTCACAATGCAGCAATGGGGCGTGACAATGGCAGCAGTCTGTCCCTTATCCCGGTTGCCGTCTATCAGCGCGAAATCCGTCTTTCGGGGCAGAGCGTCAATGGCCTTCTGCATGGCCTTCATCCGGGCGCTGAGGATATCGGTCCTGTCGATCTCCTCCGCCTCCACCCGTGCCACCGCCCAGGCCTCCGCCACTTCCTGAATAACAGGAAAAAGCGCTTCCCGGCGCTTTTCGGTAAGCTGTTTAGAATCATTGAGGCCGGAAATGTCTATGTACCGGGGCAGAATGACGGCAGCGGCATACACCGGTCCCGCCAGAGGCCCAGCCCCCGCCTCGTCACAGCCGCACAAGGCGGTATAGCCCTCCGCCCAGCAGCTCTCCTCATACTCCCATTTCTCCGTGGCGGCTTCCTCCTCCCAATGGGGGACAAGCCCCCACCCTGCTTATTCTTCCGGCAGTTCCAGTGTAAAGCGTCCCAACTTGCCAGCGCGCAGTTCATCCAATAAAATACGGGCCATCCGCTCCGTGTCCAGCTCTCCGCCAGAGATACGAAAGCCCCGTTTGGCGGCGGCGGCTTGCAGCAATCCGTATCCGTAAGCCACCGGATCCTGCCCTTCTTCCCGGAGCGTCACGTCTACCTTATAGCGTTCTCTCAGAGCTTCCGGATACCGTTGGGCCAGGTCGTCCATCAGACGGCAGGCCAGAGTCTCCATATCCATGATATCGTCCTTTACAGCCCCGGTATAGGCTAGGTGGAGCCCCACCCGTTCATCCTCGAATTTGGGCCAGAGGATCCCAGGGGTGTCCAGCAGGGAAAGGCCCTGGTCCACCGTCACCCATTGCTTACCCCGTGTAACGCCCGGACGGTCCCCCGCCTTGGCGGACTTTCGTTTGGCGATCTGGTTAATAAAGGTGGATTTCCCCACATTGGGGACCCCCACTATCATGGCCCGGATAGGCCGTCCCACCAGACCTTTGAGCCTCCACTTTTCAAGCTGTTCCTTTAATAGTTCCCGGGATGCGGCAGAAAATTGGTTTACGCCCTTTCCCGTCTTGGCGTCGGTCTCCAGCACGGCGCAGCCTTTTCCCCGGAAATATCGGGCCCAACTCTCGTTCCCGGAACGGTCCGCCTGGTCCGCCCGGTTCAGCACCACAAGCCGGGGCTTTCCGGCGCAGATCACGTCAATGTCCGGGTTCCGGGAGGAGATGGGGATCCGGGCGTCGATAATCTCAGCCACCATATCCACCTGGCCCAAGTCGGCCTCGATCTGCCGCCGGGTCTTGGTCATATGGCCGGGATACCACTGAATATTCATTGGGCCACCCCCCTTTTGTAAGAAATCTGTCGGACTTTTGTCCGGCTTGTTGTAAGATTTTTCTTCTATGATACCTCCATATTCAAAGGAGGTATCCGTATATGAGTTCCTTTTCCCTGAAAATGATTGCCCTGCTATCCATGTTATATGACCATATTTCCCACGTTTATCAACCGGCCCTGCTCCTGACCAACCTGTTTCCAAACATCTCCGCCGATCTGTTTGAAGCGCTGTTCCACGCCTCCCATTATATTGGACGCATCGCCGCCCCCATCTTCCTCTGGTCCATCGCCCAGGGCTACCGCCACACCGGGGACTGGAAAAAATATGCCCTGCGTCTGCTGGTATTCGCCTGTCTTTCTGAATATCCCTACTACTTGCTGTTTGAAG
>CANRZY010000055.1 GCA_947644625.1 uncultured Pseudoflavonifractor sp.
GCAGCTCCAGGAAGGCCTGGCCGAAGCAGGCGGAGAAGGTGGGAGTGGGCTCGGTAATGCCCCGCTCGGTACCCGCCAGCTTGGCGGTAAAGCCGGAGAGGAAGTAGTACTTGCACTGCTCAGGGGTAAGGATGCTCACCGGAGGCAGCACGCCGAAAGCGTCGGCGGAGAGGAAGATCACGTTCTTGGCGGCGGGGCCGGCGGAGACGGGACGGACGATCTTCTCAATGTGGTCGATGGGATAGGAGACACGGGTATTCTCGGTGACGGACTTATCGGCAAAGTCGATCTTGCCGCTCTCGTCCAGGGTCACGTTCTCCAGCAGAGCGTTCCGGCGGATGGCGTTATAGATGTCGGGCTCGGACTCCTTATCCAGGTTAATGACCTTGGCGTAGCAGCCGCCCTCAAAGTTGAAGACGCCCTCGTCGTCCCAGCCGTGCTCGTCGTCGCCGATCAGAAGACGCTTGGGGTCGGTGGAGAGGGTGGTCTTTCCGGTGCCGGAGAGGCCGAAGAAAATAGCGGTGTTCTCCCCGTTCATGTCGGTATTGGCAGAGCAGTGCATGGCGGCAATGCCCTTCAGGGGCAGGTAGTAGTTCATCATGGAGAACATACCCTTCTTCATCTCGCCGCCGTACCAGGTGTTAAGAATGACCTGCTCCCGGCTGGTGATGTTGAAGACAACGGCGGTCTCGGAGTTAAGGCCCAGCTCCTTGTAGTTGTCCACCTTGGCCTTGGAGGCGTTGTAGACTACAAAGTCGGGCTTGAAGTTCTTCTCCTCCTCGGCGGTGGGCTTAATGAACATGTTGCGGATAAAGTGAGCCTGCCAGGCCACCTCCATGATGAAGCGGACGGCCATGCGGGTATCGTGGTTGGCTCCGCAGAAAGCGTCCACCACATAGAGCTTCTTGCCGGAGAGCTCCTTCAGGGCAATGTCCTTCACGGTCTTCCAGGTCTCCTCAGAGGCGGGGTGGTTGTCGTTGGGGTACTCAGGACTGGTCCACCACACAGTGTTCCGGGAGTTGTCGTCCATGACGATGAACTTGTCTTTGGGGGAACGGCCGGTGTAGATGCCGGTCATTACGTTGACGGCCCCCAGCTCGCTGACCTGGCCCTTGTCAAAGCCGGAGAGAGAGGGATCAGTCTCCGCGGCAAAAAGGGCTTCATAGGTGGGATTGTAGATGATCTCCTTAATTCCGGAGATCCCCAGCTTTTCCAGACCATAGGTTTCCATAGTACAGTTCCTCCTTACAATATTTGAGACATCGTCCGGTCCCTTTGAACGGGGTCCGGACGGGTCAACCTTTATTGGTTGGGGAAAGAAATCCCATCCCCGCCCAGCATAAGTATATCATAGGTTGTCAAGAACTTCTACCCCTTTTAGTCATTTTTTTCACATTCTTTTTTCTTTTTCCCTTTCTTGACATCCGGGGGGCCAGACAGTAGAATGAATTAACCCCTCATCCTATGTAAAAAAGGAGTTTTTGCCATGGATACCGCCCAGGAATCCCTTGCTCTTCACCGGAAATGGAAGGGCAAGCTGACCATTACCCCCACCGTGCCTCTCTCCACCCGGCAGGACCTGGCTCTGGCCTATACCCCCGGCGTAGCCCAGCCCTGCCTGGAGATCCAAAAGGATCCCAGCCAGAGCTATGAGCTGACCGGACGGCACAACCTCTGCGCCGTTATTACCGACGGCTCCGCCGTACTGGGTCTTGGAGATATCGGCCCGGAGGCGGGCATGCCCGTCATGGAGGGAAAGTGTGTCCTCTTCAAAGCCTTTGGCGGGGTGGACGCCATTCCCCTGTGCGTCAAAACCAAGGAGGTGGACGAGTTTGTAAACACCGTCCAGCTTCTTTCCGGCTCCTTTGGCGGGGTCAATCTGGAGGACATCTCTGCCCCCCGGTGCTTTGAGATCGAAGAAAAGTTGAAGCGGAAATGCGACATCCCCATTTTCCATGACGACCAGCACGGCACCGCCATCGTGGTGGCCGCCGCCGTTCAAAACGCCCTAAAGATCACAGGGAAAAAGCTGGAAGACATTCACGCCGTCTTCTCCGGGGCGGGGGCGGCGGGGACCGCTATCTTCAAGCTGCTGTGGTCTATGGGCCTTCGCCACGCGGTCCTGTGCGATATTCACGGAGTCGTCCATCCCGGACGGCCCGATCTCAAAGAGGATCCCTATCTCAACGAATTGGCAGAGCTGACAAAGCCCACCGTTCAGGGCGGATTAAAGGAGGCCCTTGTGGGAGCCGACCTCTTCGTAGGCGTCTCCGCCCCCAATCTGGTAACGGAGGAGATGGTCCGCTCCATGGCGCCTGGTCCCATCCTCTTTGCCATGGCCAACCCCACCCCTGAGATCATGCCCGATGCGGCCAAGGCCGCCGGGGCCGCCGTGGTGGGCACCGGCCGCAGCGATTTCCCCAACCAGATCAATAACCTGCTGGCCTTCCCCGGCGTCTTCCGGGGAACCTTTGACGTCCGGGCAAAGGAGATCAATGAGGAGATGAAACGCGCCGCGGCAAAGGCTCTGGCGGAGCTGGTTTCGCCGGAGGAGTTGTCCCCCGAACGGATCATTCCCGATCCTTTGGATCCCAGAGTGGTCCCGGCGGTAGCCAGGGCCGTGGCCGACACCGCGAAGAAGACCGGCGTTGCCCAAATCTAAGGAGGATAGCTCTATGAGCGAATACCGTATCGAACATGATTCCATGGGAGAGATCTCCGTCCCCGCCGGCCGCTATTGGGGGGCCCAGACCCAGAGAAGCCTGCAAAACTTCCGGATCGGATGGGAGAAAATGCCCGCCGAGATCATCCAGGCCCTGGCCCTGCTGAAAAAGGGAGCCGCCATGGCCAATCTTCGGCTGGGCAAGCTGGACCAAAACCGCTTTGACGCCATCGCCGCCGCCTGCGACGAGATCCTGGCAGGCAAGTTGGAGGGAAACTTTCCCCTCTCCGTCTGGCAGACAGGCTCCGGGACCCAGAGCAATATGAACGTCAACGAGGTGGTGGCCCGCCGGGGCAACGAGCTTGCCGGGAGGGACCTTCTCCACCCCAACGACCATGTAAATCTATCCCAGTCCTCCAACGACGTGTTCCCCTCCGCCATGCACCTTTCCGCCGTTCTTATTTTAACGCGGCGTCTCTTCCCCACCCTGGAGGGGGTTCTCTCCACCCTTCGGCGGTTGGAGGAGGAAAACAAGGACGTTGTTAAAACGGGCCGGACCCATCTTCAGGACGCGGTACCCATTACGCTGGGCCAGGAGATCAGCGGTTGGCGCGCCTGTCTGGAGCAGGACCGGGAAATGCTTCACGCCGCCCTCCCCCATCTCTCTACTCTGTCTCTGGGCGGTACCGCCGTGGGAACAGGACTTAACGCCCCCAAGGGCTTTGACCGGGAAGCGGCCAGGGCGGTGAGCGAGCTGACCGGGCACAGCTTTGCACCTGCCTCCAACAAATTCCACGCCCTTACCAGCCGGGATGAACTGGTTTTTGCCCATGGAGCCCTGAAAGCCCTGGCGGGGGATCTGATGAAGATCGCCAACGACGTGCGTTGGCTCTCCTCCGGCCCCCGGTGCGGCCTGGGGGAGCTTCATATTCCGGAAAACGAGCCCGGATCCTCCATCATGCCGGGAAAGGTCAACCCCACCCAATGCGAAGCGGTGACCATGGCGGCGGTCCAGGTCATGGGCAACGACGCCGCCCTGGGCTTTGCCGCCAGCCAGGGAAATTTTGAACTCAATGTGTTTCTCCCGGTGATCGCCTATAATTTTCTCCAGTCGGCGGTCCTTCTGACGGATTGTATGGCCTCCTTTGACAAAAATTGTCTTTCGGGCCTTACCGCCAACCGGGAAAAGTGCCGGGAAAACCTGTACCGCTCCCTGATGCTGGTCACCGCCCTCAACCCCCACATCGGGTACGAAAAGGCGGCGCGGACCGCTCAGCTGGCCCACCGGGAGGGGTTGAGCCTCCGGGAGGCCTGTATCCGGCTGGGATTTTTGACCGGAGAGGAATTTGACCAGGTGTTCCATCCAGAGGAAATGACGGGAATATAAAAATCTCCGCCCCGAAGCGACGGCTTCGGGGCGGAGATTTTTTGTCTGGAATCAATATTTACCCAGGTTGCCGGAATTGTGGCCGTCGTCCTTCCCGAACTCGTAGTCGTTGCCGGGCAGGATCGCGTTGAGCACAATGCCCGCGATGGCGGCGATGGCAAGGCCGGTAAGGGTCACGCTGGCGCCACCCACCTGGAAGGTAAGGCCGCCGGAAAAGCCCAGGCCGCAGACCAGGATCACCGCGGCGATAATCAGGTTCCGGGAGTTGGTAAAGTCCACCTGGTTCTCCACCACGTTGCGCACACCGATGGCGGAGATCATGCCGTAGAGGATGAAGCTGACCCCGCCGATGATGGCGGAGGGCAGGGCGCCGATGAGAGCGGCAAACTTGGGGCTGAAGGAAAGGATCAGGGCATAGAGGGCGGCCAGGCGAATGACCCGGGGATCATAGACCCGGGAGAGGACCAGCACGCCGGTATTCTCGCCGTAGGTGGTGTTGGCCGGTCCGCCAAACAGTCCCGCCAAAGAGGTGGCGATGCCGTCGCCAATCAGGGTCCGGTGAAGGCCGGGCTCCTCCAGGAAGTTCTCCCCCACTGTGGCGGAGATGGCGGACATATCGCCGATATGCTCCATCATGGAGGCGATAGCGATGGGGGCCATAACCAGAATGGCGGAAACGTCAAACTTAGCCACGCTGCCGCCGAAGTCGGTGATAAAGGGCTGGAACCCGATCCAGGCGGCCTCCTTCATCCCGGTAAAATCCACCTTGCCGGCGATGATGGCTACGATGTAGGCCCCCACCACACCCAGAAGGATGGGAATGATCTTGACCATGCCCTTGCCCCAAATGTTGCATGCGATGATGATAACCATAGCCACCAGGGCCAGCCACCAGCAGGTGGAGGCGTTGTTCACCGCCGAGGGAGCCAGGTTCAGGCCAATGCAGATGATGATGGGTCCGGTGACCACCGGAGGCAGGAACCGCATGACCTTATGGACTCCCACCACCTTTACCAGCAGGGCCAGCACCAGGTAGAGAAGACCGGCCATCACAATACCGCCGCAGGCATACTGGAGCTTTTCAGCGGCGGCCATGCTCTCGTAAGCGGGCATTTTAGCGACGGTCTCAAACCCGCCCAGGAAGGCAAAGGAGGAGCCCAGGAACGCGGGAACCTTCATCTTGGAGCAGACATGGAAAAGCAGGGTGCCGATCCCGGCAAAAAAGAGGGTGGTCTGGATATTCAGCGGCAGACCATAGCTCTGGACCAGGATGGGCACCAGAATGGTGGCCCCAAACATGGCAAACATATGCTGGAGCCCCAGCAGCAGCATTTTGGGAACGCCCAGCTTCCGGGCGTCGCGGATAACGTCTTGATTCATTCTTTCGTTTCTCCCTTCTTTTCTTTCGTCCTTCACACACGATCCCACCGGGCAAAAAAAGAGACGACCACAACCGTGATCGTCAGCGAATAAATTGCCCGTTTAAAGAGGAAAGAGAAATCACATACCCAAAGCGAAAACGCCCACGCGTCAGCTTGGTCATAATGATCCCCTCCTTTCCTCATTGGGCAGTATTCTACCAGAGCTTCTCCTCCCTGTCAAGAGAAAAAAATACAAAAAACCACCTTTCACAGCGCCCCGGTTTTTTGCCCGCAGCCCTTTACTCCTGGAGGAAAAACGAGTATAATCTGCAAGGCTTTTATATTTTCGCAAGGTGGCGATCCTTTTGTGCAAGGAAAACGACCTGGGCCGGGATCCGGTGGGCGCTCTGATCCTCCGTCTGGCAATGCCCACCATGCTGGGCCAGTTTATCAATGTCCTCTACAGCATTGTGGACCGGATGTTTATCGGCCACATTCCCCAGGTGGGGGATCTGGCGTTGGCAGGGGTGGGCGTCTGCGGCCCCATTGTCACGCTGCTGTCCTCCTTCTCCTATCTGGCCTGTCTGGGAGGCGGGCCTCTCTTTTCCATGAAAATGGGAGCGGGAGACAGGCAGGGCGCCTCGGCGATCCTTTCCAACTGCCTCAGAATGCTGCTTGCTCTGGCGGCGGGGCTGGCGTTGCTCTTTTTTCTTCTGCGGCGGCAGCTTCTCTGGTGGTTCGGTGCCAGTCCGGACACCTTTCCCTATGCCCTCACCTATATGACCATCTACATTTCCGGCACCGCCTTCGCCCTGATGGCGGCGGGTCTCAATAACTTCCTTATCTGCCAGGGCCGCTCAGGCCTGGGAATGGCTACCGTGGTACTGGGCGCGGGGCTCAACATCTGTCTGGACCCTCTTTTTATCTTCGGGCTGAACTTGGGGGTGGCGGGAGCGGCCTGGGCCCACCTGCTGTCCCAGGCCGCCTCCTGCATCTTTGCCCTCGCGGCCCTTACCCGGACCTCCATGCCGGTCCCCCTCCGCTGGGGCAGCTTTGATTTTTCCCTGTGCCGAAAGATAATTGCCTTCGGTATGGCTCCCTTTCTCACCTACGCCCTGGACAGCGTGATCCTCATCGTACTCAACGCCACCCTCCAGCGCCGGGGCGGACCGGGGGAGGGAGACGCTCTGCTCACCTGCTGCTCCGTTGTTCAAAGCTATATGCTCCTCATTGCCATGCCTATGAGCGGCATTACCCTGGGCTGCCAGGGGGTTATCAGCTACAATTTGGGCGCAGGCAGCGCCCAGCGGGTGAAAAAGGCCCTGAAGGGAGTCTTTGCCCTGTGCCTCACCTTTGCCGCCCTGATGCTGGCGGCGACCTATCTGGCCTCCCCGGCCTTTGTCCGGCTCTTTACCCAAAATGAATATTTGAAGAACAGGAGCGTCAAACTGATCCGGGTATACACCGCCGGGATCCTGTTCCTCCCCATTCAGTGGACGGTGGTGGACAGCTCCACCGCACTGGGACAGACAAGGCTGGCCCTTTTTTGCTCCCTGCTGCGAAAAACCATTTTTGTCTTCTCTGTGGTGGGGCTCCCCTGCTTTTTCCCGGCCTGGTCCGCTTTCTGTGCCGAGCCCCTGTGCGATGTGACCGCCGCCTGCGTCTCCGCCGTTCTCTTTCTCCGCCATACTCCCCGGACTCTGGCCCACCACTGCGTTCCGGTTGACACGCAGACGGCCTCCGGGATATAATAAAAACAATTTTAAGAGAGAAATCAGGTGTTTTCCATGAAAAGCCCTTCGTGACCCTCCCTCAGCTCCAGGAGATCACTGCCCGGTATCCCACCCCCTTCCACCTGTACGATGAAAAGGGGATCCGTGAAACCGCCCGTCGGCTGAAGTCCGCCTTTGCCTGGAACAGCGGCTTCAAGGAGTATTTTGCCGTGAAAGCCACCCCCACCCCCGGAATCCTGAAGATCCTTCAGGAGGAGGGCTGCGGGGTGGACTGCTCCTCCCTTACCGAGCTGATCCTTTCGGATAAGTGCGGCTTCGAAGGCCATGACATCATGTTTTCCTCCAACGAGACCCCCGCCTGTGAATACGCCCTGGCAGAGGAGCTGGGGGCGGTCATCAACCTGGATGATTTCACCCACATCGACTTTTTGAAGGGGACCCTGGGCTACATTCCGGAAACCATCTCCTGCCGCTTTAACCCCGGCGGGGTGTTTCAGCTTGGGGAAAGCAAGGAGGGCTTCCAGGTGATGGACACTCCGGGAGACTCCAAATACGGCTTCACCCGGGACCAGCTCTTTGAGGGCTTCAAAAAGCTGAAGGCCATGGGGGCCAAGCGGTTCGGTATTCACGCCTTTCTGGCCTCCAACACCCTTTCCAATGACTATTATCCCGCCCTGGCGGGGATCCTCTTCCAGCTGGCCGCCGACCTGGAAAAGGAGACGGGCTGCGATGTGTGCTTCATTAACCTCTCCGGCGGCGTAGGTATTCCCTACCGCCCCGACCAGGAGGAAAACGACATTGCCGTGATCGGAGAGGGGGTCCGGGAGCAGTTTGAGAAGATCCTGGTCCCGGCCGGTATGGGGGATGTGGCCATTTACACCGAGCTTGGCCGGTATATGCTGGGACCCAACGGGTGTCTGGTCACCAAGGCTCTCCACTTCAAGCACACCTACAAGGAGTATGTGGGAGTGGACGCCTGCGCGGCCAACCTGATGCGTCCCGCCATCTACGGTGCCTATCACCACATCACCGTCTCAGGCAAGGAGGACAAGCCCTGTGACCATATCTATGATGTGGTGGGATCCCTGTGCGAAAACAGCGACAAGTTTGCCATTGACCGGGCGCTGCCCCAGGTGGAGCTGGAGGACCTGTTGGTCATACACGATACCGGCGCTCACGGCTTCTCCATGGGCTATAACTATAACGGCAAGCTCCGCTCGGCGGAGCTGCTGCTCCGGGAGGACGGAAGCGTAAAGCTCCTGCGCAGGGCGGAGACTCCGGAGGACTATTTCTCCACCATGATCTTTGCATGAGGACCGGAAAGGAGGTCTCCCCCATGCCTGTCAAAGGCCGGTTTGCCCCCTCCCCCAGCGGACGTATGCACCTGGGGAACCTCTTTTCCTTTCTCCTGGCCTGGCTCTCCGTCCGGCACGAGGGAGGGACCATTGTCCTCCGGATAGAGGATCTGGATCCGGTGCGGTGTCTTCCCTCCCACGCCTGGCAGTTGATGGAGGATCTGGAATGGCTGGGCCTTACCTGGGATGAGGGAGGGGAAACCTCCGCCTACTGGCAGAGTAACCGCGGCGGGCTCTATGCCGCCGCCTTTGAAGCGCTTACGGAGCGGGGACTTACCTATCCCTGCTTCTGCTCCCGCATACAGCGGCTCAATGAGGCCCCCCACCTCCATGAGGTCTCCCCCTCCTGCCCCTGCGCCGGGCTGACAGCGGAGGAGCTGGCCCCCCGGATGGCGGAAAAAACGCCGTCCTTTCGGGTCCGGGTCCCTCACAAGAGCATTTCTTTCCTTGACGGTCTCCAAGGGCCTTACCGTCAGGACCTGGCTACCCAGTGCGGGGATTTCCCCATCAAACGCTCCGATGGAGCCTGGGCTTACCAGCTTGCGGTAGTGGTGGACGACGCCGCTATGGGGGTCACCCAGGTGGTCCGGGGAAGGGACCTTCTCCCCTCCACCCCCCGGCAGCTATGGCTCTACGAGGCTTTGGGCCTTTCCGTCCCGGAATTCTACCATGTCCCCCTTCTCCTGGCTCCCGATGGCCGGAGGCTTGCCAAGCGGGACGCAGACCTGGACATGGGCGCCCTTCGCCGCCGCTACGCCCCCCAGGAGCTGCTGGGACTGTTGGCCCGGATGGCAGGCCAGCAGGAGACGGCGGAACCGGTCTCCCCTTCAGAGTTGGCCCGGCGCTTCGACTGGAAGCGGGTCCCCGGAGAGGATATCACGGTAGCTGCGGAGCTTTTGAACTAAAGGCCCCTTTGATCTTCCCCGGCGGCATAGGCGGCAAGGCACGCGATGAACCGGGCGGTGGGCGGCCGCCTTTCCGGTCTTTCCCCCAGAACCTCCCAGAGGAGGGAGGTATGGTTCTCCCAGATGATCCTTACTGCGGTACGAAGGTTTCGTTCTACCGCCGCCGGCGTTGTCCGGCGGCGTTTTGCTATATCGGGATAGATACACTTGGTCACCCACAAAAGCCGCTCCGGGTCCTCCTGGGCCAGCACCACAGCGTCGGAGAGCTGGTAAAAGCCCTGATAGTTGGCCGAAAGGCCCAAAAGACGAAGAATATTCCGGGCCTTTCGGCACTCCTCTTCTCTCTCAAGCTCAAGCAATGCGGACATGCTCATCCTCCTCTGCCCGTTCGGCAAAACGCCGCACAAGCTCTACGATCTCCCTGTCGGTAAGATGGGAGAGAAAAAACAACAGTGTCACCGAAGAGAGGCTGTATTTTCCGTACTCCAGATCTATGTAAGAACGGGGGGAGACGCGGAGTTTCTCTGCCATTTCTTCCTGCGTATCCCCGCTTTGGGCCCGATACCCGCGAAGCTCTGTTTGAAACAGTGCCCGAAGAAGCGACTTGTACCGGCACATCCGCAAAACCTCCCTAAATTCGACATTTAACGGAAGATAGGAAAATTTTACCGTCGTCGCAGCTCCGCCGCCATGAGGTGCACTTCAGGACAATGGCAAAAAAGGAGCTTTTCGTTCCCACGAACGAAAAGCCCCCGTCAAAATCCTTTTCCACCATGGGCTTCGGTGGAAAAGGAGTCCGGCGTCCGATCATATGTAGGGAATTTCCCCTCCTTTTATATAGGACCTTAGCGGAAGCAAAACTGACGCCCTCTTCTTTCTTTTTTTCCTCATTTCCTTAAAATTTTTTCTTTTTCCCTCCTTTTTGCTGTTCGGTTAAATAAAATAGAACCATTGGTGCTTTGTGGTTCCACTATTCGGTTAATATAATTTAACCAAACAAAGGGAGTGAGGGCTATGACAGACAGCGAACTAAGGCACATTCTTGGAGAAAACATAATGAAATACCGCTCCCAAATGGGATTGACGCAGGCGCAGCTATCCGAGAAGGTCGGCGTCAGCGTGGCGTTTATTTCCTGTGTGGAGCGGGGACAGAAAATGATGAAGATCGCCACTCTGCATTCTATGGCCCAGGCTCTTCATGTCAGCTGCGACGCGCTTTTGTCTCCAGAGGGTCCCACCGCCCAAACCGAAAACATTCTGTGCCTGCTTTCCCGGCAGCCTCCCCAGACTCTTCCCAAGCTGGAACGGCTGCTCCGCTTCTATGTAGAAGTGCTCAGTGAAGAGGCTCCGCCGTCCACCCTTGTGTAGCCTCCAGCAGAGAAAGGAGAGACGTACCCATGGGTGCGAAGGAGCAAGAATTTCTCACCGCGCTCTATGAGAGAAATTTTAAAAAGCTGTACTTTTATGTCCAAAATGCCTGCGCCAAAAGGGGCATATCCAAGGAACACACCGCCGAACTCTCCCAGGAGATCGTACAGGATACCCTCCATACCGCCGCAGAAAAATATCCAGCTGCTTATGGACCACCCCAAGCCCGACGCCTGGCTGACAGTGGTCTGCCGCCATAAGTAGCAGGAGCACGCGAGACAACTGGAGC
>CANRZY010000056.1 GCA_947644625.1 uncultured Pseudoflavonifractor sp.
CTGGTCCGGCAGCGGGGCACCCACTTCCACGCCGGCGAGGGCGTGGGCAAGGGCAGCGACGACACCCTGTTCGCTCTGAGGGACGGCAAGGTGAAGTTCACCCGGCTGGGTAAGGACCGCAAGCAGATCACCATCGTTACGGAGTGATCTGTTATCAGGGCAAATGGCGCCCCGGACATATTTCCATGTCCGGGGCGTTTTTTCTGGAAAAGGGAGGTAGGGCAGATGGCGAACAACGGATTTATTGATAAAGCCCGTATCACCGTTCGGGCGGGAGCCGGGGGCGGCGGAGCCGTGGCCTTCCACCGGGAAAAGTATGTGGCCGCCGGAGGCCCCGATGGGGGCGACGGGGGCCAGGGAGGCAGCATTGTGCTTCGGGTGGATGAGCATATGTCCACGCTGATGGATTTTCGCTACAAGCGAAAGTATGTGGCTCCCGACGGGGCTCCTGGGCAGGGAAAGCGCTGCTCCGGCAAGGACGGGGAGGATCTTTTGATCCGGGTCCCCCGGGGTACGGTGGTCCGGGACACGGAGAGCGGAGAAATTATCTGCGATATGGCAGGACAGGATACCTTTGTTTTGTGCAAGGGCGGCCGAGGCGGTTGGGGCAATCAGCACTTTGCCACCCCCACCCGGCAGGCGCCCCACTTTGCCAAGGCGGGGCTTCCCGGTCAGGAGCGGGACGTGACGCTGGAGCTGAAGCTGCTGGCCGATGTGGGGCTGGTGGGCTTTCCCAACGTGGGGAAATCCACCCTCCTCAGCGTGGTGACCAGGGCCCAGCCCAAGATCGCCAATTACCACTTCACCACCCTCTCTCCCAACCTGGGAGTGGTGGCTTTGGATGAGAACACTTCCTTTGTTCTGGCGGACATTCCCGGCATTATTGAGGGAGCCGCCGAGGGCGCCGGGCTGGGTCACGACTTTCTCCGGCACATTGACCGCTGCCGGCTTTTGATCCATGTGGTGGATGTGTCCGGCTCTGAAGGCCGGGACCCGGTGGAGGATTTTGAGGCCATCAACGCGGAGCTTGCCGAATACAGTCCTGAGCTTGCCTCCCGGCCCATGATCGTGGCGGGGAACAAGGTGGATATCGCCCCTGACCGTACCGCGCTGGAGGCGTTGAAGGCCCACGTGGAGAAGCAGGGCCTGCCCTTCTTTGAGATGTCCGCCGCCGCCCATCAGGGGACCAGGGAGCTAATGTGGTTTGCTGCCGGACGGTTGCGGGAGCTGCCTCCCATTACTGTCTATGAGCCTACCTATGTAGAGCGGCCCCTGGAGGTGGATACCTCGGAGGAGCTGTCCATCGAGCGGGAGGACGGAACCTGGATCGTGGACGGCCCCTGGCTTCGCCAACTCATGGCCAACGTGAACTTCGGGGATTATGAGTCCCGGAACTGGTTTGAACGGAAGCTGCGGGAATCCGGAGTGTATGCCCGTCTGGAGGAGATGGGCATACAGGACGGAGATCCCATTTGCCTTTACAATCTGGAGTTTGAATACCGCAAATAAAAGGGAGGAAGGGGACCATGGCGGAAAAGCGCTTTGAAAAGATCTACGGGCAGGGGACTGTGAGCGGAGCCGACATTTGGCTGGACCGGTTCACAGGAGTGCAATACCTCTACCTTTGGAGCGGCAGCGGAGGCGGTGTGACCCCGCTCCTTGGGCAGGACGGCAAGCCCACGATCTCCCCCATTCCTGAAGATTAAAACAAGGCCTCCGGCATTTTCAAAACGCCGGAGGCCTTGTTTTGCTCTGAAAGGATAGGACTTAGTCTTCTAAAAAGTCGTTGACCGGGCCGTAATCGGAGGCCACCACCAGAAGCACGGAGTCTCCCCGGACCTGGACCAGGGCCTGTTCCAGCTTGGGAAGCTCATGGGGCAGGTAATCCCGCAGCTCTTCCATCCGATCCTCTACCCGGTATTGAAGTTGGGTTTGGGCCGTTTGAGCGTCCTCCTGGGAGGAAAAGGTAAAGATGGCCAGCTCTTCCGCGCCGGAGGTGGAGCCATAGACGGCGCTTTCCGTAACGGCGCCCTCATCAATGCCATAAAGAGCGCAGGCGGTGGACTGGTCGATCTGGGTCAAGGGGGAGGAGAAGGCTCCCGGCGCGTTCAGCAGGGTGGTAGCGTCCTGGGCGGGGGAGAAGACGGCCTCTTTCTCTCCGCAGGCGGGGAGGGACAGACAGAGGGAGAGAAAAAGGAGGCTGGAAAGAAGCTTTTTCATGGGATGTATCCTCCTCTGAGCTCAAAAGTAAAAAGAGGGGCCGCTACTGCCCGGTGTGGGTAACAAGGTGATCCAGCCACAGGCAGTAGCCCTCTTTTTTAAAGTGTACGCCATCGGCGGAGAGGTCGGCAGGGGCCTCCCCCTCCTCATTTTGCAGACTGTCCGGGATATCGATGAGCCGGACCTTCTTTTCCCCGCAGAGGGAGGGGAGGACCTGGTTATAGCTGGAAACGCCCTCGTTGGTTATGTAGTAGGGGATATCGTTGGCCTTGCACTTGGCTGAGTTGACGGGAAAAATGGATTGAATGTAGATCCGGGCGTCAGGCTGGCAGGCCTGCATAGCGTCAATGATCTGGGCATAGGCTTCGGAAAAGCTCTCCGGATCATAGTATCCCAGTTCGTTGATCCCCAGGGATATGTAGATCTTGCCATAGGTCCCGGCGGCAAGAGCGTCCAGGATGGAGACCTTTTCCTCTCCGGAACGGATCACTTTTTTTTCATCTATCACATCGTAGACCGTAAGCCCGGTGTAATCCAGAAAGACGGCCTCCGATGGGATCCCGCTGTAGAGTTTGAGACCGTCGGTACGGGAGTCGCCGATAAATACCGCGTCGGAAAACCAATCTCCGGGGTCTACCGCTTCCCCCTCCGGGACGGGAAGGGACCAGTCGGGCTCGGAGGCAGCGGTGGGGGCGGGCTCCGGTGTGGGCGATGGAACAGGGGAGGGAGACGCGCTGAGGACGGCCAGGAGGGGGGCCGTGGGCGCTACAGCCTCGGCGGGGGAGGCAAAGAGCTCCGGACGGGAGAGAAAAAATACCAGTACCGCGCAAAGGCAGCCCATCAGGACCGCCATGAGCCAGCGGGGTGGGGTGGAACGGGAAGACATGGGGATCAACTCCTGTATCTATAGAGGGATATTGACATAGCGATCTGCACCCAAAAGCTTTCCCAACTGGGACAGGCTTTCCACTTCGTAGGTGGGCTTCAACGCTCCCGCTTTAAGGCCGGGACGGTGAAGCCAAACGCTGTCCAGGCGGGATTGAAAGGCTCCTTTCACGTCGCTGGAGAGACTGTCGCCAATAACCAGGACCTTGCCCCGTTGGTTGCCCACGCCCAGGGAGGAGAGGACTGCGTCAAAATAGGCCTTCTCCGGCTTTCGGCAGTTCATTTCCCCGGAAATGAAGACCCGGTCTTCAAAATAGCGAGCCAGGGGGGAAGCTTTCAGCCTCCGGCGCTGGACGTGGGAGATCCCGTTGGTGGTAAGGGACAGTATGTAACGACCGGAAAGACGGCGGCAAAGCTGTTCCGCCCCCGGCATAAGAGTGGGGCAGTCGGCCAGGCGGTCCAGAAAAAAGTCGCTCCACTGCCGGGGGTCTCCGGGCTCGCCGGAAAATTCAGACGTTTCAAAAAGAAGTTGAAACCGTTTGGGACCCAGGGCCTCCTGGGTGATTCGGCCCCGGTCGTACTCCAGCCACAGGCCGGAGTTGATCTCCCGGTACCGCTCCTTCAGGGGGGCGGTGGGGGACAGGCCGAAGCGGACCAGGGTGCGGGTCAGGGCGTATTCCTCGGCTGCGTCAAAATCAAACAAGGTGTTGTCGGCGTCCAGCAAAAGCCAGCGGTATTCTGTCATGGGCGCGTCTCCTTTCGGGAAACAGGATTTTGGCGGCGGAAGGTGGTCCACATCCGCACGGCGGAGGAAACCAGAAGGACGCCTACGGCAATGGCTCCCGCCAGCCCCAGGGTGTGGAGGAAGGAGGCAAGAAAGGCGTCTGTCTCCCCGTTGATGGCGTGTTCCATGGTATAGTAGATCCCGCCGCCGGGGACCAGGGGAAAGATAGCCACCAGAAGGTAGCCCGTCACCGGGCACTTGCGGATCCGGGCCATCACCTCCGCATAGGCGGAAATAACAAGCGCGGCAACAAATGTCTGGGCGATGTCATCCTGAAAAAAGGGGGCGGTAAGAAGATAGACCCACCAGGCTAAGGCTCCGCCAAAGGCGCAGATCAGGATCCCGCCGCCGTGAATGTTGTAGATAACGGAAAAGCAGAAGCAGGAGAGAAAAGCACAGAAAATGGGCAATAAAATATCCATGCTCACACCCCCCAGAACAGGCGCGCCAGCGTCAGCGCGCAGCCTGCGCCCAACGCCACCGCCACGCCGGTGAGAAGAGCTTCCGCAATTTTACTCAGTCCCGCCACCATGTCCCCCGCCATCACGTCCCGGATGGCGTTGGTAAAGATAATGCCGGGGACCAGGGCCATAAAGGCCCCGATGGTGATGATCTGAGGGTGCTCCCCAAGCCCTAGAGCGGTGAGGGCCAGCGCCAGAAAGGCGGCAAGGGCCGAGCCCAGCATGGATTTGAAAAAGAGGTTGGCGTGGAGGATGGTCATAGCGTAGAGGGCCATCCCCACGGAAAGCCCGCACAGGCCCCCGCAGAAAGCGTCCCGAAGGGAACCGCCGAAGAAAAGGGCAAAGGCGGCGGTGCTTGTAAAATAGGCCGCCAGCAAAACGGGAAGAGAATAACTTTTCCGGGTCCGGCGGATCTCCCGGAGGGCGGTATGAGCCTCCTCCAGGGGCGGGGTCTCCCGGCAAAGGCGGCGGCCCAGATCATAATACCGCTCCAGCAGGTCTACATCGGTACCGTGGGAGGGGATCCGCCGCACCTGGGTCAGCACCTCTCCGCCGGGGGTGGCAAAGCTGACGATGATACAGTTGGGAATGACAAAGGGATCGGCCTGGGCGATGCCGTAGGCGTGGAGAAGCCGCTGGATGGCCTCCTCCACCCGGTAGATCTCGGCGCCGCTTTCCAAAAGGCCGTAGCCCAGCTCGGAGGCCACCGCCAAAAGCTCGTTATGGTCCATGACGGGGCTCCCCTCCTCATAATTTTTTCGCTAAAATAGTTTACCCCATTTCGCTCTTTCCCGCAAGGGGAACCAGAGCGAAATGGGGAAGATTTTGCTGGAAAAGGGGACGGGCATATCAGGGCGTGGGGGAATGGACGCCGCCCAGCTGACCGCGCTCCCGGCAAAGCTCGCTATACAAGGCCCGCAGGGTCCATTGGGCGTTGGTGGGGGTGAGGACGGCCTTCAGACAAAAGGCCTTGATACGGCGGAGGGAGAGTAGGATCCGGTCCAGCCCCCCGTTGGAAAGGTGGCAAAAAATAAGCACAGGTTCCGGAAGAGGATTTTCCGGGGAGGGCCCTTCCCCATGGGCCGGAAGTCCCTGAGCCAGGGCGGAGAGGGGACGGTCCAGGTCACCCGCCGATACCATCTGCAAGCGGAGACCCTGAACGGCGCAAAGGGAAAGAAGCTTTGAGGCATAGGGGACGGGCGAGGGGGTATAAAACAGAATGACGGGATGGGGCATGATAACGCCTCCTTTTAAACGCGGGGAGCTTTATTTGGGTTGGCCCCTTTTTCCGTTCTCGTTGTAAAACAGCAGCCAGGAGCGGAAGGAAAGGGTCCCGGCCGCGACCAGAATGGAGATCAGGAGAAGCCAGCCCTCCCAGGACTTCAGCAGCTCCAGACGGGGCAGCAGGAAAAAAAGAAAGACTAAAGTCGGAAGCCAAAGAAAATGAAACAGCCTTTGGATAAAGCGGCGGACAGGCGGAACGTCGGAGGGGATAAAGTCTTCCGGGTGCATGACCTGACAGTGGATGGAGGCCACCGGACAGCCCCGGACAGCGGTATAATTGCGCGTGGCGGTATATTCTATCCCGTTAATGGTAAATTCAGGATACATGCTTTCCTTGGTAACGACCAGGTCCAGATCGTTATCCTGGGCGTACCGGAAAAGAGCGGCGGAAAACTCCTGGGGGGTGGTCACCGCCTCGTCGGGTAAAAAGGTAAACCGTTTTTCCTGTTCCGACAAAGCGACCTTTCGGTAGTCATAGAGCCAGCCCTGGAAAAAGCCTTCCGACAGCCGGGGATCGTCCATTCGGTCCAAAAGAAGGTCTACGTTTAAAGCGTTCAGTCCGGAAAGACAGGTAAATTCCTGACAAAAGCGGATGGCTTCCGCAAGCTGCCGGGATCGCTCCTCCAGCTGTTTTCTCTGCCGGGCGGCGGCCTCAGGCAGAGAAAGAGTGCCTGAAAGAACAGCCTTTATCTGCTCCAGGGGCATGTCCAGCATTCGCAAAAGCCGGATCAGCTTCAGGGTGCGGATATCCTCTTCGGTATATTCCCGATAATCATTTTCGGGGTTGCGTCCGGGACACAGGAGCCCCTGCTTTTCGTAAAAGCGAATGTTGTCGGCGGACACCCCGGAGAGCAGCTGGGCCTGTTTGATGTTCATATGTCCATCTCCTTTCATGGGTCAGGATAAACCATGAAGAAGGTCCAAGGTCAAGAGGAAATTTCTCCGGGAGCTATTTTGGGACAAATAAGGCGGCGGTTTCTACATGGGGAGTTCGGGGAAAAAGGTCTACGGCGACGGCTTTTTGAAGGGGATAGCCTTGTTCGGAAAAGCGTTTTGCGTCCCGGGCCAGGGTGGCCGGGTCGCAGGAGATATAGACCACCCGTTTCGGAGACATTTGCACAATGGAGTCTATGACGTCGGGGGCCAGCCCCTTTCGGGGAGGGTCCACGGTAATTACGTCGGGACGGATCCCCTCTGAGGCCAGACGGGAAGCCACATCCGAGGCGTCGCCGCAGAAAAATTCCGTGTTTTCAAGTCCGTTGCGGAGGGCGTTCTCCTTGGCGTCGGCAATGGCCTGGGGAACGATCTCCGCTCCAATGACCCGGCGGGCTTTTTGGGCCAGGCACAGGGTAATGGTACCAATGCCGCAATAAAGATCCACCACCGTTTCCGTTCCCTTGAGGGCGGCAAAGTCCAGGGCCAGGCCGTAGAGGACCTCCGCCTGGGGGGCGTTGACCTGATAAAAGGAGGGAACGGACAGCTTGAAGGAAAGGCCACGAAGAGAATCCATCAGATAGTCCTGTCCCCAAAGGGTACGGTAGCTGTCTCCCAGGATCACATTGTTCCGGTTTTCGTTGACGCCCAAAACGATCCCCACAAGTCCGGGCTCCGCGTTGCGCAGCGCTTCTGTCAGCTTGTCCTGGTGGGGGAGGGATTTGCCGTTGCAGAGCAGGCAGCACAAGCTTTCTCCCGCCTGGTTGGCGCGGACATAGAGGTGACGGAGAAGACCGCAGCCGGTCCGTTCGTCGTAAGCGGGGACGTGGTAGGTTTCCATATATGCTTTCAGAGCGCCCCGAAGCCTGGCGCAGCTTTCCGGCTGAAGAAGGCAGTCCTCCACGTCGGTGACGGCATGGGTACGGGCGGCATAGAAGCCAATGGCCCTGCCGGAAATGGGGAATTGGACCTTGTTTCGATAACGCTCCGTATTTTCGGAGCCATATATAACAGAAACACAGGCGCCGCACCCGCCGATCCGGGTAAGGCAGTCCTGCACCTTTTGCCTCTTGAACTCCAATTCCTCGGCATAGGTCATATGCCGGAGGGAACAGCCGCCGCAGGAGGAGAAGGAGGGACAGTCTACCGGCCGGCGAGCGGGGGAGGGGGAATCCACCTTTACCACATGGCCCCAGGCGCAGGTTTTTCCCACCTTGTCCAACTGGACAAGACATTCCTCCCCTTTAAGGGCTCCGGAGACAAAACAGGTCATGCCGTCGGGGAGCCGTCCTACTCCTTCGCCGTCAGAGCCGTAACCCTGGATGGAGAGAAGAAGGGGCGGGGGGAGAGAGGGCGTTTTCTTAGCCATAGAAAAACCTCCTTGAGGGGTGCTGCGTATAGTTTACCACGGCGGAAGGACGGGGTAAAGGAAATTTCTCTTGCGGCTCCCCCAAAGAACGGACTATAATAGAGAAAAAAGAAAGAGGGTATGGACATGAAATATGACTTCACATCCATTATTGACCGCCGGGGCATGGACGCCCTGGCTCTGGACAATATTGGAAGGATCCATTGGGGCAATGAGCCGGAAACGCCCAGGGAGGGCTTTGACCCCATCCCCATGTGGGTGGCGGATATGAACTTTGCCACTTGTCCCGCGGTGACCGAGGCAATTATCCGCCGGGCCCAGCACCCTCTTTTTGGCTACTTTATGCCACGGGAGGAGTATTATAAGGCCATCATAGACTGGCAGAGCAGGCGCAACGGACACAGGGGCCTTGCCAAAGAACACATCGGCTATGAAAATGGGGTCCATGGGCTGGTGACCAGCGCGGTGGAGACGCTTTCCGCTCCCGGAGACTGTATTTTGCTTCACAGCCCCACCTATGTGGGATTTGCCGACGATGTGGAAGGGCTGGGACGGAAGTCCGTATGCAGTCCCCTGAAGCGGGATGAGGACGGAGTATGGCGGATGGATTATGCCGACATGGACGCCAAACTGAAGGAACATCATATTCATCTGGCCATCTTTTGTTCCCCCCATAACCCCACAGGCCGGGTGTGGGAGCGGTGGGAGCTGGAGAAGGCCATGGAGGTATACGCCGCCAATGACTGCTATGTGATCTCGGATGAAATATGGGCGGATCTGGTCTATTCCGGCCATCGGCACATCCCGACCCAAATGGTAAACCACTGGGCCAGGGAGCATACGGTGGCGGCCTACGCCCCCTCCAAGACCTTTAATTTGGCAGGACTGATCGGAGCCTACCACATTATATATAACGGATATCTCCGGGACCGGGTGACGGCCAGGGGAGTGGCCACCCATTATAATGAAATGAACGTGTTGTCCATGCACGCCCTTCTGGGGGCTTGTTCTCCCGAAGGAGAGGCTTGGACGGCGGAGCTGCTGGAGGTGTTGGAGGGGAACGCCCGGTATGCCTGGGAGCATATTCAAAAAAATTATGAGGGGATCGAAGCGGCTATGCCCCAGGGGACGTATATGCTCTTTCTGGATTGCTCCGCATGGTGCGCGGCCCATGGGAAAAGTTTGGACCAGCTTTTAAAGGCGGGCTGGGATGTGGGGGTGGCGTGGCAGGATGGCCGGGGGTTCCGGGGGCCCTGCCATATTCGGATGAATCTGGCCTCCCCCCTCGGTAGGATCCGGGAGGCCTTTGCGCGGCTGGATGAGCACGTTTTCCAGGTGTGACAAAAATTTGGGGCGGTCCGAAGGGGCCGCCCCATTACTGTTTACAAATTCTTCTTTTTTCTTAGGGGAAAGTGTGGTATACTGTATCCTGTTATATTGCGAGTATCACCGCACAAACGAAAGGTGAATCAGATATGGGATTTTTTAAAAAGCTGTTTGGCACCACCTCGGAGAAGGAAGTCCGGGCGTTGGAGCCCATTGTAAAGAAGATCGAGGCGCTGGAGGAGCCCTACAAGGCCCTGACAGATCAGCAGCTTCAGGCCAAGACCCCGGAGTTTAAAGAGCGGCTTCAAAACGGGGAGACGCTGGACGATATTTTGCCTGAGGCCTTTGCCGTCTGCCGGGAGGCGTCCTGGCGGGTACTGGGGCTTCGCCCCTACCGGGTACAGCTCATCGGCGGCATTATTCTTCACCAGGGGCGGATCGCCGAGATGCGCACCGGTGAAGGCAAAACCCTGGTGGCTACCTTGCCCGCTTACCTGAACGCCCTGACCGGGGAAGGAGTCCACATCGTTACCGTGAACGACTACCTGGCCAAACGTGACTCGGAGTGGATGGGTAAGCTCTACCGCTTCCTGGGGCTTACGGTGGGACTTGTGATCCATGATGTGGAGCCCAAGGACCGGAAGGGCTCCTATGCCGCTGATATCACCTACGGCACCAACAACGAGTTTGGCTTTGACTACCTTCGGGACAATATGGCGATTTACGCCCAGGAGCTGGTCCAGCGGGGGCATGCCTTTGCTATCGTGGACGAGGTGGACTCCATCCTCATCGACGAGGCCCGGACCCCGCTCATCATTTCCGGCCAGGGGGACCAATCCACCCAGCTTTACCAGATCGTGGACCATTTTGCCGCAGGGCTCAAGTGCCAGCGTTATGCCAAGACCGACTCCAAAGAGGAGGAGGATCCGGACATTGACGCGGACTATATCGTGGACGAAAAGGCCAAGACGGTGACCCTTACCTCCAAGGGCGTAGCCAAGGCGGAGAAGGCGTTTAACATTGAGAATCTGGCTGACCCGGAGAATGCCACCCTTTCCCACCACATTAACCAGGCCATCCGGGCGCGGGGCCTTATGAAGCGGGACATTGATTATGTGGTAAAGGATGACCAGATCATCATTGTGGATGAGTTTACCGGCCGGCTTATGTTTGGCCGCCGGTATTCCGAGGGTCTTCACCAGGCCATCGAGGCCAAGGAGGGAGTGGACGTCCAGCGGGAGAGCAAGACCCTGGCCACCATCACCTTCCAGAACTATTTCCGCCTTTATGGGAAGCTTTCCGGTATGACGGGTACCGCCATGACCGAGGAGGACGAGTTTAACGGCACCTATGCCCTGGACGTGGTGGAGATCCCCACCAACCGGCCCGTTGCCAGAGAGGACCATGACGATGTGGTCTATAAGACCGAGGCGGGCAAGTTCCGGGCGGTGATCCGCCAGATCCAGGA
>CANRZY010000057.1 GCA_947644625.1 uncultured Pseudoflavonifractor sp.
GCGTGTACCCAGGCCGATCTTTCCCCGTGCTCCAGGCAGGACTTCCTCTCGCTGCCCTCGGTGCAGTTTTCAAAATGGTCCTGATGGTCCACAAAACCCTTGGCCTTCATCCGGCGGTAGAGCTGGGCTCCGGGGATGGGCTCCTTTGCCATACAGGCGTCGGCGCAGGCCTGGTCCATGGCCACAGGATCCAGGGAGGCAAACATTCCGATATCGGGCAGGATGGGTACGTCGTTCTCCCCGTGGCAATCACAGTTGGGAGAGATATCCTTTACAAGGCTGATATGGAAACAGGGACGTCCGTCCACCACCGCCTTGGCGTATTCCGCCATCTTCCGGTTCAGCATCTGGACCGTATCCCAGGCCGGGTTCTCAATGGCGTCAAAGTTGCACGCGCCGATACACCGTCCGCAGCCCACGCATTTGGCGTGGTCGATGGCCGCCTTGCGGTCGGGGCCGTAGGAGATGGCGTCCTGGCCGCACTGCTTGGCGCAGGTCTTACAGCCCACACAGAGCTCCGGCTGAACAACGGGCTTTCCGGCGTTATGCTGCTCCATCTTCCCTGCCCGGCTCCCGCAGCCCATGCCAATGTTCTTCACCGCACCGCCAAAGCCCGCCTGCTCATGGCCCTTGAAGTGGGTCAGGCTGATAAACACGTCGGCGTCCATCACCGCCCGGCCGATCTTGGCGGTCTTGATGTACTCTCCCCCTACCACGGGCACCTCCACATCGTCGGTACCCTTCAAGCCGTCACCGATGAGGATCTGACAGCCGGTACTCAGGGGGGAAAAGCCGTTTTCATAGGCGGCGTCCAGGTGTTCCAGGGCGTTCTTCCGACGGCCTACATAAAGAGTGTTGCAGTCGCACAGGAAGGGTACGCCCCCTTTGCTCTTCACATAATCGGCCACCACCTTGGCGTAGTTGGGGCGCAGAAAGCTCAGGTTGCCAGGCTCTCCAAAGTGCATTTTGATGCACACCAGCTTTTTATGGAAGTCGATCTCCCCCATACCGGCCCTGTCCATCAGACGGCGCAGTTTATCCAACTGGCTGGTACCCACGTTCACGTGAAAGTCTGTAAAATAAACCTTTGACGCTTCCATCTTATTTTCTCCCTTCCCTCTCGGTTACATTCCCAAGCCCAGTCCGCCGGTAATGCGGCTCATGGAGTCCGCGGCGTCGGCTTCGGCAATACGCATGGCTTCGTTGACAGCGGCTACCACCATGTCCTGAAGCATCTCCACATCGTCAGGGTCTACCGCCTCAGGATCAATGGTCACGCCGACTACCTGGTGCTTTCCGTTTACTTCCGCAGTCACCACGCCGCCTCCGGCTGCCGCAGTATAGGTTTTAGCTGCCAGCTCCTCCTGCATTTTCGCCATATCCTGCTGCATTTTCTGGACCTGCTTCATCATGTTCATATTCATACCGCCGCCCATGCCTCCAAAGCCGCGGCCATTGAAACCCTTTGCCATATCTGCTCACTCCTCTGTAATGATATCGCCGAACTCATCGCCCAGGGCCAGCAGATCGTCCAGCTTGTCATGGTCCTCTTCCTCCGGCTCCTCCACGGGTGGGACACCCTGTGCCGGTCCTTCCGGCGCTTCCGCCCCTGCCGGCGGCGTTCCCACGGTCACCTTCACCCGGTACGGCGCACCGGGGAGACCTTGGGCCGCTTTTTCTACGATCGCTACGATCCCCGGCTTGGAGATCATGCTCTTGACAAAATCACTTTGCGCCCACAGGGTCAACAGGGCCCCGTCCACAGTCCCCCGGACCATAGCAGGATTGGACAGAAAGCTATATTCCCCCATGGGGATCCGTCCCCGAAGCCCCGTTACCAGATCGCCCCAGAAGCCTCCCGCTACGGAAGGCCTGGGCGGTGGAGCAGGACGGGGCGGCGGAACGGGCCGCCGCTCCTCCCGGACCGGCGGCAGCGTCGGCTGTTCTTCTCTTTCGCTGGGGCCTTCCGGTTCCTCAGGCAGGGGTGGGGGCTCCATATCCCAGGGGGGAGCCTCCTCTTCCAACGGAGGCGGAGGAAGTGTTTCCGGCTCCGGTTGAGACTCGACAGGTTTGGACGGCTTTACCTCTTCGGACGCAAGTTTCTTTTTGGGGGACTTCTCCGCCTCTTTCACTTTCTCTTCCGGAGCAGGGGCCTGCGCTGCCGCAGGGGCCTCCTCCCCGCCCGTTGGCGTTGGAGAGGGCTTACGGGCCGCCATATTTCCAATGACTGCCAACTCCTCCAACCGGGCCATTCGGGCATTCAATCCGGCTGTGGAATCGTCCAGGCTTTCATCGCACAAGCGGATCAGGCACAACTCCGCGTCCACCCGGCGGTTCGCGCTGCGGCCCAGGTTGGCTCCGGTCCGCTGGAGCTGACCTAACAGCTGGGCCAGGCGGGAGGTGTTCAACGCCTCGGATAGACTCCGCAGCGTCTGCTCGTCATAGCCTCCCGTCAAAAGTCCGGTTCCTCCCCGTGGGGCCGTCTTTCGAATCAGAAGATCTCGAACCAGAGAGGAAAGCTCATTTAAAAGGCTTCCCACATCCTTGCCCGCGGCATACAGCCGATCCAGCCGCTCCAGAGCGGCTCCGGTATCCCGGTCGGTGATCTCCTTCAACAGGGCGGCAGTCTCCAAATTGCCCGCCAGGCCCAGAGCGCTCAAAATGGCTTTCTCCCCCAGCTCCTCTTCTCCGCCGCCGGCACACTGATCGAGAAGGGACAGAGCGTCCCGCATTCCACCGTCGGCCAGCCGGGAAAGCAGCGCGGCTCCCTCTTTGGTAAGAGAGAGCTTTTCCTCTCCCGCCACATACTGGAGCCGGGCGGCAATGTCGGTGGGTGAGATCCGCTTGAACGCAAACTGCTGGCAGCGGGACTTGATGGTGGCGGGCACCTTATGAAGCTCGGTGGTCGCCAAAATAAACATCAAATGCTCCGGGGGCTCCTCCAGGATCTTCAGCAATGCGTTGAAAGCGGCTGTGGAGAGCATGTGGACCTCGTCCACGATATAGACCCGCTTACGGACCGCCGCCGGGGAATATACCGCCTCGTCCCGGAGAGCCCGGACCTGGTCCACGCCGTTATTGGAGGCGGCGTCCAGTTCCAGCACCTCCATGACCGAGCCATCCTCGATCCCTTTGCAGGCTGGGCATTCATTGCAGGGGTTGCCATTCACCGGATCCTCACAATTCACCGCCCTGGCCAGGATCTTCGCACAGGAGGTCTTTCCCGTTCCCCGTGTACCGGTAAAAAGATAGGCGTGGCTGAGCCGTCCCTCCTGGACCTGATGTTTCAGGGTATCGGTAATATGGGGCTGGCCCACCACATCGTCGAAGGTGCGGGGCCGCCATTTTCGATAAAGGGCCTGGTACATAGGCATTCACCTCTAATTAAAGAAAGGGAAGAAAGGCCGGGCCCTTCTTCCCAGTTCCGGCCTGCGGCAAGACCGCGCACCGGCCTTTGAAAACCTTGCTATGCCCGTTACCCAGACAGCCTGCTCCGGTCCGGCACTCCTGCGGCACACGCCCGATTCCGCTTAGTGCTGCTCGGTTCCCCGCCTGACACGGTTCACGGGTGGGCGTTGCGCAGGACCGATCCTTCATTACCGCTTATCTAGGGCAGACGACACATCAAGGCTCCGGGGGCCGGGATTCGCCCCTGCTGTAGCGGATTGCAGGTACAGGGCACCGCTATCTCCCCGGTTAGCGCGGCCTTGCCTCAGGCCGGACTTCTCCGGCCATTGACAGGCAGATACAAAGATATGATACAACATTTTGCCAGGATTATCAACCCGGAAATGGTTTTTTGAACAGGTTTTTGAAAAAGGGCTTTACAGGGAAGAAATTTATTGCTATAATGTCAAAGCGCAATTTGATATGGGCTCGTAGCTCAGTTGGGAGAGCGTTCGGTTCGCATCCGAGAGGTCGAGGGTTCGAATCCCTTCGAGTCCACCATAATGAATAGACACCGCTTTTCAAACATTTTTATCGAAAAGCGGTGTCTATTGTTTTCGGGAAGCCTTATGGCGCAAGGCCTCTCATTTTTTGCATCTTTGGGCTGATTTTCCAAAACGCATCAAACGCAAAACTAATATTTTGATGCCGGGCAGGTATCATTTCCTCCAAAGTCCTTTTTGATCGTTTTCATTTTATCATAGCCGAATCCAAGCGTCAACGAATACTACACAATCAACGAAGATCCCACAAGCAGGGTTTCAAATGGTTGAGTCTTATGCTATAATAATTCAAGCAAAAAAGCTAATTTCGACTTAAGAGGATATGGTACTATGTGGTTCTGGTTTGCCTTAGGCTCCGCTGTGTTCGCCGCCCTTACCTCCATTTTGGCAAAGGTGGGGATCGATGGGGTCAACTCCAATCTTGCCACGGCTTTACGCACTGTGGTCGTGGTGGTCATGGCCTGGGGAATGGTGTTTCTGACCAACGTCCAAAAGGGGCTATCTGACATCAGCCAAAAGAGCTGGCTTTTCCTGATTTTGTCTGGTCTCGCCACCGGGGCCTCGTGGCTTTGCTACTATAGAGCGTTACAGCTTGGTCCGGCCTCCAAGGTCGTTCCTATTGATAAGCTGAGCGTGGTCATTACCTTGGTATTGGCCTTTCTCTTCCTGCATGAGAAATTTACGGTGAAGTCAGCCATCGGCTGTCTTTTGATCGGAGCAGGCACTTTGCTGACGGTGCTATGATCGCCTTATAAGCAACCGTTCAAGTATCACTGGCAGGGCTCGAAAATTCCATGCCTACAGTACAAATTTGCACCCGGAAAAGGAGTGGTCTCAATGGACAAAGAACAGAAGAAAGCTCTTCGCGCGCAGTATGATGAGAGGAAGCCTGATATGGGGATCGTCTGTTGGCAAAACGGCGCGGCTATGTGGATCGCGATCTCCAAGGACGTCAAGGCTGATTACAACAGCAGTCTATTTCAGTTGCGGCTTGGCTCCTGGCCTAACCGTGAGCTACAAAATGCCTTTGCCAAAGACCCGGAAGCTTTTCAGTGGTCTATCTTAAAAAAGCTGGATTATGAGGACCGTGACGAAGACCACAGCGAGGAACTGGAGCTGCTGTATATGATTTGCTTGGAGGAGCACCCAAACGCCCAGCAAATGCGCCCCGGCCGAAAATGATGTTCCGGCAGGCAAAAAATCGTAGTCTGTGAGGTAATACGGTGATTATTCGAAGGGAAAAAACAGCGGATCACGGCGTAATATACGCACTCGTAAGAAACGCCTTTGCCAGCGCCCAGCATGCCGATGGATCCGAGCACGATCTTGTAAACGCGCTGAGAAAGGGCCGGGCATATATCCCCCATTTATCCCTGGTCGCCGAGATGGACGGAAGGATCGTGGGACATATCATGTTCACAAAGGCAAAGGTCGGAAATACCGCCGTTTTGGCCTTGGCTCCGCTTTCTGTGCTGCCGGAATATCAAAGGCGGGGCGTAGGGTCCGCTTTGATCCAAGAGGGTCATAGAATCGCCGGGGAATTGGGTTATGGCTATTCCATCGTGCTGGGCAGCGAAACCTATTATCCAAGACTGGGCTACCTTCCGGCGGACACCTTGGGGATCAGGGCCCCCTTTGACGTACCGAGGGAAAACTTTATGGCCTGCAAATTGACCGACAACGCATCTGCCATTCAAGGCACGGCCCAATACGCAAAGGAATTTGGGATCGATAACCCGGAGCAATGAAGGAGAAACCATCTATGTATCAAGCGCAAAGCGATGAACTTCTGTTTTTCGATCAGCATACAGCGGCAATTCCTCTATACGAAGCCTTTGCCGGAGAACTGTTCCAGCGGTTTCCGGCAACATCCGTACGGGTACAGAAAACCCAAATCACCTTTTCAAACCGTCATGTGTATGCCTGCGCTTCTCTGGCGCGGGCAAAAAAGAAGACGGAGCTGCCTGAGCCCTACATCGTCATTACCCTCGGTCTCCCTTACCCCCTTGACTCTGACCGGGTAGCTGTCAAAACCGAGCCCTATCCCGGACGGTGGACCACCCATATCGTTGTGGGCTCACAGGCAGAGCTGGACAACGAATTCTGGACATGGACCGCCCAGGCATATGAATTTTCAGAAAGCAAATAGCTCCCCGCAGCTCAGGAAAAGGCAAGCCTCTGCGAATATTGCAGAGCGACCGGTCATAATGACGAGGTGAATAAAAATGGAAATCAAAAAAGCGGAAAAGAACAGCGTGGTTTGCGCCGTAATTCAGAATGACGAGATAGTAATTACCGATCCCCAATCCGCTCTGGACGTCCTGATGACGGCAAAATATGAGGCTGGGACAAAGAACATTGTCATTGATAAGGCGCTGATCGCGGAGGATTTCTTTATCCTCAGTTCCGGTCTCGCGGGGGAGATCCTGCAAAAGTATGTCAACTACGGCGGGCGCATTGCCGTCTATGGTGACTTTTCTTGCTATACGAGCAAGCCGTTGAAGGATTTCATCTATGAGAGCAATAAGGGGCATGACGTTTTCTTTGTCGCCACACAGGAAGAAGCGGTCCTGAGATTGACGCAATGACAGCCTTCGGCTTCGGCGATTTTTTCACTTCTCCCTCTCTTGACAGGCAGAGAGCCTTGGAATATACCTTCCCAATCTTTTGTTAAAAATTCTAACAATGCGGCTCTGAAGGAGGGCCGTGCAGACGAATTGACCATTGAGATGTAGGACGGCATCTTTCAGAGCGATCTGCGCTCTTATAACAGATATTCATGCTATCATAGCCGTGAGGGCCATGATACGGCTCAGTATCTAACATACTCAGATTTGGGGGTAGGTCTATGGAACCCAACATTTATGACGATAACACCTTCTTCGCGGCATACGCAAATATGGCCAGAAGCAAACAAGGTCTTGCCATGGCAGGAGAATGGTACCAGCTCCAGCCTCTTTTCCCGGACTTGGCGGGCAAAACCGTGCTGGACCTGGGCTGTGGCTATGGTTGGCATTGCAAGTATGCCGCCTCCCTGGGGGCCAACTCTGTCCTAGGCATTGATATGAGCTGTAAAATGATCGAAGCCGCCGAGAAAAGAAATGCCGACCCCGCCATCCAATACCGCATATGTTCTCTGGAGGAGTATGACTATCCCCCGGAGCGCTTCGACCTGGTGATCTCAAATTTAGCGCTGCACTATATTTCCGATCTAGATGAGATATATCAAAATGTATACCGCACCTTGAAGCCCGGCGGCGTCTTTCTCTTCAACATAGAGCATCCGGTATTCACCTCCGGCGTCAACCAAAGCTGGATCACCGGTGACGATGGCAAGCCCTTATACTGGCCCGTGGACCGATATTACTACCCTGGAGAGCGAAACACTCTCTTTCTCGATCAGAATGTTTTAAAATATCATCACACCCTGACACAGGTCCTGAACGGCCTGCTTCACGCCGGATTCCGACTGGAGACTGTGGAAGAGGTCACCCCCCCGGAAGAGATGATGGACCTTCCCGGAATGGAGGATGAGCTGCGGCGTCCTATGATGCTGCTCGTCAAAGCGTCGAAGGAATAAGCGCCATGCTTTATAAAGCGCCCAAATTTTGGGAAACCTAAATTTGAGGTGAAGAAACACATGAACTTTTTTCATGGCACAAATCAGACCCGATCCTATTTCGAGGGCTGGTATTTGAAGCATCAGAACAATGCCGGACAGGTTCTTGCCCTGATCCCCGCTTTCCATATCGACCGCGCGGGACGCCGCACAGCGTCTATCCAGGTCATTTCAAATCATGGGACATGGTGGTTGGAGTACCCGGCCGCACAGTTTCAAGCCGACCAAAAGCAATTTCAGCTACAGATCGGAGGATCCCGCTTTTTCCGCCAGGGGATCGACCTCCACATAGAACAAAACGGGCTTTCTCTCCATGGTACGCTGTCCTATGGCCCTTTTACCGCCCTTCGGTCCGACATTATGGGGCCGTTTCGTTTTTTTGCCGGAATGCAGTGTTCCCACGGCGTCATCAGTATGGGGCATTCCCTCCAGGGAACGCTGGAGCTGAATGGGAAGCAAATTGATTTTTCCAATGGGATCGGATATCTCGAAACCGACCGGGGACGGTCCTTTCCCAACTCCTATCTCTGGACCCAGTGCGTTTGGGACGCTCCGGAACGAGGCAGCCTCATGCTTGCCGTCGCCACGATCCCCCTTCCTGTCGGAAGCTTTACCGGCTGCATTTGCTCTGTTTTTTACTGCGGCCGGGAATACCGCCTAGCAACTTACCAGGGCGCTAAAATTGAGGAATGGTCTTCCTCCGGGGCAACCATCCGACAGGGAACATATCGCCTGAAAGTTGAACTGTTGGAAGCCCATGGGCAAGCGCTCCACGCCCCGGTGGAGGGGCGTATGGAGCGCACCATCCACGAAAGCCTCTGCGCGCGGGTACGCTATTGCTTTTGGCGTGGAAAGGAGCTTCTCTTTCTGCATACGGACCCATATGCCAGCTTTGAATACGCAAGATCCGACAGGTAGTCCCGGCATACACAGAGGGCAGAAACGGACGTGGTCCGTTTCCGCCCTCTGTGTATGGATCAGCAAAGCCTGACACATTTCCCTTATCCTTACTGAAACACCGCCTCAGAGATGTCGATAACCTGACCGCTGCGGTTATCAATGTCGGTTCCGTTGTGGGAAAAGACGTTCTCCGGGAAGCTGATGGATGCGCCCACGGGGATCCCCTCCCAGAGAAGGGCGGTTCCGTTTTCCGTGAAGCGGTTTCCGTCGAAGATGGAGTGGCTCACGTTGCTCTCCGATGCGTTGAAGTGGAAACCCTCCTCGTTGTCCGTGAATTCGCAGTAACGCAAGTTTACCCAGGAACGGCCGTGAACCAGCACGGCGGTCTTCCAGCCAGTGAAGGTACAGTTCAGCATATGGACCCGGGCAGCGGCGGTGACGCCGACGCCCTCCCTTCCGCAGCCCACAAAGTCAATGTCCTGGATCTCGTTGATCCAGCCCACCGCCCCGGTGGTGATGCGCAGGGTGCCTGTGAATACGGTCCGGCCCTCCTCCTCCGTGACGCCCAAAAGGTTGATGGGTCGCTTTCCGATGGTCACGTCCCCCTCATAGTTCCCCGCCGGAAGATGGACGTTCACTACATTGGAGGGCTCCGTTGTCTCCCCGATCTCATCAATGAGAGCCTGGAGCTCTTCCGTAGTCCCCATGGCCCAGTCCTCCGGGTAGTAGTCCAAGGTCTGGATCACCTCCACGTTCAGGGTCTGGCGAAGGGTGATCACGTCCCCATTCTTCATGGTGACGGTCCAGGTCCCCACGGCGGAGCTATCCTCCCAAACCTGAAAATCGACAAGGCTGACCGCCGCCGCCTCCGGACAATACCCGTTGGGCGCAGGCTCTGTGTAGGTAATATATTCGCCCTGGTCCCCGGTGAAATCAAACCGGGCGGTGATGTGCTCCACCCGCTGCATAAAGGTGTGGGCGGCGGTGGAGCTGCCGGTATCGTGGACAAAGAGGCAGGTGGGAAAGCGGTACTGTCCCCCCGCCTCCGCATCCTGCCAGAGCTCCGGGGCGGGCGTGTTAGGGTCGCCCATCCAGCCCAGCAGGAGCTGGTAGCTGCCGTCGGCGTCGGTGTAGGCCACCGTAGCCCTGCCGCCGTCGTCGCAGGTTTTGGGCCGGGTGGAGAGATACCAGCCCAGCAGAAAAGCCAGGAACACCAGCAAGGGGAGAACTGTCCGCAGCACCCTTCGCCGGGGGATGAGAGAGAGCGTCTTGACCTGGGTCCGCTTATTAACACTCCGGACGCAGTGAGGGCAAAAGGCAGCCTCCTGGGGAAGGCTTGTACCGCAGTAAGGGCATTTTTGTTCCATATCAAAGCTCCTCCATCAACCGAAGTACGGACTGATACCGCTTGTCCGGGTTCACATGAGTACACCTCTCCACTACCCGGCCCAGCCGGCCCCCGGCCTGCTTTTTGGAGGGATGCTCCCCGGTAAGCATCACGTTGATGAAGATACCCAGGGAGTAAACATCGGTCCTGGGGTCGGACTGACCCAGGCCATACTGTTCGGGGGCGGCAAAGCCGGTGGTGCCCAAAATTTGGGTGTCGGTACTGCTCTCCACCTTGTGGAGCCGAGCGGCGTCAAAATCAATGAGGACGGCGTCAGAGCCCCGAAGGATCACATTCTCCGGCTTCAAGTCCCGGTGGACCACCCCCAGGGAGTGAAGCACCCAAAGCCCCTGGCAGATCTGGCGGACGATCCGCCGGGTCTCCGACTGGGTAAAGAGGGCTTCCCGCAAAAGAAAGTCCAGGGTATCTCCCCAGACGTATTCCTCCAGCACCAGATTGTCCTTCTCTCCCACGGCCACCTCATACACTGTGGGCAGATTGGGGCAGGATATCTCCAGCAGCTTTTGATAAACCTCCGGGTTTCCGATGAACCGCCGCAGGATAAACTGCCGCCCGGTGGCTTTATGGCGGACGGACATAATGCTGCTCCGAGGGGTCTCTTTGAGAAGGGAGACCTTCTCGTACTCCTCCCGGAGCATCTGAGAAAACCAAGTATAAATGATGATCACCCTCAAATAACTCCTGTTACTATGCAGGCCGCATATTGCTTCCTCCTACAAAATCCTGTAAACTATTATAAAAGATTTAAAAAGAAAAGTAAAGTTGAGGTGCTATGGGTGAAGAACAAGGCCACTGATGAGCTGACGCAGGAACTGATGGGCAG
>CANRZY010000058.1 GCA_947644625.1 uncultured Pseudoflavonifractor sp.
GAGGCGGAGCCAGGACGGTTCCACGGGGTGGGGAAATTTGACCCGGCTACCGGAGAGGCTTTGTCCAAGGGCGGTCAAAGCTTTTCCTCCGTTTTTGGGGAGACCCTTTGTTCTCTGGCTGAGCAAGACCGTCGGATCTGCGCCGTTACCGCCGCCATGCAGCCGGGTACCGGGCTGGACGGTTTTGCCAGAAAGTTCCCGGAGCGCTTTTTTGATGTGGGGATTGCGGAGGGCCATGCCGTTACCATGTGCGCCGGTATGGCAAAGCAGGGCTTGATCCCCGTCTTTGCCGTCTATTCCACCTTTTTGCAGCGGGCCTATGATATGCTCCTGCACGACGTAGCCCTGCAAAACCTTCATGTAGTCTTTTGCGTGGACCGGGCAGGTCTGGTAGGGGAGGATGGTGAGACCCACCACGGCGTCTTTGATGTGGGCTTTCTGGATACCGTCCCCGGTATAACTGTGCTGGCCCCCGCCAATTACGCCGAACTAAGGGATATGCTTGCCTACGCCATCCATAAGGAGAAGGGACCTGTAGCTGTCCGCTATCCCCGGGGAGGGGAGGGAGTCTACCAGGCCGGCTGGGATGGACAGGCGGCGACGGCGCTCCGGTCCGGCTCCGACGTGACGCTGGCGGGCTACGGCACCCAGATCAACGCCCTTCTGGAGGCGGCGGAGAGGCTGGAGGAAGAACATATTTCGGCGGGAGTTGTAAAGCTGAATACCATTACACCGACGCCCGGCGGAGAGCTTTTTCTGGCCTCGGTGGATAAGACCAAGGCACTCTGGTTTTATGAGGAGGCCATGGAATTTAATTGTGTGGGCCGCCGGATTGCCGCCGACCTGGCGATGGGTGGAATACAGACAAGGTATATTGCTTTACGGAACTTGGGAGCCAAAGTTCCACCCCAGGGAACGGTGACGGAGCTTCGTCAGATGAATCGGCTGGACGCCGAAAGTATCGTCCGACAGGTCAAGGAGGTGACCGACCTTGAAAAAAAGACTGGATCTCCTTTTGGTGGAAAAGGGACTGGTTGACTCCCGCCAGAAGGCCCAGGCCCTCATTATGGCGGGCCAGGTCTATGTGAGGGGACAGAAGGTGGACAAGGCGGGAGCTCCCACCGATCCGGAGGCTCCCCTTGAGCTTCGGGGGGAGGGTCTGAAGTATGTGAGCCGGGGCGGGCTGAAGCTGGAAAAGGCTATGGCCCTTTGGCCCATTGACCTGACGGGGGCGGTCTGCGGCGATATCGGGGCCTCTACGGGGGGCTTTACCGACTGTATGCTTCAAAATGGGGCGAGCAAGGTGTATGCCGTGGACGTGGGGTATGGCCAGCTGGCCTGGAAGCTTCGGAGTGATTCCCGTGTGGTCTGTCTGGAGCGGACCAACGCCCGGTATCTTACCCGTGAGGAAGTACCGGACGAGCTGGATTTTGCCAGCGTGGACGTGTCTTTTATCTCTTTGAATCTGATCCTGCCTGCTCTTCGGGGGCTGATGAAGCCGGAGGGGCAGGCGGTGTGCCTGATAAAGCCCCAGTTTGAGGCGGGGAGGGATAAGGTAGGAAAGAAAGGCGTGGTCCGGGACCGGACGGTCCATCTGGAGGTCCTGGAGCATTTTCTGGAGCATGCCCTCCACGCCGGTTTTGGGGTGCGGGGTCTTACCTATTCTCCCATCCGGGGGCCGGAGGGAAACATTGAATATTTGGGTTGGCTGACGGTGAAGGAGGCTCTGCCCTGGCAGGGGGAGCTGAAAGAACTTGTGGAAGCGTCCCACGCCGAACTGGAGCCAAAGGCTGCGGCAGAGGAGGTATTGCCGTGAAGATCGTACTGAGTCCCAATCCATACCGGGACAAAGGCCTGAAGGCTGCGCAGAACGCCCAGCGGGTCCTGCGGGGGACCGGAGTGGAGACCTGCATGTGCTTTCCCTTTGAGCTGGAACGGGAGAATGTGGAGGTCCCGGCCCATCTGGAGTTTCTGTCGGAGGAGGAGGCCTTTTCCGGGGCGGACTTGATGGTCTGCTTTGGCGGAGACGGGACCATCCTCCATGCTGCTAAGGACGCCCAACGTCATGGAGTGCCCGTCCTGGGGGTGAACCTGGGGAGTGTGGGCTTTATGGCGGAGCTGGAAACAGGGGAGCTGTCCCAGCTGGAGCGGCTTGCCCAGGGAAAATACCGCATTGAGGAGCGGATGATGCTGGACGTGTCGGTCCGCCGGGAGGGAAAAACACTCTACCGGGACCTGGCGCTCAACGACGCGGTAATTACCAAGGGGGCGGTGGCCCGGATCATTGACCTGGAGGTCAAGGCGGACGGGGTGTCGGTGGCCCGGTTTTCGGGGGACGGGGTCATTGTCTCGACGCCCACGGGCTCTACGGCTTACGCTATGTCGGCGGGAGGTCCTATCGTAGAACCCACCGTGGAAAATATTTTGGTTACCCCCATTTGCCCCCATGCCCTGCACGCCCGGTCCTTTGTATTGGATAGCCGCCGTTCGGTGGCGGCCCGGATGGGCAAGCTTTCCAGAAAGACGGCCTATTTATCGGTGGACGGCGGCAAAGCCTTCCGCCTCAGCGCCAGCGACCAGGTGGAGCTCCACCGGTCCAGGGCGAGGGCAAGACTGGTCCGGTTGACAAACCGGAGCTTCTATACCGTAGTTAATCAGAAGTTGGGAGGACACGATCGGTGAAAGGGAAACGGCAACAGGAGATCCTGGAGATCATTGCGGCTCACGAGGTAGAAACGCAGGAGCAGCTTTTGGAGTATTTGAAAGAGCGGGGGATATTTACCACCCAGGCCACCATTTCCCGGGATATCAAGCAGCTCCATTTGGTGAAGGAGCTGGCCCGTGGAGGGGTATATAAATACGCCGTATCTCATCATAAGGCGGCCAATTTTTCCGGTAAGCTTCAGACTATTTTCCGGGAGTGTGTCACCTCTTTTGACGTAGCTCAAAATATTGTGGTATTGAAGACTATGCCCGGTCTTGCCTCCGCTGCGGGGGCCGCCATTGACGGTATGGACCTTCCCAGTCTTGTGGGTTCCCTTTCGGGGGACGATACAGCCATACTCATTATGCGCACCAACGAGGACGCGGTGGAATTTTGTGAGGAGATCCGGGAGATGCTGCGCTGATTTTCTTTTCGGAGTGGGGTGATCCGATGCTTTCCGTTCTTCATATTGAAAATATTGCCGTTATTGAATCGGCGGATATTCTTTTTGGCCCTGGGTTCAACGCCCTTACCGGTGAGACGGGCGCTGGCAAGTCCATTGTGGTGGACGCCATGAGCGCCGTGACCGGAGAGCGGACCAGCCGGGAGCTGATCCGCACGGGAGCAAAGTCTGCCTTGGTGTCGGGGACTTTCACCGGAGCGGCCGGGCTTTCCTGGCTGGCGGAGAATGGTCTTGCCCCGGATGAGAACGGAGAGCTGCTCCTTCAGCGGGAGATCCTGCTGGATGGAAAAAACCTTTGCCGGGTCAACGGTCGGCCGGTGACGGTGGCGCAGCTGAAGACTCTGGGACGTCAGCTTCTCAACATCCACGGCCAGCATGATGGCCAGCAACTTTTGGATGAGGGCTGTCATCTGGAATATCTGGACCGTTTTGGACGGACGGACGCCTCCCTTGGGGCCTACCGGGAAGCCTACGCGGCTTTGACGGCCTTGGATGAAAAGATATCCGCCCTGCAAATGGACGAGAGCGAGAAGGCGCGAAGGGTGGATACCCTCCAGTATCAGATCAATGAACTGGAGCGCTCGGAGCTGACGCCGGGGGAGGAGGAGGCCCTGAACGAGCGGCGGGACATCCTTCGGAACGCCGCCGACCTGGCCGAGGCCGCCCAAGGGGCCCATTACGCTCTTTCCGGGGATGAGGACAGCGCCGGAGCGGTGGCGCTTCTTATGGAGGCCGAGCGGGCCCTGGAGGCGGTAGCCGGGGTGAGCGGAGAGCTGGATGAGCTGCGGGAGCGGCTGGTGGATTGCCGTTGCCAGGCCCAGGACGCAGCGGATACCGCTCGGGATCTCTCCGGCGGCTTTGAGTTTGAACCAGGGGAACTGGACCAACTGGAGGGACGGCTGGACCTTCTCTACCGGCTGAAAAAGAAGTATGGGAACTCCGTGGAGGAAATGCTGGAGTATCTGGACCGGTGTCAGAAGGAACTGGATGAGATCCAGTTTGCGGACGACGCCCTTCTCCGGTTGGAGGCCCAGCGGGCCAAAGCGATGGAGGAGGCCAGGAGTCTTGCGCAGACTCTTTCCCAGGAGCGGAAGGAAGCGGGAAAGGCTCTGGAGGAGCGCATACAAAGCGAGCTTGCCCAACTGGACATGCCAAAGGTCCGTTTCCAGACAGCCTTTGAGGCGGTATCGGGAGAGACCGGCCTTAACGCTGATGGGATGGACACGGTCCGTTTCCTGATGTCGGCCAACGTGGGGGAGGATCTGAAGCCTATCCAGAAGATCGCGTCGGGAGGAGAACTGGCCCGGATCATGCTGGCGCTGAAGAACGTGTTGGCGGAGAACGACGATGTGGGAACCCTGGTCTTTGACGAGGTAGATACGGGCGTTTCGGGCCGGGCCGCCCAAAAGGTGGCGGAAAAGCTCTGTCAGGTGGCCCGGCATAAGCAGGTCCTCTGTGTGACCCACCTTCCCCAGCTTGCCGCCATGGCCGACGTCCACTTCTCTGTGGAGAAGGGGGAGAAGGCTGGACGGACCTATACGGCGGTGGAGACCCTGGACCGTGCCAGAAGGATGGAGGAGCTTGCCAGGCTCACCTCCGGGGACCATGTGACCCAGGCAGCTCTGGACAGCGCCGGGGAGCTGCTGGATGGGGCGGAAGTATACAAGAAAACGCTGTAAACTGCATACACTGGCAGGAAGGGGGGAGCGCCATGACATTACTGGAAGGTTTGGAACAACAACTTCGGGAGGAATGCCCCGGCCTGGAGCTTCGCAGGAATGAGCCCATGAGCAAATACACCACCTTCCGGGTGGGCGGTCCCGCCGCATTGATGGCGCTTCCCAAAGGCGGGGAGGTCCGCAAGGTGGTAGAGACCGCTTTCCGCTGCAATGTGAAGCCCTTCTTTCTGGGCAACGGCTCCAACCTGCTGGTTTCTGACCATGGATACGACGGTTTTGTGGTGAAGCTTGGGGGGAGCTGCTGCGAGGGAGAGGTATGCGCCAATGAACTGATGGCAGGCGGAGCCATGCTTCTTTCCCAGGCTGCCAACCTGGCTTTGCGGCACGGCCTTACCGGGTTAGAGTGGGCGGCCGGGATCCCCGGTACGGTGGGGGGGGCGGTCACCATGAATGCCGGGGCCTACGGCGGGGAGATATCCCAGGTCCTTTATCAGGTACACACCCTTGGCTATGACGGCCGGTTTGAAGTGATCTCCAACAGAGAATGTGATTTTTCCTATCGCCACAGCGCCTTTTCCGATGGAGAAAGGCTGATCCTGGAGGCGGTATTCCTCCTGGAACCGGGTGATCCCACCGCTATAAGAGAAAAAATGGCGGAGCTGGCGGAAAAGCGCCGGTCAAAGCAGCCTCTGGAATACCCTTCGGCGGGCAGTACCTTTAAGCGACCGTCTCCGGTGGACGGAAAGCCAGTCTACGCCGCCGCCCTCATCGACGCGTGCGGACTGAAGGGGCTGACGGTGGGGGGCGCCCAGGTATCGGAAAAGCACGCGGGCTTTATTATCAACAAGGGCGGAGCCACCGGAGCCGATATCCTAGCCCTGATTGGGGAAGTCAAAAAGCGGGTTCATGACCGGACCGGGATCATTCTGGAGCCGGAAATCAGGACCCTGGGGGTGTAAATATGGAATTTATCGTTATTTCCGGCCTGTCCGGAGCAGGAAAGAGCCAGGCTGCCTCCTTTATGGAGGACATCGGCTACTTCGTGGTAGACAATATGCCAGCTGCCTTGATCCCCGGATTTGCCGGGCTGTGTATGGCAAGTCCCGCCCAGTATGACCGGGTAGTCATCGTCTGCGATATCCGGGGAGGCCAGACCTTCGAGGGGCTTTTCGCCGCCCTTTCGGAGCTGGACAGGATGGGCTGCGCCCATAAGATCCTCTATATGGAAGCAAGCCCGGAAACGGTGATAAAGCGGTATAAGGAGACGAGAAGGCGGCACCCTTTGGCAAAAGGGAACCGGTCGCTGGATGAGGCGGTGCGTCAGGAACGGACCATTCTGGCTCCCGTCCGGGCCCAGGCAGAATACATCATTGACACAACAGCGTTATCTACCACCAAACTGCGGGGAGAGATCCTGCGTGTTTTTGGGGCTGGCGGGACTCAGCAGGCCATGAATGTGAGCGTGATCTCCTTCGGCTTTAAGTACGGCATTCCCATTGAGGCCGACCTGGTTTTTGACGTGCGGTTTCTTCCAAACCCCTTCTATATTGCGGAGCTTCGGCATCAGACGGGGCTGGACGCTCCGGTCTATGACTTCGTATTTGGCTATCAGCAAACCAAGGACTTTATAACCTATCTGGAGCGGCTTATCGGTTTTCTTTTGCCTCAGTATGTGGAGGAGGGCAAAACAGGGCTGGTCATTGCAATCGGCTGTACAGGAGGCCAGCACCGTTCGGTGGCGGTAGCCAAGGCCCTGGCCGACTTCATTCGCCAAAAGGGCTATGAGGCCAGTGAAAACCACCGGGATATGACGAGGGTACGATAATGGAAGAGAAATCGAAATATCATTGGGAGCATGGCCCCAAGGTGGTGGCCATCGGCGGCGGCACAGGGCTTTCCACCATGCTGCGGGGCTTGAAAAACCGGACAAAGAACCTGACGGCCATCGTGACGGTGGCCGATGACGGAGGAGGCTCCGGCGTTCTGCGCCAGGATCTGGGAATGCCTCCTCCGGGAGATATCCGCCACTGCATGGAGGCCCTGGCCAACGCGGAACCGATCATGCAGGAGCTTTTGGGGTACCGCTTTCCTACGGGCTCCGGCCGTCTTACCGGACAGTCTTTCGGCAACCTGATCCTGGCTGCCCTCAATGGGGTCACAGGCTCCTTTGAAGAGGCGGTAGCCCAGATGAGCCAGGTATTGGCCATCTCCGGCCGGGTGCTGCCCGTGACCAGCGCCGATGTGAAGCTGGAGGCGACCTTTGAAAATGGTACGGCGGTAGTGGGGGAATCCCTGATTGCCGACTTTAAAAGGGTCCAGGACTGCCGGATCCGCAGCGTACGCCTTTTGCCAGAGCGTCCTGCTGCCACTCCGGCGGCTCTGGAGGCCATCCGGGAGGCCAACCTGATCGTGTTAGGACCCGGAAGCCTGTATACCAGTGTGATCCCCAACCTGCTGGTGGAGGGGGTGGCGGAGGCCATCTGCCAAAGCAAAGCACTGAAGGTCTATATCGGCAATATTATGACCCAGGACGGAGAGACGGAGGGGATGACCCTCTCGGATCATGTCTCAGCCCTTCTGAAGCACTCCGGTCCCGGACTTATCGATCTGTGTGTGGCCAATTCCGCGCCGGTGGATCCTGCTCTGGTCCAACGCTATAAGGCGGAGGACGCCGACCCCATACTGGTGGATCGGGAAAGGATCGAGGCGTTGGGAGTAGAGGTGGTGGAGCGGCCCATGATCTCCAGCGCCTCCCGCTATGCCCGCCACTCCCCTGAACGGCTTGGAGAGGTTGCCATGGAGCTTTACCAGGAGCGGGCGGATACCAAGATATTCTGACGCAGCGGCGCAAGAAAGAGAGGAGGGACCCTATGTCCTTTTCCGGCGACGCCAAGGGGGAACTGTGCCGCCAGCCGATCACTCGAAAATGCTGCGCTCAGGCGGAGTGTTATGGTATTCTCCTTTACGCCAATCGCTTTGACCATAAGGAGGCCAGGATCGTCACCGAATCAGCGGATCTGGCTACACGCCTGCCCCTCCTTTTTAAAAAAGCCTTTCATATCACCTTTGACCGCTTGCCGGAGCCGGGACCAGCCTCTGGTAAGCGGGTCTTTTCCATTGTCGGATTGGACAAGCTGTCCCTGCTGTGGGCTGCCTTTGGTTATGATCCCGGCTCTTCGGTGGCCCATCACGTCAATTTTGCCGTTCTGGAGGAGGAGCACTGTCGGATGGCTTTTTTTCGGGGAGCCTTTTTGGCGGGGGGCTCTGTGACCGATCCCAGCAAAAGCTATCATCTGGAGCTTACCACCACCCACCGCTCGGTGGACCGGGAGCTGCTTACCCTTCTTCGGGAGGCGGGCTTTGATCCTAAGTCGGCGGACCGTGGCGGCAATCATATGACCTATTTCAAGCAGAGTGAGGCTATCGCGGACTTTCTCACCGCCATTGGCGCTCCTCTGGCGGCTATGGAGTTGATGAACGCCAAAGCAGAGAAGGACCTGCGGGGCGGTGTGAACCGCCGGGTGAACTGTGAGGCGGCCAATCTGGACAAGGCCGTCGACGCGGCTCAGGCTCAGATCGAGGTCATTCGCCGCCTGAAGGAACGAATGGATCTGGAGGAGCTGCCTGCCAAGCTGGCTGAGGCGGCCCAGCTGCGGCTGGATCACCCGGATCTGACCCTTACTGAGCTGGCAGAGCTTTGTCGGCCTCCCATTACCAAGTCCTCCCTGAGCCACCGGTTAAAGAAGCTCTCGGAGCTGGCGGAGGATGTGGGGGCATAGAAGAAACGCGCGGCGGACGGGATACCCTTCCGCTGCGGGAGAGAAAATTGACGATAGGGGGGAGAAACTGTCATGTCCTTCGTTCATTTGCATAACCATACGGAATACTCCCTTTTGGACGGAGCCTGCCGGATCCCAAAGCTGGTAAAGCGGGTGAAGGAGCTGGGACAGCCGGCCGTGGCCATCACCGATCACGGCACCATGTACGGCGTCATTGATTTTTATAAAGCCTGTAAGGCGGAAGGGATCAAGCCCGTCATCGGCTGTGAGGTGTATGTGGCCCCCCGGACCCGGTTTGACCGGGTCCATGAGCTGGACAGCAAAGCCCGGCACCTCATTCTGCTGTGCAAAAATGAGGCAGGATATCGAAACCTTTCTCATATGGTGAGCCAGTCCTATACCGAGGGCTTTTATATCAAGCCCCGGATCGATATGGATCTTCTGCGTAAGCACGCGGAGGGGCTGGTCTGTCTGTCCGCCTGTTTGGCGGGGGAGCTCCCCCGGCGGCTCCGGGAGGGGGACTATGCCGGGGCAAAGGCTCACGCGCTGGAGATGGACGCTCTCTTTGGACGGGGAAGCTACTATCTGGAGCTTCAGGACCATGGTCTGGAGGCGGATCCCACCGTTATTGGAGGCCTGGTCCGCATTCACGAGGAGACGGGGATCCCTCTGGTCTGCACCAACGATGCCCACTATCTGACGAAAGAGGATGCCCGGATGCAGGATATCCTCATGTGTGTCCAAACGGGCAAGACAGAGGCCGACCCGGATCGGATGAAGTTTGAAACGGACGAGATGTATATCAAGACCACCCAGGAGATGGAGGCTCTTTTTGGCAGATATCCCGGGGCCATAGAGAATACGCTGAAGATCGCGGATATGTGCAATGTAGAGTTTGAGTTCGGCAAATACCACCTACCGGAATTCCATCTTCCTGAGGGGGAGACCGATCCGGACGCCTATTTTGAAAAGGTCTGCCGCCAGGGCTTTGAACGCCGTTATCCCGACCATCCTGAGGGGTATCGGGAGCAGCTGGAGTATGAGATGGGAGTTATTCGGAAGATGGGGTTTGTGGATTATTTCCTCATCGTCTCCGATTTTATTGGCTATGCCAAGGCCAACGATATTCCCGTGGGTCCCGGCCGGGGCTCCGCAGCCGGAAGCATGGTGGCCTACTGCATGGCGATTACAGAAGTGGACCCCATGAAGTACGGTCTCTTCTTTGAACGATTCCTGAATCCGGAGCGGGTCACCATGCCCGATATCGATATTGATTTCTGTCCCCGCCGGCGGGACGAGGTCATTGACTATGTCCGGAAAAAGTACGGCGCGGACCATGTAGCCCAGATCGTCACCTTCGGCACCATGGCGGCCCGGGGGAGTGTGAAGGATGTAGGCCGGGTTCTGGCACTGCCCTTTGACCGGATGAACCAGGTGACCAAGCAGATCCCTGCGGGGCCCGGCGCTCTCCATATCACCCTGGCGGAGGCCTTAAAGCTTTCCAAGCCTCTCCGGGATATGTATGAGGAGGATGAGCAGATCAAGCTTCTCATTGATACCGCCCAGGCTATTGAGGGGATGCCACGCCATGCCTCTAAGCACGCCGCAGGAGTGGTGATTACCCGCCTGCCTGTGGAGGACTATGTACCCCTTGCCACCAATGACGGTTCGGTGGTGACCCAATATACCATGGTGACGCTGGAGGAACTGGGACTTCTGAAAATGGACTTCCTTGGGCTTCGGAACCTGACGGTGCTGGACGATGCGGTAAAAATGGTCCGGAAAAGCCGCCCCGGCTTCTCCCTTAACGATATTCCGGATAACGATCCTGAGGTACTGCAAATGCTCTCTGAGGGCAGGACCAGCGGAGTGTTCCAGATGGAGTCCGCGGGTATGACGGGGGTCTGTGTCAGCCTGAAGCCCAAGGATCTGGAGGACATCTGCGCCATTATCGCCCTCTACCGTCCCGG
>CANRZY010000059.1 GCA_947644625.1 uncultured Pseudoflavonifractor sp.
GGTTTCGCTCCACTCCGGTCTTAGCCTCCCCAACTGACCTGTTCTCCGCCCTTCTCTTGTAAATTCCCATTCATCCTGACAACGAACCTTACAGCCTTTTCTTCCTTTCTACGATAGACAGGGCAAAGAAGAGGGCCAGGTAGAGAGTGATGGAGGCCCCGGCGGAGGAGCCCATATAGTAGGAGGTCATAAGCCCGGCAATGCCGCACACCGTAGCGGCCAAAACAGATAAAAGATGATATTGCCGGACGTTTCGGGCCAGATTCCGGGCCGCGGCGGCGGGAAGGACCAGAAGGGAATTGATAACCAGAAGTCCTACCCAGGTCATGGATACCGTCACCGTTACGGCGATAGCGCAATTGAGCACCGCCTCTTGCCAGAAGACACGGATCCCCCGGCTGTCCGCCAGAGCAGGGTGAAGGGAGGAGAGGAGCAGGGTGTTGTAGGCGCAGAGCCACAGTACCAGAATGATCCCCAGAATACCCAGCAGCAAGAGGGCTTGTTCCGGTTTTACACTGAGAATGTCCCCAATGAGCAGGGCGTTGAATTTGGTAAAGGAACCGCCGTTCCGGGTGGCGATAAAGATGCCCAGGGCCACAGCGGTGGAGGAAAAGACGCCTATGACGGTGTCTCCGGTCAGGTCCGTCCGGCGGCGGACATAGGTAAAAAGAAGGGAAAACACGAGGGCAAAGCCCACGGCGGCCCACATGGGCTCCTGAAGACCGCACAGGACCCCGATAGCAATGCCGGTAAAGGCGGAGTGGCCCAAGGCGTCGGAGAAAAAGGCCATACGGCTTTGGACCACCATGGTGGAGAGAAGTCCAAACAGGGGGGAGACCACCAAAATGGCAAGAAGGGCGTTTTTCATAAAGGTCATCTGCGCCCATTCAAAGGGAAGAAACTCCGTGAGAGAATACCAAAGAGACATTTACTCCGCCCTCCTTCCCATGCGCAGATGGAATACATCCTGAAATTCCGAACTGGAGAGGACTTGGTCAGGGGATCCCGTCTTCAGAATGGTGTTTTGCAGCAGGACAACCTTGTCGGCATACTGCTCCAAAGTGGCAAAATCGTGGGTGGAGAGAAGAATGCTGAGGTCGTAGGTTCTCCTCAGCTCATCCAGCATGTCAAGAAGCTGCTTTTCCCCTTCCACATCCACGCCCGAAAGGGGTTCGTCCAAAATGAGAATGTGGGGAATGGGTTCCAGAGCCAGGGCCATGAGGACCCGTTGAAGCTCTCCGCCGGAGAGAGCGCCGATCCGTTTATCCAGCAGGGCTTCGGTGTGGGTCCGGGCAAGGCAGGCCGTTACCCTGTCCCGCAGCTTTTGCGGGACAGGAAGGAATACGGGCCAGTCGGCAATGGCGGCAGAAAAAAAGTCCAGCACGCTCACAGGGTCTCCCCGGTCAAAGGCGGGGGACTGGGGAACATAGCCAATGATAGGCCGACGCGTCTCCCCGTCGGAGCGGTGGAAGCCGATGGAGCCCGTATGGGGAAGCTGTCCCAAGATGGTCTTGAACAGGGTGGATTTTCCTGCTCCGTTGGGACCGATGAGGGCCACGATCTCCCCACAGTGGAGATGAAAGGATACGCCGTGGAGCAGTTCGTCGGTTCCCACGGAGACCCCTACGTCCTTCAGCTCCAGGCAGCAAAGTCCCTCGCAGCCGTGGTCGGCATGGTTTTTGTGCATGTGGATACTCATTTGAGAGCCTCCTTAATGGCGGCGCGGTTGGCCTCCATGGCGTCAAAATAGGATTGAAGGCCGGTTCCCTCCCCGGACATGAGCATGTCCAGCTCATAGATCTTACAGCCCGTCTCCCGGCGGATGACCTCCGCTGTGGAGCGGGAACCGTTTTTCTCCACAAAGATGGCGGGAATGTCATATTCCTCCACAAGCTCCACGATCTCCCTGATCTCCCGGGCGGAGGCGGTGGAGCCTTCCTCCTCCTCAATGGCCTTGAGCAGGGTGAGACCGTAGGCCTGAGCGAAGTATTGAAACCCATCGTGGAAAGTAATGAGGTAGGGGAAGGAAAGATCTCCCAGAAGGTCGGCGGGGTCCGGAAGCTTATATTCCACATGACCGGACAGGGTCACATATTCCGAGAGAGCCTCGCAGAGGGTATCCCTGGCCCAAAGAAAATGTCCGGGGTCCATCCAGTAGTGGGGGTCCCACTCCTCCTCGTGGCCGTGGTCCTCGTGCCCGTGCTCCTCCAGGGGGGGGAGAAGGTCCAGGCCCTCCGAGCAGTCAATGACGTCGGCGTCGGAGGCGGCCAGGGCGTCCTCCATAAACGCCTCGATCCCGGCGCCGCTCATTACAATGACGTCAGCTCTCTCAATGGCCTTCATATCCTCCACTGTCAGGGTGTAGTCATGGAGGCAGGAGGTCTGGGAATTCACCAGAAGCTCTACCTCCACGTCCTGGGCTTGGGAGGTAAGGTCGGTGGTCAGAAGATACATGGGATAGGTGGTGGCCAGAATATGGAGCGTGTTCTTCTCTTCTACCCTCCGGGCGCAGCCGGCCAGAAGCAGAAACGCCCCCACAGCGGCCCAAAGCCGTTTTCCCATACCGCGCACCTCCCCCTAAAGCTATAAGAATTATATCCTACTTTTCCCCGTTTGTAAAATGAAAAAGGCTCTGTCTCTTCCAGCCATTGGAGCGGAAGAGACAGAGCCTTTTTATCAGCCTTATCCCAACAGACCGGGCAGATTGTAGGTGAGGATCAGGGATACGCACAGAAGGGACAGGGTGAGGACCAGCTTGGCGAAGGAGAGAAGGGAGGGCCCTGCCGTATGGCCCATGGAGGCTACGGCCCGCTCCGCAGTCAGGGTGGTCCGGTGACAGTCAGAGCCCCGTCCGCCACGGCGTCCGCTTTCCACATACCGGCGGGCGCCGCCCAGGATCCCGCTGGAAAGAGAAAAGAGGAGGGACATTGTTACGCTCAACAAAAGCACACAACCCAAGAAGCCAAGAAGTCCCTGGGGGCCAAGGAACAGACCGGCGGCTACCGGAGCGATGAGAGCGGTGAGAAGAGGGGGGAGGAAGCCCAGCAGAGAGGAGGAGGCGCACCGGGCGACACAGACGGCATAATCGGGGGTCTCAGAGCCATCCAGCAAACCGTCGGGCTCCTGGAATTGGCGGCGGGCCTGGGAGAGGGTGGATCTAGTCGAGCTTCGGACCGCCAGCAGAAGAAGGCCCAGAAAGAGGAATAGGGCCAGGATCCCGCCAAAAGCGCCTAAAAGAAGGCTGGGCTCCGGTCTGGTCTGTCCCAGGATCTGGGAAAGGCACACGAGCAGCACAAAGCCCGAAAGAGCGGTGGATACGGCGGAGGCGCACCGCCCGCCGTTGGCGGCGGAAGCGCCGATGGAGGCCAGATTATCCGCCCGGCGGCGGGGGATCTCATCGGCGTCGATAAGGGAGGCTACATTGGCCGCGCAGTCCCCCACCGGCCCACAGGAGGCTGCGGCCAGGCCGATTCCAGAGACAGAAAGCATACCCACTCCTGCCAGAGCAAGGCCGTACAGCCCCTTAAAGGGCTCCGCCGTCCCGCTGGAAAGAGAAAAAGCGGCGGCCAGAGCCACGGCGGTAAGAAGAGCGGGAAGGGCGGCGCCCAGAGAACCCAGGCCCAGTCCGCCGGTGACGGCGGCTGCGGCGCCGGTCTCAGCAGTCTCAGCCAGAGCGCGGGCGGGATAATATGTGTCGGCAGTAAAATATTCCCCGGCAAGGTTGGCAAAGAAACCAAGGCTTAGTCCGACAAGAATGGGAAAACACATTTGCCAGCTCCCGGTCAGAAAATAGGTGACGGGGACGGTGGAAACGGCGGTGAGAAGGGCCGGAACAAGACCGGCAAAGCGAAGACACCAGGGAAGAGAGTACCGGTCGCCCCGTTCCTGGGGGCGGATGGTAAGGAAGCCGATAAGGCAGGCAAAGGCTCCCATTGCCGCCACAGCTATGGGAAGCAGCATGGCGTTCCATGTCATGTCCTGAGCGGCAAAGGCGCCGGAAGCCAAAAAAAGGGCGGAAAAAAGGATGTTTTCATAGGAGCAGTACAGGTCTGCGGCGTTGCCGGCGGCACTTACCGAGTGACCCATCCGGTCGGCTACGGTGACAGGGTTGGGGGGAGAGTCAGGAGGGAGGCCCAGCTCCCGGTCCACGATCTCAGCGCTCATGCTGGCGGCGCGGACGAAGACAGAGCCCATGCGGAAAAGAAGGGCGGCAAGGGCGCTGCCCAGGCCAAAAAAGAGCAGGGTTCGGGCAACAGCGCCGGGATCATAGTCCATGTAAGGGCGGAGGATATAGATCCATCCGGTAAGATGGACCTGGGCCAGCCCGACGGAAAGAAAGCCAATGACAGATCCGGTCCGAAAGGCAGTGTCTACCCCCCGGTCCAGCCGCTCCCCGGCTGCTTGAGCGGCACGGGGCCCCGCGGCGGCGGTGAGGAAAGAGCTGCAACTGCCCACCAGGATCCCGCACAGGCTTCCGGAGAGGAAGGCCAGAGGAGACATCCGGTTCACGAGCCGCAGATAGACAAGACAGACCAAAAAGACGAAGACCAGGGCCGCAGAGACGCCGGAAAGGAGAAGCTGCCATTTCAGGTAGGTCCATGTCCCTTTCCGGAGGGCGTCGGAAAACCCTTGGGACAGAGTGCCTCCTTCGGGAAGGGAAAGGATCCTCCGCAGTTGGAGAAGGGCGAAAAGAAGACACAAGGCCCCACCCACATAGCCGATCCAAAACAGATTTTCAATATGCAATAGTCCCAGCTCCTTTGCCGCCGGAAAGGGATGGCAGGAATATATATGTTTCATTCTACCAATATCCGACGCCTTTTTCAAGCGGCAGTTCAAAATCGCTTCCCTTTTCTTTTTCCGTTGCCATATGTCCTGGAAAGAGGTATAATAAATAAGAAAGGCGGTGGATCTTATGCAGGAGCATGAGCTTCAGTTCCATATCAGGTGTAAAAAGGGGGATGTGGGCCGGTACTGTATCCTGCCTGGCGATCCGGGCCGGTGTGAGAAAATCGCCTCCTATTTTGATTCTCCCTACAAGGTCCAACAAAACCGGGAGTATGTGGTCTATACCGGGACCCTTCTGGGAGAGAAGGTCAGCGTCTGCTCCACAGGGATCGGCGGGCCTTCTGCCGCCATTGCCATGGAGGAGCTGGCGGCCATCGGAGCGGATACCTTTGTCCGGGTAGGGACCTGTGGAGGGATCGCCTTGAAGGTCCGCTCCGACGACGTGGTCATTGCCACCGGAGCCGTCCGCCACGAGGGGACCAGCCGGGAGTATGCTCCCATTGAGTTTCCTGCGGTCAGCGACTATCAGGTCCAGGCGGCCATGGTCCAGGCGGCGAAAAACCTGGGCAAGAGTTGGCATGCGGGGGTGGTCCAGTGCAAGGACTCCTTCTACGGCCAGCACAGCCCCCAGCGTATGCCGGTGAGCCAGGAGCTTCTCGGTAAATGGGAGGCGTGGAAGCGGTTGGGGGTGTTGGCCTCGGAGATGGAGTCCGCCGCTCTCTTCTGTTGCGCCGCCGCTCTTGGGGTCCGCTGCGGGTCCTGCTTCCACGTGATATGGAACCAGGAGAGGGAGGCCGCAGGGCTGGACCAGGAGGAGAGCCACGACCTGTCCGCCGCCATCGAAGTGGGGATCGAGACGGTGAAGCTTCTGATAGAAGAAGACCGGAAAAAGAGATAAGGAGAGTACATATGCCGACAACCGTAGATACAGAGACCGCTCAGGAGACCTTGAACATCATAGAAAAGGCGGTACGGGGCATTTCCTGGCAGACCGCCGCCGTGCTTTTGTGCCTGCTGGTGGCTTCCGTGGTGGCCATTCGGGTGCTGGTGAGCCTGGCGGACCGGGCCATGATCCAGGCGAAGTTGGACCGGGGGGTACGGACCTTCCTTCGGTCGGGGCTGAAGGTGGCCCTGTGGCTGGTGGCTGTCTGTGTCCTGCTGGGCTATCTGGGCGTTCCTATGACCTCCATGGTGGCCCTTCTCAGCGTCGTGGGCTTGGCGGTATCCCTGGCCATTCAGGGGACCCTGTCCAACCTGGCGGGAGGGATCCTGATCCTGACCTCCCACCCCTTTGCCGCCGGAGACTTTGTGGAGGCGGGGGAGATCAAGGGCACCGTTCAGGAGGTAGGGTTGATCTATACCAAGCTGGACACGGTGGATAACCGGGTGGTCTTTGTTCCCAATGGGGAGATATCGGGAAAGACCATCACCAATTATAGCGCCAATCCCACCCGGAGGGTGGATTTGAGCTTTACCACCTCCTACGACGATCCCACGGAGAAGGTGAAGGAGTGTATTGCCAGGGTGATAGGGGAGCACCCCCTGACGCTGCCCACTCCGGAGGCACTGATCCGGGTCAACAGCTATCAGAGCAGCTCGGTGGAATATGTGGCGCGGACCTGGTGCGCCACCGAGGATTACTGGGCGGTGTACTTTGACCTGACCGAGCAGGTGAAGGCAGCCTTTGACAAGGCGGGGATCCAGATGACATACGACCATCTGAATGTCCATGTGATAGAGAAATGAGGAGGAGAAGGATATGATGAAAAACGGCGCCTCTGAGCTCAGCCGGGGACTGCGCTTTATTTTGGGCGGGGTGGGAGCAAACCTGCTGGTGGCCTTTCTTCCGGGGGGAGCCTCCCTGGCCGCGGCGGGGATCTGCTATGCCCTCACCGCCTTGGGACTGTTTTTTGCAACCCGGGCGGACAAACGCTTTTGGGTCCCCCTTCTTCTTTTGACGGTCAATACCTTTGCGGTGGACCTGATGTACAGTCGCCTTACCGATGGCACCATGGCCATGCTGGTAAGCATGGCGGACCTTCTTCTGAGCGTGCTGGTGATCTGCATGACCTGTCTTTTCACCCTGCCCTTTGTCAAAGGGAAAGTGGATGGAGGAGAGAAGCAAGGGCAATGGGCCTGGAAGTGCCAGATCGCCTCGGCAGTCTGCGCCCTCAGTGTGGCTCTGATGAAGGATGTGCCGGGAATGGAGTCGTTTAAAGTCAGCCTCTCCATGCTTTCCAGCCTTTGCATGCTCCTTACAACGGCCTTTTACCTGTATTTTTTGTGGAAGGCGAGTGGGGCTCTGGGAGCGCAAAAATAGAACACAACGCGAACGCGAAAACGCGGCGCCGGTCTTCAGACCAGCGCCGCGTTTCGTTTTCACTCCGGAACAGCCAGGCCGTGAAGGAAATTCCCTCCCATGACCTCGCCGCCGACCACCGTGTTTTTGCACAGGAGCAGATGGACGATCACGCCTGTTTCTCCACCGGGATAGTTCAGCACCTCATAGGTATACCGCCGCACCCGTTTTCCCGCGTATTTGGCAAGGTCAAAGCCCTGCCCCGTTTGGAGCTCCAGATATTGGCTGTATTCCGGGCCAAACTCCTTGGGAAGCTCCAGCTCCTCCACCAGAGCGCCCTGAGGGGAAACCTGCCAGCCCCACTCCTGAAGATAGGCCACCCGGTCCTCCTCTGTTTTGACCCCTTTGGGACTCACTGCGGCGGAAGCCGCCGCTCCCCGGTTTCCAAATAGGGTCACTGCCGCCGCCGACAGGCACATTGCTGCCGCCAGAGCCAGCACCACCCTTTTCTTGCTCAGCTTTGCCGTCCAAATAAACACCTGTATCGCCCCTTGTCTTTTTGACTTTGCTCTATTGATATGGAAAAAGGGCTTGTCATATGATACAATAAAGCAAAATGCCCGCTTAGAAAATTTGCTGCGAATATGGATGCCTGTCCTTGTCAAACGAAGACAGCGGATGAGGCGGGATGGAATGACGAAAAAGAAAGGGGGGGCGGACAATGGCGTTGGAACGGGTAGATAAGCTGCTGGCCAATACGGGCCGCTGGTCCCGGAAGGAGGCGGCAGAGCTGGTCCGGGCGGGCCGGGTCACGGTGGAGGGGACGCCGGTATGCCGCCGGGAGGAGAAGTTTCCCGCCCAGACCCGGTTCCGGGTAGACGGGGAGGAGATCTCCACGGAGGAACATACCTATCTGATGCTTCATAAGCCCGCCGGATTGGTTTCAGCCACCGAAGACCCCAGGGAGTCCACAGTTTTGTCTCTCCTGCCGGAGCATCTGCGGCGGATCGGTCTTTTTCCGGCGGGTAGGCTGGATAAGGATACGGTAGGACTGCTCCTTCTTACCAATGACGGAGCCCTGGCACATGCCCTTCTGGCGCCCGGACGTCATGTAGATAAGCGGTACCTGGTCCGGGTAGAGGGAGTACTGGACCGGGAGGACGAGCGGGCGTTCCGGGAGGGTATGGTCCTGGGGGATGGCTTCCACTGTCTTCCGGCGGGATTGGAGATCCTGGGGGCCCATGAGGCGATCGTCACTCTTTGGGAGGGAAAATATCATCAGATCAAGCGGATGTGCGCCGCGCGGGGGAAAAAGGTGGTCTTTCTCAAACGCCTTACCTTCGGCTCCTTGACCCTGGATGAGGCATTGGAGCCGGGGGGGTGGAGGCCCCTTACGGAAGAGGAATTGAGGACCCTTCGGGAACGCCGGTAGGCAGCTTTAGGCAATTTCCACAAAAAACTTGTCGATTGCTATTGAAAAGAGAGAAAAAGTCCGCTATAATGTAAGAAGCGGAAAATCGATTTTATCCCAGAATTATAAAAGGGAGGGTCCCAAATGCCCAACAGGATTTTTCAGAGCGTCGTGCTTCAAATGAAAGAAGGAACGGACCGGGCGGTGGGTGTGATCGACGCGGAGGGCGCGGTGATCGCCTGTAGTGACCTCTCCCTGATGGGAGAGCGCTGGCCCGGTTCAGTGGAGACCGTCAACGCTGCGGAATCCCTGGTGACCTGGGAGGGAAAAACATTTAAGGCTTTGGCCCGCTGGGGAGCCCAGTTGGAGTATGCCAGCTTTGTGGCGGGGGACGACGCTACGGCCAGGTCTCTGTGCGCGGTTGCCTCGGTGGCCCTGAGTGGGGCCAAGCAGAACTATGAGGAAAAGCACGATAAGGGTACCTTTGTAAAAAATATTATTTCCGATAATATCCTTCTGGGGGATATCTACGTTCGGGCCAAAGAACTTCACTTTGACTGTGATGTATACCGGAGCGTGTTCTTGATCCGGCAGTCCGAGCCTGTCGATCCCTCCATGATCGACGCGATCCAGGCCATGTTCCCTGACAAGCAGGCCGATTTTGTCCTTTCGGTAAGCGAGACCGACGTGGCGGTGATCCGGCAGGTCTCCGAGGGGACTGAGGGAAAGAAGCTGGATAAGCTGGCCCGACAGATCCAGGAGGATCTGGAAGCCAACCAGGCGATCCGGGTGGTAGTCGGCATCGGTACGGTGGTGTCCAATATCCGGGATCTGGCCCGCTCTTACAAGGAGGCCCAGCTTGCCATTGAGGTGGGCAAGGTCTTTGAGACGGAGCAGACCGTTATCAACTATGAGAACCTGGGGATTGGACGGCTTATCTACCAGCTTCCCACCACCCTTTGTGAGATGTTCCTTCAGGAGGTCTTTAAGAAGAACCCCATCGACGCTCTGGATCAGGAGACCCTTTTTACCATCAATAAGTTCTTTGAGAACAACCTGAACGTATCGGAGACCGCACGGAAGCTCTTTGTTCACCGGAATACCCTGGTTTACCGGCTGGAGAAGATCAAGAAGCTCACGGGTCTGGACCTCCGGGAGTTTGACGACGCTATCACCTTCAAGGTGGCTATCATGGTCAAAAAGTACCTGGTTTCCCGGGGAATTGAGGGCTGAGGTCACAATTATATAAGAAAGCGATTGACAATCAAGCGCGGGCGTTTGTGCCCGGACGGATTGTCAATCGTCTTAATAAGGAGCCTGTATGATTCGTTTTTTGGATATCCAAAAAAATTATGATAATGGAACCAAGGCCCTGAAGGGGGTCTCCCTGAAGATCGACGACGGGGAGTTTGTGTTTCTGGTAGGACCCTCCGGATCCGGTAAGTCCACCATTATCAAGCTGATCACCGGGGAGGAGCAGACCACCGGCGGGCGTATCATGGTGAACGGTTACAATCTGAACAGTATCCGGCCCAATCAGCTCCCCTACATGCGCCGGACACTGGGGGTCATTTTCCAGGATTTCCGTCTAATCGACAAAAAGACGGTGCGGGAAAATCTGGAGTTTGCTATGCGGGCGGTGGGGGCTTCCCCCAGAGAGATCCGCAAGCGCATTCCCTATGTGCTGGATCTGGTGGGCCTGAACCGGAAGTGGGACAGCTACCCCGGTCAGCTCTCCGGCGGCGAGCAGCAGCGGGTGGCCATCGCCCGGGCCTTGGTAAACAATCCCCAGATGATTATTGCCGACGAGCCTACGGGTAATCTGGACCCCCAGCGTTCCCTGGAGATTATGACGCTTTTGGAAAAGATCAATGAGCTGGGGACCACTATGCTGGTGGTGACCCATGAGAAGGAGCTGGTGAACCGGTTCTCCAAACGGGTCATCGCCATCGAAAACGGACGCATTATCAGCGACGAGACAGGCGGGTACT
>CANRZY010000060.1 GCA_947644625.1 uncultured Pseudoflavonifractor sp.
CAGTAATTGAGAGCGGAAAAAGGTGTAGGAGAGTCGTTTACTTCTTGACTACTCCTACACCTTGACCGTTTTGGCCTTGGAATTGCGGGACTTTGTGCTTCTGAAATATAAACGTTTTCTGAATAACTGAAAATAATATAATTGATTGCAGATAGCTGTTCCTCTAATGGCAATTTGTTTAGTTGCCTATAGAACTTTCGATAGCGATTATCTCTTGCGTCTATAAATAGCATAATTACACTTTCTTGTTCCAAAGGGAAAACTGCAATGTGAATCTCTTTTGTATGGTAGTCCGGACTCATGTTATAAATGTCGTTTATTATATCGTCTTCAAAATCACAGGTCATAACTATACCTCCTTGAAACGCAATAGGGACAGTATAATTCAACCTCTTATAATAACATAGATAATACCAATAATCATGTTTCCCTAAAGAGCCTATTTTTGCACGATTGAATGATGAGCTGTATTCCGATAAATCAAGAGAGATTATTTCGTGGTTGTGGTCTACAAAGTTTTGGGGTGTCCCTAATTCCGTACCCATTAGTTTGTAAAACGCATCTTCATTATGCCGCTTATAAATCATTTGCATATAGTTCTTCATAGCAATTTGGGCAAGCATCTGGCCAGTCGGCTTTGTTTGATAGGCGGCAGGATCTTCGTATTGTTGAAAAATCTTGCTATCACAATCTCTGCAAATAAGCATAAATGTTCCAGCTTCATTTATGCCCTGTTCATTACGCATAAAGGGCAGGTCGATCAATGTATTTAAATAATACAACTTTCCATCAGTAGCAATCCTTCTAAGGCAAAACTGTGGAACAGAATGAGAATTGCATAAGGACGAAACCTCTTTTTTACAATAGTAACAATAGTTTAGCTTGGCTTCTTGGCGCGCCTGCTTTTGAAGCTTGCCTGCCTTCTTATTATAGTTGATTCTATTGCGAGAGTAGTGTTGGCGTTCTTGCTCATCTAACTCTAACTGTAACATTTGAGGGCCTTCCCAAAACATAGTATCTTCTCCACTTCTGTTTCACTTATATAAGAAGTTGACAGACCAACTCGTGGGTGGTCTGTCAACTTTTTTGGTCCGAGTGACAGGACTTGAACCTGCGGCCTGGTGGTCCCAAACCACCCGTGCTACCAACTGCACCACACCCGGATATTGAATTTTCCTGTTTTGCTGACTGTGGGTAACCATGTGGTCAAAGGGGAATTTGGGGCGGGAATTTTCACCAGGAGATTTCAGAATGTGCTACTGTCCAGACAGCTTCCGAGGTTTCGATTTGAAGCTCAAGGATAAGCCATCTATCCTCCCAAATGTGGTGCGGTACCAACTCCGCTATACCCAGATGACCTCTCTATTATAAGATAAAATTCCAGCGGTTGCAAGTTTTTCTTGTCTGTGGTATGCTAAAACAAATCATATAAGTGAGGAAAGCATCATGCGGATGAGAAAGAAACCCAATTTGATCCCCCGGCTGGAGGCTTGCGGGGAGCTTGTGATCACCAATCCCAAGGAGCATAAAGGCCGGTGGCGGGAGCTTATGCCTCAGGCCAGAGCGGTCTATCTGGAGTTGGGGTGTGGGAAGGGACGTTTTACCGTAGGGACTGCCCAGGCCGAGCCGGAGGCTCTTCTCATTGCCGTGGAGAGGGTCCCCGACGCCATGGTTATTGCCGCTGAGCGGGCAAGGGATCTAGGACTTACCAATGTGTTTTTCATTGACGCCGACGCCGCCGACTTGGAGGAATACTTTGCCCCCGGCGAGGTGGACCGGGTCTACGTGAATTTTTGCGACCCCTGGCCCGGAGCCCGCTATGCCAAGCGGAGGCTGACCCACCCCGGCTTTTTGCTCCGTTACCGGAGGGTCATGGGGGAGAAGGGAGAGATCCACTTTAAAACGGACAATCACGATCTTTTTGAGTGGTCTTTGTTTCAATTTCCCAAGGCGGGCTTTGTCCTCTCTGAGGTGACTCGGGATCTCCACGCCAACGGAGAGAAGGGCATTATGACCGACTATGAGGCAAAATTCTATGAGCTTGGAACGCCTATTAACCGCTGTGTGGGGACCATGGGACCGTTGCCAGAGGGGACGCAGGAGCAGTTCAGTGCCGCCCGGAGCCCGGAGGAGCGGGGCGAAGAGGACTGACGCACCAAAGCGCCGCCGCCGCATAAGATGGATTGAAGCCGGACCTGGAACCATGGCCGGACTTCAAATTCTCTTTTGGGAGGTACTTCTATGTGCTGCAATAACGGTTGTGGCGGCTGGGGCGGCGGTTGCTGCTGGATCATCCTGATTATCATCGTCCTTATCTGCTGCTGTGGCGGCGGGAACTGGGGCGGCTGTGGCTGCAACAATGGCTGTGGCTGCAATAACGGCTGTGGCTGCTGAGCCTGATACAGAAGAAACACATAAGGAGGGCGGGACCCGCAGGTCCCGCCCTCCTGTTTTTGGTTTACCGCTTTACGGTGTAGCCCGTAAGGATATCGCTGGGGGCCGCTCCCTCTATCTGAGGGGCATGTTCGATGGTTACCCGGTCGCCCACGTTCAGAATGACCGCAATATTGTTTTCCGCGGCAGAGATAGAGTAAAATACGTCCTTTCCCTCCAGACGGATAAATATATAAGTGTTGCCGTCCAGAACAGCGGAGCGAAGTTCAGCAATGACGCCGCTGACACTGGTCTGAGGCAGGGCCTCCGCCTGGGTGATACCCTTTTCGGAAAGCATTTGGATATAGCTCTTCTCACAGGTGGAGACGGTGGTTCCTGTAGCTACCAGCTGATATTGAGCCACATTGACCATGGCATACATCTTTACAAGATCGGTAGCGTCTTTTAAAGGGATAAAATAGGTGGGTTCTCCGGCAATATTAAGGAGCAGGGGAAAGGTGGCTACATACCCCAGGTCCTGAACTACGCCCATGGCAGAGTATTGTGCCGCTTCCTCGGTGGCGCCGGGAGCGGAATAGAATTTGGTTTCCTTGGTCCGCTGGTTGGTGAGAAGGAAACCCAGATTGGACTGGTCCGCATTGGCTGAGGTGACGCCGGTATAGGCGTATACATCGTCGTTGAGGGCAATGTAGTTATACCCGCTGGTGGTTTGGGTCACGTCCCGCTGGCCGAAGATGGAGTTGATGAATCCATGGATCAGGGTGCCGTGATAATCATATTGCTGCATGATAAGGTCCGGCACATAGAGGGTGTCTACCCAGGTGGGGACCTCCTCGTGATAAACACATTCCCCTGTGACAGCGTCTACCAGCACGGCGCCCTGGATATCAGCGCCGCCGAAAAGACCGATCCGTTTCACCACACGGGGAGCGATCCAGTAAGGATGGCCTTGCTCGTTAATCTCAAACTCCGGAGTGGAAAACATCATGGTGGGGAAGTGGAAGCGCAGGTGCCGCATGATGTTTCGGTTCAGGGGCTCGGAGAAGGAATATTTCATTCCCTCAGCCAGCCGGGTGACGGTGGCCTCCTGAGTCACCATATCCACCGTCACATAGGCCGGAAGGCCTTGAGAGCGGTTGGTGAACCACTTGATGAGGTCGGCGTAGGCGATAGGGGCGACCCGGACAGGCCGACCCTGGTAGTTAATCTGGGTGGAGTCGTTGGAATACTCAAACTGACTTACCATATCGCTGAGGGTGCCCATCTGCCGGTCTCCCAGATACTGGGCCGAATCCCGGTCCAGGGTAGGGATCTCGTTGAAAGAGATCTCGGCAATATCGGTGGCAAAATCCCCGTCTTGGACCTGAAGCAATTCCCGGTAATCCCCGGCCCGAAAAATAGGCATAGAGATGATCTGCCCCACCAAGACCACAAGGGCCAGTACCGCCATCAGGATCCCCACGGGAAGACACCTGGCCTTGATAAAACGGAGATACTCCCGCAGCCCGCCATGATGGGTGGTAACCACCTTGCCGTCGGAGCCCATGGTTTTGGAAACGGAGGAAGCGCTCTCCGGACGGAAGCCGGAGGTCACCATGGTGCATACCACATAGACGATACACAGCAGAAACAGGAAGCTATAAAAGTCGGGAGATTGAAAGTTGAGGGCTGGAAGGGTGAGATAAAAGAATACCAGACCCACCGCCAACGTGACAAGCAGACTGATCAGCAGAACACTGAATTTACCACGGGGCTTTTTCGGCGCCCGGCTTACATTGCCGGTGGTTTCCTTATTCAAAGCAACCGCTCCTTTTTGTTTAAATTAAGATTAGCTTTGCCAATAAAAGGTATTATAGTCTGAAATTCCCGCCTTGGCAATGAAAAAAGAGGCTGGGAAATGAACAGATTGTAAATTTTGCAAAATGACGCCCATCTCAAAAGAGACGGATCGTCATTTCGGGGGAATCGCATCACAACATCGGAAATAGGAGTTATGACGGATGGACCTATGCCTGGACAGGTGACCATAAAGGTCGTCTCTATGCTCCCTAGCGCATGTTGGTGCACTAAATTCAATTTTATTTTCCTCTTATTCTACCCCTCGGCTTATATTTACCACAAAGTCCTGGACGTTGGTCACCAGCGTCCGCACCGCCAGGCTGCCCCGGTCCCGGAGCTTATTGACGGCAAACTCGGAGATATCCACTGAGTAGAAGTATAAGGGCCGCACCACCCCATTCACCACCCGGTAGGAGGGGGTCATATTTCCCGTGGCAATGGTGTGGAGGGTGGAGGCCATGCAGATCACCGTGGTGGCCTTTCGCACCTGCTCCCGCATGGCGTCCTGGCCCTGATATACATTGTCATAGACATCGGGGAGGGGGCCGTCGTCCCGAATGGAGCCCACCAATACGTAAGGGATACCTTTTTTCACGCACTCATAAATGATCCCATCCTTTACCGCCCCACTCTCAATGAAAGCAGCGGTGGACCCGGCCAACCGGACGGCGTTGATGGTGTCGATGTGGTGGTAGTGGCCGTTTGGCAGGCTCTCCTGGGTGTAGATGTCCTGGCCCAGGGCTGTGTGGAGATACCCCGCCTCCAGATCGTGGGTGGCAAGGGCGTTGCCTGCCAGAAGGCTGTGGACATACCCGCCCCGGACCAGGGCGGCGAAGGCGGCGCGGGAATCGGCGTCAAAAGCGCAGGCGGGCCCCATCACCCAGAGAATGTGCCCGTGATCTTTTTCATACCGCAGCAGCTCATAAATAAAATCGTAGTCCTTGGAGTAGGCGGTCTCCCGGGAGCGGCCCTGTCGGAAGGAGAAGGTCTCCTTGCTCTCCGCTCCGGCAGGGGAGAAGCCGTCGGGGTGAACATAGATCCCCTGGGAGCCGTTCTCCGTCCGTCCCACCGCCACCCGGTCTCCGGCCTTCAGATTGCGGAACTCCTTGACCTCAATACGCTCCCCGGCCAGTACCGCCACGCAGTCCATCCGGCTCTCTTCCGCCAAAAGCCACTGCCCGCCTACATGGAAATACTCAGGGAAGATGGTGGTGGCATGATACCCCTCAGGTGCTACCCCGTCCCTGGGAGCGGGGAGAAACCGGGCCTCCGGGGCAGAGCGGAGACGGGAGGCGGTAAAGTCGGGGGCGTGATAATTCGGGAAGAAAACGGCCATATGTGGAGCCTCCTAATGGTTAATAAAAGTCAGTATATCATGCCCTAGTGTAAAAATCAAACCGGAGCGGTCAGGGGATGCGGCAGGTGGATTACACGTTGACAGACGAGACTGAACTGTGCCGATACCACCGGGCTGACGGCTATGACTGGCGTGGTAAAGGAATAAGAAAAAACGGCTGATGAGTTTCCTCACCAGCCGTTTTTTTGAATAGGGAAGGGGCTGAATTACTTCAGCTCCACCTTGGCGCCGGCCTCTTCCAGCTTCTTCTTCAGCTCCTCGGCCTCGTCCTTGGACACGGCCTCCTTCAGGGTCTTGGGAGCGCCCTCGACAGCGGCCTTGGCCTCGGCCAGGCCCAGACCGGTGATCTCGCGGACGGCCTTGATGACCTTGATCTTGGCGGCGGCGTCGAAGCCGGCCAGGACCACGTCAAACTCGGTCTTCTCCTCAGCGGCGGGGGCGGCGGCGCCACCGGCGGCGGGAGCGGCCATGGCGGCGGCGGAAACGCCGAACTCCTCCTCCAGAGCCTTCACCAGGTCATTGAGCTCCAGAACAGTCAGGGACTTTACTTCTTCGATCATAGCGGTGATCTTCTCGCTAGCCATAATGGTATACCTCCTAAAATAGTATGTTGTTTTTGTTTATTCAGCAGGGGTCTCTGCGGGGGCTTCCTCAGCGGGAGCCTCAGCAGCGGGAGCCGCTTCCTCAGCGGGAGCGGCAGCCTCGGCGGCGGGAGCCTCCTCGGCGGGGGCAGTCTCTTCGGCCTTGGGAGCGGGCTCGCCGCCCTTCTCGGCAATGGCCTTGATGACGATAGCCAGGCTGGTGATGGGGGAGAGCATCATGCCCAGCACCTGACCCAGCAGGACCTCCTTGGAGGGCAGCTCGGCCAGAGCGGCGATGTCCTCCAGGGGCAGGACCTTACCGTCCATGAAGCCGGCCTTGATGACAAAGCGGTCACCATTCAGGCCCTTGGCAAACTTGTGGACCACACGCATGGGGGCGATGGGGTCCTCCTTGCATACAGCCAGGGACGTGGTGCCGTGGAGCACGTCGTCCAGCTCGCTGAGGCCGGTGTCATCCAGGGCGCGGCGCACCATGGTGTTCTTTACCACGGAGTACTCCACCCCGGCCTTGCGAAGCTCGTTACGAAGGGCCGTGTCTTCCGCCACGGTAATACCCTCGTAATTGACCAGCACGCCGCTGGCAGAGGACTTGAGGGTCTCGATGAGCCCGGCCACTACAGCCTGCTTTTCACTCAGGACTTTTGCGTTCGGCATATTGGTTTTTCACCTCCGGTTAATTTGGATGGCGGCTTTTCCTCCATCCGGGGACAAAGAAAAATGCCGCTTTCGTGTTCGGCACGAAAACAGCACAATAAAACCCTTATTGTCGGCTGTATTCTCGGCGGGGGACAAAAGTCGTTAGAGCCCATAAGGCTCCCCACTGTCTCTGAACACGCTGGATATTGTATCCTTTCTTCTGATGCTTGTCAAGAGGAAAACAAAACTTTTTTACTATATTATAGGGGTAAAGTGGGTTGACAGAGCCTGGCCCCCGTGGTATAATTCTGAAAAATCTGTGTAGAGAGCAGATACGCCATAATTCATTTCCCACGGCAGACCATGCCTCGTGGGATTTTTTATGGAGAATGGGAGGACCCTATGCGGGACGTGTTTGAACAGGTTCATACCGACGCCTCTTCCTCGCTTGGCGATGGGCGCGACCTCCTCCAGAAGGCTGGAGGCGACGGCGTTTTTGATGGTTCCGCTATTTCTGTTTTTCCCGGCTTTTGCGATGTGCATGTGCATTTTCGCGAGCCGGGATTTTTTTATAAGGAGGACATGGGCACCGGGACCCTGGCAGCAGCCCGGGGGGGCTATACCGCGGTGTGCGCCATGCCCAACCTGGACCCGGTTCCCGACAGTCCCGGACATCTGGAGCCGGAGCTGGAGGCCATCCGCCGGCGGGCCCTCATCCCGGTCCATCCCTACGGCGCCATTACGGTAGGGGAGCGGGGGGAGGAACTGGCGGACCTGGAGGGGATGGCTCCTCAAGTGATCGCCTTTTCTGACGACGGCAGGGGCGTACAGAGCGAAAGCATGATGCGCTCCGCTATGGAGCGGTGCAAGGCCTTGGGGAAGATCCTGGCCGCCCACTGTGAGGTCAACGAGCTGCTTCACGGAGGATACATCCACGATGGGGCCTACGCCGCCGCCCACGGCCACCGGGGGATCCCATCGGAGAGCGAATATTTGCAGATCCAGCGGGATCTCCGCCTGGCCCAGGAGACAGGCTGTGCCTACCACGTGTGCCATGTGTCGGCCAGAGAGAGCGTGGAGCTCATCCGCCGGGCCAAGGCCCAGGGAGTGAACGTGACATGCGAGACGGCGCCCCATTATCTGGTACTGGACGAAGGGGACCTGCGGGAGGAGGGGCGGTTCAAAATGAATCCTCCTCTCCGCTCCCGACTGGACCGGGAGGCTCTTTTGGAGGGGATCCTGGACGGCACCATCGACATGATCGCCACCGACCACGCACCCCATTCAGAAGAGGAAAAATCCAGAGGGCTGGAAAAAAGCGCCTTTGGGGTCGTAGGGCTGGAGACTGCCTTCCCCATTCTTTATACCAAGTTGGTCCGTCCCGGCGTCCTGCCCCTGGACAGGCTCATCGACCTGATGGCCTATGCTCCCCGGAGGCGGTTCGGGATCCCGATAGAAGGGGATCAGTGCGTGTGGGATCTGGAGGCGGAATGGACTATAGATCCGGAGAAGTTTGCCTCCAAGGGGCGGGCGACTCCCTTTGAGGGGGAACGGGTCTATGGCCGGTGCCTCAAAACGGTGTGCGGCGGAAAAACAGTTTATACTGCCTGAACGGCATGGAGGAGGCTTCTTTATGGCAAAGCGGAAAGATTTGAAGAAGATCATGATTATCGGCTCGGGACCCATCGTCATCGGACAGGCGGCGGAGTTTGACTATGCGGGGACCCAGGCCTGCCTCGCTCTGAAGGAGGAGGGCTACGAGGTGGTGCTGGTCAACTCCAACCCAGCCACCATTATGACGGATACCACCATTGCGGACAAGGTGTATATGGAGCCTCTGACTCTGGAGTATGTGGCCCGGATCCTCCGGTATGAGCGGCCCGACGCCATTATTCCCGGTATCGGCGGTCAAACCGGGCTGAATCTGGCCATCCAGCTGGAGAAAAAGGGGATCCTGAAGGAGTGTCAGACCCAGCTTCTGGGCACCTCCAGCGAGAGCATTCAACGGGCGGAGGACCGGGAGCTGTTCAAGGAGCTGTGTCAGGAGATCGGGGAGCCGGTGATCCCCTCCCGGATCACCTATTCCCTGGCCGAGGCGGTGGAGGCCGCAGGGGAGATCGGCTACCCGGTGGTGCTGCGCCCCGCCTTCACTCTGGGCGGTACCGGCGGCGGCTTTGCCTATGACGAGGCGGAGCTTCGGGAGGTGGCGGAGCATGCCTTCCACCTTTCTCCGGTCCATCAGGTGCTGGTGGAAAAGAGCGTCCGGGGCTACAAGGAGATCGAGTTTGAGGTCATGCGGGACGGAAGCGACCATGCTATCACCATCTGCGGTATGGAGAATGTGGATCCCGTGGGGGTACATACGGGGGATTCTATCGTGGTGGCTCCCATCATGAGCCTTGACGACCACGATCTGAAAATGCTTAACGACAGCGCAATCAAGATCATTCGGGCCCTGAAGATCGAGGGCGGATGCAACGTCCAGTTTGCCCTGAACCCCAATTCTTCGGAATATTTCCTCATTGAGGTGAATCCAAGGGTCTCCCGTTCCTCCGCCCTTGCCAGCAAGGCCAGCGGCTATCCCATCGCCCGTGTCACCGCCAAGATCGCCGTGGGAATGACCCTGGAGGAGATCCCTATCGCCAACACCAACGCCGCTTTTGAGCCGCAGCTGGACTATGTGGTGGCCAAGCTACCCCGGTTTCCCTTTGATAAGTTTGCCTCGGCCAGCAACAAGCTGGGTACCCAGATGAAGGCCACCGGCGAAGTTATGGGCATCGGCGCCAGCCTGGAGGAGGCTCTTTTGAAAGCAGTCCGGTCCCTGGAGATCGGGGTGTGCCATTTCCATATGCCCAAGTTTGATCCCATGAGCCGGGAGGAGCTGCTGGAATATGTGAAGGAATTCCGCTATGACGGGATATACGCCATGGCCCAGCTGCTTCGTTTAGGGGCTGCGGTGGAGGAGCTCCATGAGGCCACGGCGGTGACGGGCTTGTTCCTGGAGAGCCTGAAGGGGATCGTGGAGATGGAGGAAAAGCTCCGAAAGGCCCCCGGAGATCTTGCCCTGCTGCGGAGCGCCAAGACGATGGGCTTTTCCGATCCCTTTATCGCCAGGCTTTGGGGCCGGAAGGAGCGGGAGGTATGGGACCTTCGGAAGAAGGAGAAGATCTTTCCCACCTTCCGCATGGTGGACACCTGCCACACGGGGGCCTACATCCCCTATTTCTACTCCAGCTATACGGGAGAAAACCAGTCTGTGGTCACCGACCGGAAAAAGTGTGTGGTGCTGGGGGCCGGACCCATCCGGATCGGCCAGGGGGTAGAGTTTGACTATTCCACCGTTCACGCCGTCTCCACCATTAAAAAGGCGGGCTACGAGGCTATTATCATCAATAATAATCCGGAGACGGTCTCCACCGACTATACCACGGCGGACAAGCTCTACTTTGAGCCGCTGACGCCGGAGGATGTGATGAATATCCTCCTCTATGAAAACGCCCTGGACGTGATTGCCTCCCTGGGCGGGCAGACCTCTATCAATCTGGCCGCTCCGCTCCAGGAGCGGGGGGTTAATATCATCGGCACCAGCGTGGAGGCCATCGACATCGCCGAGGACCGGGTCATGT
>CANRZY010000061.1 GCA_947644625.1 uncultured Pseudoflavonifractor sp.
CTATGTGACGACCATTACAGGTACGTTGGCCAACGGATTGCTCCGTGCTAATGCGGGCCGTCATATATCAACATATACTTACAAAGGCACCTCCGGCGTGACCTACTACGCGAAGGTAACCGTATACGCAAAGATTGGCTCAGATTCTGACAGCAGAACGGTAGAAACCAACACAGCCACAGCCCCCTGAATTTTTTCAACTTATGATGGCCCGTCCCCAGGTAAGGGGGCGGGCCTGTTATTATACAAGTGTCCGTCAAAATAACAATAAAGCTCTTTTGTGGTTGTCATAATATGTATGGTTTGTCCAAAAAAGCCAAAATTCACAAATAACCGCAGATTTGTCCAGTGGAAATTTCCTCCGTGCTTTTGTAAAATATGTGTATAGCAAGCACAAGGAACGTCTCTTGATTTAGCAAAAACCACAATAAACAGAAGGAGGAACACAAAGTATGAAAAAGCGCGTTTTGGCATTGACCCTGTCCTTCTCTATGGTGGCCACCATGCTGGCCGGCTGCGGCGGCAAGGAGCCCACTGTGGAGAGCAAGGCTCCTGAGACCAAGGGTCCTGATCCCGCCCCCGCGGAGAGCAAGGCTCCCGACGCTCCCGTGGAGAACCTGACCGAGGTCCAGAAGATCATCAAAGAGGCCGAGGGCATGTCCATGGAGGACCTGGCCAAGAAGGCCATTGAGGAGTCCAACGGCAAGACCTTCTTCGGCGTGGGCAACTCCAGCCGGGGCAAGAGCGCCCTTCCGCTGTTCATCGACTACCTGAAGACCATCGACCCCAGCTACAACATGGAGTTTGAGTGGCAGCAGCCCAAGAACAACAAGATCTTTGACCAGCTCACCGCCGACTCCCTGAAGGACACCGGAACCTTCGCCATGACCCTTATTCAGGACGGCAACCAGATCGAGTCCAAGATGGTCCAGACCGGCATCCTGGATACATACATCCCCAAGGAGTGGGCCGAGGCCAACGGCACCACCGCCGACGCGGTGGACGGCTACTTGGCTCTCCAGACCTTGAACAAGGTCTTTATGTACAACAACACCGGCTCCAAGACCTATGACAACTGCTGGGACTTTGTGGCCGAGGGCGAGCACGGCCTTTACATGGACATCGACTCCGAGATCGTGGGCAAGAACTTCCTCTATATGCTCACCGAGGATAAGTACGCCGGCTGGATGAAGGAGGCCTTCGAGGCCCTCTCCGCCGACGAGCAGGCCTACTTCCAGCCCACCATCGACGAGATGGCCGCTGACGCCGAGTTCCTGGGACTGGGAGCCGACGGCAAGTACGCCCTGGCCTGGATCAAGCTGTGGGTGGAGTCCTACGCTGCCCAGACCGACGACGGCCCCATCTGCAACACCCTGGTCGACAAGTCCGCCAAGGATCAGTTCGGCCTGCTGGTCTACTCCAAGCTCCGCTCTGTGGAGGAGTCCGCTTCCGTGTCCAAGAACAACATCAACGTTGCGGCCTATGACGACGGCTACACCGGCATCGGCGGCTATGGCTACTGCCACTACCTGTTCGTCACCGACAACAGCCCCCTGCCCTGGACCGCCTGCGCCTTCATCGCTTACATGACCTGCACCGTGGACGGCTTCTCCGCCTGGGGCAAGGACATGGGCGGCTATTCCTCCAACCCCACCGTGGCGGCGGGCACCGAGGAAGAGTACGGCCACTCCAAGGGCGGCATGTCCGAGGACGGAACCACCGTAGAGTTTGAGTGCAAGAACGACCGGGGCTACGACTGGTGGACCGGAGAGGGCAAGCTGGTCCTGGAGGATCCCGAATACTGCGCCGAGGTGGCCTTCACCGTGGGTTCCTGGGTGGAAATGCTGACCAAGTATTCCGCGGGCTGAGCGGGACTTTAAAGTAAATGCCTGAACGAAGGGCCCGGAGGCCGAGCCTCCGGGCCCTTCCCAAAAATGTAGGGGCCGGACGCCGGTCGGCCCGTTTTACCTGGATTTTTTAAAACAGGAGGTGGCCCCCTTGATCCGGCAAGTGATCTTTGACGTGGGCGGGGTCCTGCTGGACTTCGATCCCAAGACTATGGTGCGGGCGGCAACGGAGGACCCCTCCGACGGGGCCCTTCTCCAACGGGAGATCTTCGCCCATGCCGACTGGAGCCGCCTGGACCGGGGGGAGAAGGAGGAGGTGGTCCTTTCCTCCATGAAGACCCGGATTCCCCAGCGCCTCTGGCCCCAGGCGGAGAGTATCATGGCCAATTGGCATCGCAGTCTCCGCCCCAAGGAGGATATGGGAGAACTGGTCCGGGAGCTTCACAGTTTTCCGTATCCCCTCTACATCCTATCCAACGCCCCCTTCCGGTTCTATGATTTCCGGGACATGATCCCAGGCTACGGACTGATGGCAGAGGTAATGCTTTCCTGCGAGGAGGGGCTTTTGAAGCCCGATCCGGCCCTCTTCCGGCGGCTGCTGGACCGCTTTGGCCTTACGGCCCAAGAATGCTTTTTTATCGACGATTCTCCCATGAACATTGAGGCCGCCCAGTGGTGCGGGATGGGGGCCTTCCAGTTTCGCCAGGATCTCTCCGAGCTCCGTGCCGCCCTCCGGGCGGCGGGAGTTCCGGTAGAGAGTTGAAATCATCCCGTATCAGAGAGGAGAGAAGCTATGAACAACACCCTGCAAGCGGGCAAGGGGACCATTCTTCTCAACAAGATCAGGACCTTTTTCTCCAAGCCCTATAATGTGATCCTGCTGCTCTTCGGCCTTGTGGTGACGGTGACTACCATCGCCCCCATTATCGCCATTTTGAAGGATACCTTTACCATCCACCCCGGCACCATTGACCAGTTCCTGTCCAAGAAGGCTTCGGGGTATACGGTGGTAAACTATGTGGACCTTTTCACCAGCAAAATGGCAAAAACCAACCTGTGGACGCCGCTCCTGAACACCGTCTATCTGGCGGTGGGCACCTGTATCGTCTCCATCCTCTTTGGTGGTCTGGTGGCCTTTCTGGTGACCCGAACCAATATGGCGTGGCGAAAGTATATCAGCTCCATCTTTATCTTCCCCTACATTATGCCCCAGTGGACCCTGGCGGTGGTGTGGCAGAACCTCTTCAACTCCAATGCCGTCACCCATACCTCCAACGGGCTTCTTGCCTCTCTTTTTGGGATCGAAATGCCCATGTGGTGGTGCCAGGGGTTGTTCCCCAGCCTCATGGTCCTGGGCCTTCACTACGCCCCCTTTGCCTATATCCTCATTGGCGGTATTTTCCGCAACATGGACGCCAACCTGGAGGAGGCGGCCACCATTCTGGATACTCCCCGGTGGAAGATCGCCTTCCGGGTGACCCTTCCCATGGTAAAGCCCGCCATCCTCTCCACCATCCTTTTGGTTTTTGGCTCCTCCATGGGCTCCTACCCGGTGCCCCACTACCTGGGCCTTACCACCCTTTCCACCAAGTACGTGTCCATGAATTCCAAGTATACCGGTGAAGCCAGTATTCTTGCCATCATTATGATGGTCTTTGGCGTGGTCATTATGATGATGAACCAGATGAGTCTTCGCAGCCGGAAGAGCTACACCACCGTCACCGGCAAGTCCGGCCAGATCTCCAAGATCAACCTGGGCAAGGTGGGGCGGTACATCATCGCCCTGGCGCTGGTGGTGGTGACCTTCTTCACCTCCATTTTCCCCATCGTCTCCTTCGCCTTTGAAACCTTCCTGCCAAACCCCGGTGACTATTCCTTCCTCTATACGGGGGATGCCAGCAACCTGACCACCAAGTGGTGGGTCACGGATGAGAACGTCACCGAGAACGGTATGTATGGCCAGAAGGGGATCCTCCATAACGAGACCATCTGGAAGGCCTTCAAGGGCACCATGCTGGTAAGCGTGGCCTGCGCGCTGATCGCGGGCACCATCGGTACCCTCATTGGCTACGCGGTCTCCAAGAACCGACGAAGCAAATGGGCAAACTATGTCTACAATATGGCGTTTCTGCCTTACCTGATGCCCTCTATCGCCGTGGGCGCGGCCTTCTTCATTCTCTTTTCCAACCAGCATATCAACCTTTTCAACACCTATACGCTGCTCATTATCACCGGCGTTATCAAGTACATCCCCTTTGCCAGCCGAACCTCCCTCAACTCCATGCTTCAGCTTTCCGGAGAGATCGAGGAGGCAGCCATTATTCAGGATGTGCCCTGGATCAAGCGGATGATCCGGATCATCATCCCCATCCAGAAGTCCTCCATCATCTCGGGCTATATGCTCCCCTTCATGACCTGCCTGCGGGAGCTGAGCCTGTTCCTGCTGCTGTGTACCCAGGGCTTTATCCTCTCCACAACCCTGGACTACTTTGACGAGATGGGCCTTTACGCTTTCTCCAGCGGCATCAACCTGATTTTGATCGTCACCATTCTCGTGTTCAACACCCTCGTCAACAAGCTCACCGGAGCCAGCCTGGACGAAGGAATAGGAGGTAACTGATATGCCAGAGATCAGATTAGAGCATTTGACCAAACGCTGGGATAAGTTTTACGCGGTGGACGACCTGGACCTGGTCATTGCCGACAACGCCTTTGTGACCCTGCTGGGGCCTTCAGGCTGCGGCAAGACCACCACCCTCAGAATGATCGCCGGGTTGGAAACCCCCACATCGGGCCGGATCACCATTGGAGACCAGGTGGTCTTTGATTCCGCCGCCGGGATCAATGTTCCTCCCAATAAGCGAAAGGTAGGCTTCCTCTTCCAGAATTACGCCCTGTGGCCCAACATGACGGTGTATCAGAATATCTCCTTCGGCCTTACCAACGTGAAGGAGGAGCTGCCGAAGATAGACCTGGAAGCCCGGAAGACCGCCGCCCTTATCCGCATTCTCCAAAAGCCCGACGATGTGGTGAAGACCATTGGGGAGTGTGTGGACAAGAAAGGGAAGCTGGACGAGAAAAAAGCCCTTATCAAGCTCATCGACCGCTATGAGATCTCCATCTATACCGCCAAGGAGTTGATGGGTTATAAGCTCCATGAATCCATGGAGCCCGCCACTGTGGCGAAAGCGAAGCAGGAGGAGCTGGAAAAGATTCTGGCCGCAGCCCAGCAGAAGTGCCGGGGCGAGGGCTGCGTCTTTGCCGACGACTTCACCTACCTGAAGGATGGAAAGCCGGTCACCGGCGTCCGGAAGCTCTCCAAGGAGGAGATCGACCTTTCCGTTCGCCGGGTGGCCCGGATCGTCAAGATCGGTATGTTTATGGAGCGGTATCCCGCCGAGCTCTCCGGCGGCCAGCAGCAGCGGGTGGCCATCGCCCGGACCCTGGCCCCTGAGCCCAGCGTCCTCTTCATGGACGAACCCCTTTCCAACCTGGACGCCAAGCTTCGGCTGGAGATGCGCTCCGAGCTTCAGCGGCTCCACCTGGAGACAGGCTCCACCTTTGTCTATGTGACCCATGACCAGATGGAGGCCATGACCCTGGCTACCAAGATCTGCCTCATTGACAACGGCGTACTTCAGCAGTACGACGCCCCTCTGACCGTCTACGGCCGGCCCAACAATACCTTTGTGGCCGACTTTGTAGGCAATCCCGCTATCAATTTCATTGAGGCCAAGGGCAGGCAGGATGCCGACGGTTCTCTGGCCTTCACCCTCTTTGAAGGGGTCCGGGCCACCTATACCCCCAAGGAGAAGCTGTCTCTGGCGGAGTGGTTCAGCGCTGCCGACGCCGCCGATGCCGCCAAAAAGGCCGCCGAGATGGAAAAGGCCAGGCAGAAGGGCAGCGTGGAGAAGGGGAACAAGGATACCCTATTCCGCTATCATGTAGCCAAGGTGGACGAAGAGGAGGACTTTGGAGACGAGGTGGAGCTGACCGACGAGGACTTTGTGGTGGGCGTCCGGCCTGAGTTTCTGCGGATCTCGGAGGACGGGGCCCTGGAGGGAGAGATCTACTCCGCCATGCCCACCGGCATGGAGACCACCGTAAAGGTCCGGGTAGGAGAGTTCCTTCTTACCGGCGTGGTCTTCGGCGGCGTTCTCTACCAGATCGGGCAAAAGGTCCGGCTGGACTTCCGGGGGGAGGACATCGTCCTCTTCAGCCGCAAGAACGGCCGCCTCATTACCCAGGGAAGACTGACCATCCAATGAAGCGGGCGCATACCCCCCGAAAGTCTCTGGACTTTCGGGGGGGGTTTATGTTATGATGGTAAAAAATATCCCCTTTTCGCCATTTTTTCAGAAGAGGAGTCCTTTCCATGATAAAACTCATTGCCAGCGACATTGACGGGACCCTGATCCCCTATGGGGAGCGGGAGCTGCCCCAGGGCCTTTTTTCTCTGATCCGCCGCCTGAAGGCGGCGGGGGTGCTGTTCTGTCCCGCGTCGGGACGGCAATACCATTCCCTGCGGCAGCTTTTTGCCCCGGTGGCGGACGAGGTTTGCTTTCTGTGTGAAAACGGAGCCATCCTCTACGGGCCCGGAGAGGAGGACGCCGCCCCGATCCTGGCGAAGACGGCCATGCCTCAGAAGCAGGCGCTGGAGCTGGCCAGGGATATCCTGGCTCTGCCCGGTTGCGAGGTGCTGATATCGGGGGCCAACACCAGCTATGTCTGCGACTGCGCCCCGGAGTATGTGACCCATCTTCGGAAGGATAAGGACAACCGGGCGGTGGTACTGTCCGACGTGTCCCAGGTGCCGGAGGAGATCCTAAAGGTCTCCGCGTACTGCCCCAACGGTACCGACGCCCCCCAGGCCGCTCTTGGGCCCAGGTGGAGCGCCTTGGGCATGGCGGTAGCCGGGCCGGACTGGCTGGATTTCACCCTGGCCGACAAGGGAGTGGGCCTTCGGGGGCTCTGTGGAGCTTTGGGGGTAAAGCTGGAGGAGACGGCGGCTTTCGGGGATAACTGGAATGATGCGGCCATGCTGTCCCTGGCGGGGCAAGCCTGGCTTATGGATACGGCCCACCCGGAGCTTCTCCGCCGCTTCCCCAGGCATTGTAAGAGCGTCCCGGCTATTTTAGAGGCGATCTTGGAGGAGTTGGAAGGATGAAAGGGCGGGTGTGGGCGCTTTTCTGCTGCCTGGCCGTCCTTTTGAGCGCCTGCGGCTCCTCCCCCGATCCCGTTATGGAGGCCCTGGCTCCGGCGGAGGAGGAGCGGCTGGTGGTCTATACTTCCCACAAGGAGGAGGTATACGGCCCCATTGTCAAGGAGTTTGAAGAGCGGACAGGTATATGGGTAGAGGTGGTCACCGGAGGCACCAACGAGCTTCTGGAGCGCATATCCGGTGAGCGGCAGGAGCCCAGGTGCGACGTGATGTTTGGCGGCGGGGTGGAGAGCCTTCAGATGTACGAGGACTGCTTTGAGCCTTATACAGGTTCCGGCGCGGCGCTTTTGAAGCCCGGCCTTCGGCCGGAGGGGGACCGGTGGACTCCCTTTTCCTCCCTGCCGGTGGTGCTGATCTACAATACACGGCTTGTCTCCTCCGAAGAGGTGACAAGCTGGGCCGATCTTTTGGACAGCCGCTGGCGGGGGAGGATCGCCTTTGCCGACCCCGCCGTCTCCGGCTCCAGCTACACGGCGGCCATCACCATGCTTTTGTGCCTTTCCGGGGATCTGTGGGAAAACCTGGCCGCCTTTGAAGAGAATCTGGACGGCAGGATCCTGGAGGATTCCGGAGATGTGGTGACGGCGGTGGACACGGGAAGCTGCTCCATAGGCGTTACCCTGGAGGAGACCGCCTTGAAGCGTCAGAGCCAGGGAGCCAATATTGCCATCGTCTATCCGGAGGAGGGGACCAGCACCCTGCCCGACGGCACGGCTCTGGTCCTGGGGGCAAGGCATGGGGACAACGCCAAGGCCTTTTTGGAGTTTGTCCAGGGGGCAGACGTCCAGGCCCTGGTGGTCAGCGACTTTGCCCGCCGCTCGGTCCGCTCCGACGTGGCGGACCGGGACAGCCTTCCGGCGGTGAAGGGCATCGACTATGACGCCCATTGGGCCTCCGGGATCAAGGAAGAATTTCTCTCCCGCTGGGAGGCGGGACGGGGGGAGGGAGGAGCATGAGTGGCGTATCTATGCGTTCCTCCTTCCAGAAGAAGCTGATGGGAGCCTTTCTCGCCGTGGGAGTGATCCCCCTGCTGGTGTGTGTGCTTCTGATCCTGAACCTGTTTCGCCTCACTCTGGTCGGCAGCGCCAACTCCATTGCCGAGGATCAGCTTTCCACCATGACCGCCGGATTTGGAGAACTGCTGACGGCCTGTGGAGAGGTGCTGGAGGATCTGGGAGGGCAGCGGCAGGTGGCGGCCGCCCTTGAGAGCCGGGAGGGGAGGGACACCCGGATCTACAATGCCCTCTATGATACGGCGGCCCCCCTTCTGCGGGACGCGGACTTTTCTCTGTATGACGAAGCGGGGAGACTTCTCTACACCACGGGAAGCGGCAACGTGGGGGAGGCTCTTTCGGTGAACTGGGGGCTTTTGGCCGCGGCAGCGGAGCGGGGAGGCGTCGTGTGCCGGGCGGTCTCTCCCTATGATGCCCAACCCAGAGGACGTATGCAGCTTGCCAGAGCCGTATACGGCGGAGGACGGGTGGTGGGCTATGGGGTGGCGGAGCTGGGCGACGCCCATTTTGCCCGGCTGCTTGGCGGCAAGTATACCGCCGATAGCGACGTACTGGTGCTGGATCCTTTCTGGGATCAGGTGTACGCGACGCCCGGCATTCAGGATGAAAGCCTTCCTCAGCGGCTGCGCGCTTGCCTTCTGGAGGGGGGAAGCCTTTCCGAGGTGGAGGCGGATAAGAATTATCATATCCTGCGTCAGGAGGAAAGCGGCTTTGTGGTGGTCCTGCGCCAGTCTCAGCCTTTGGCGGCATGGGTCACAAGACTGTTTTACCTGGCGGCGGCGGTGTCCCTGCTTTTGTGTCTTGCCCTGTGCCTGTGGGTCTCTGTCCGCTTCAGCCGCCAGATCGTCCGGCCTATCCGCTCCCTCAACAACGCCATGGCGGCGGTGGAGGAGGGGGAGTTGGACGTCAGGGTGGAGGTTCCGGGGACCGATGAGATCAGCCAGCTTTCCGGACGCTTCAACCGAATGACCCAGCGGCTGAAGGCGAACCTGGAGGATTCCATTCGTCAGCAGCAGGAGCTGGGCGACGCCCAGATCCGCATGATGCAGGCCCAGCTCAATCCCCATTTTCTCTATAATACCCTGGATACCATCAAGTGGATGGGAAAGATCAACCAAGTACCTGAGGTGGCCACCATATCCGCCGACCTGGCGGATATCCTCCGCAGAAGCATTTCTGGCGACGAGTTTGTGGAGCTGCGGGAGGAGACAGAGCTTCTGGAGCGGTATGTGGAGATCCAGCGGATTCGGTTTCCCGGCAAATTTGAGTATGAGGCCCGGATCCCGGCGGAGCTTTCGGACGTGCTGGTACCCAAGCTTATGCTCCAGCCCTTGGTGGAGAACGCCATCATTCACGGCTTTGAGGACGGAAGCCACGGCCATATCCAGGTCGCCGCCCTTCAACGGGGGGAGGAGCTGATCCTCACCGTTCAGGACGACGGCTGCGGTATGTCCCAGGAGAGTCTGGAACGGTTCCATTCCCACCGGGAGCCAAAGTCAGGGCGGCATTACGGTTTATACAATGTGGACGCCATCCTTCGGCTCCACTATGGGGCGGAGCACGGCATTACCTTCCTGCCTCCGGCGGGGGGGAAGGGGACCTGTATTCGGGTGATCCTGCCGGTAAGCCGCCGGGAGGAGGGGAAAGAAGCATGAAAAAGGTAGTTGTGGTAGAGGATGAGGACCTGGTCCGTCAGGGGATCGTACTGGCAGTGGACTGGCAAAGCGTGGACTGCGAGGTGGTGGGGGAGGCGGCCAACGGGGAAGACGGCCTGGAGGTGATCCGCCGGAGCCAACCCGATATCGTGGTCACAGATATCAAAATGCCCCGGATGGACGGGCTTGAAATGCTTCGGAAGCTCCGGGAGGAGGGGAACGAGGTCTCGGTCATTCTCCTGACAGCCTATTCCGACTTTACTTACGCCCAATCGGCAGTAAAGCTGGGGGCGGTGGATTACCTGTTGAAACCCTTCCACGACGGGGAGCTGGAGGAGGCCGTGGCCCGGCTGAAAAGCGAGGGGAGAAAGCCGTC
>CANRZY010000062.1 GCA_947644625.1 uncultured Pseudoflavonifractor sp.
TTCAATTGGCGGAGGAGATCCGCCTGGTCCTGGATACCGCCCTGGACGGTGTGACCCCCACTGTGCCGGCGAATTGGACCCCTGGAGATCTGGACCCCGCCATCACCGGCGTCCCCGGTCCCGGCAACCCAAGGGAAGGAACGGGGGATCCCGCCGTATGGCCCCGGACGAAGCCTGAAATTGATGCCAAGACTGGTATCGGCAGCTACACCTTTACCACCCCGGTGGAGGAGACAAATGTCGCCGGAACCGGCATTCGGGACCGCTACCCCTGGTTGAGCGTCGATCCCGGTTGGCTCAATGATGCAAACGGCCATATGGAAGAGCTGGACGCCATGCGCCATATCGTAAAGGTAGAGGGCGCGGAGCTTTCCGACCGCTTTGTAGCCTGGGCGGAGCCCTACGAGGATCCCCTGGGCGGTCCGGTCGGACGGCTGCGGGTCACAGTTGCCAAGCGAAACGAGGACGATTCGGCCTTTGAGGATATGAATAACTATGATCTTCGCCTCTTTATGCCCAACGGGCAGGAGATCAAGGTGACGGACCAACAGTGGTTTGGTCCCAATACCGGCGCCAATATCTGGTCTGATGCCTCCACAGGAGCCAGCTATAGGGTCGAGGGACCGGTAGTGCTGTATGACCTGGCGGAGGGAAAGCAAGGTTATATACTCTCTCTCTCCCCCGGTATGCTGGGAGCTGGGGATACCTATGCTTCACAGAGGGAGATCCTGCGTCGGTACATCAACCTGGGCGGCTGGTTTGGCGTTCAGGTCCGGCCCCAGGGCCAGACAGCCTGGAGCGATCTGATCCCCGTATTTTCAGAGCCCCGCCGGAATATCTATATCCACAGTTATGACCGTGACGATACCAATAATCCTGGCGGTGATGAGCCTTACTTTGATTATACAGGCACAAGGATGGGCCTGATGCCCTTCTATAAGAACAGCATTTTGCCTGCATTGGTCACCCTGCCTGCCGATGATGAGGTGGCGGTACAGTATGACCCGGCGGACGGCCATCAGCCCGGCGTTATGCGCCAGTTCAAGGTGGACGACTGGACCCAGGTCTCCGGCAGCAAGGGGAGCGCAGCTCCCACCTGGCAGGAGAAGGAGATCGTCACCTATGGTCTGGATCTCTTTGCGCGGGAGCATGTCTACAGCGATATGGGGCGGGTGTTTAACCCAACGACAACCGATGGATACGCTCCCGCCTATGCGGATAAAAAGGTGAGGGTAGACGTTCAGGTTCAGGATAAGCCTGACCCGGCCGAAGATCCCAAATCCTCCTGGGACCTTCTTTTGACCTACGAGGATACAGGAGACAACATCAGCTACATTCCCAATACCACCTATGGCGTAGACGAAGTAAAGCGGGTCACCTTTGACAATAAGCAGGAGGGATATACCTACCAGCAGATCGTGACTCTTACCTTGACCAATGTGGGCAATCAGGAGATCAAAGGCCTGTATATCGACGTGCCCACCCTTGCGGGAGCTCCTGGTCCCTACTTTACCATTATATCCGCCCCTGCGGTAAACCTGCCGGTGGGGGCCAAAACCACATTCCAGATTTCTTATGTTCAGAACCTGCATAAGGGGACCTATGAGAATACGGACGATACCATCCCCGTAAAAATCTATCACAACAACAATATAGGCGCACCCAAGACCTTTGAGGCCGTTCTCCGGGTTACGGAGTTTATGCTGAATAAGGTAGAAATCGTTGTCCACCCCGATGATCCCAATCCGAACCACGATCCGACAAAGCGCAGGGGGATGGGCGACGCCGAGCTGGTGACCGGTGTGACCACTGGAACTGATGGGGAAGACGCCTATGACGGTACTATGGCGGGCAATACCTATGAGAAGGATGAGATTTTCTGGGTCTATACCACGCCCAAGGATGAGTATGCTCTTTTGACCTTAAAGGACGACAATGAAGTTCCCCATGTCCAGGTCTATTATATAGAGGATTATACGGATGACAGCGGGCAGAGCGCCCAGCGGAAGGTTTACCTGAATGAGTATCTCCCTGAAGGGCCCAACCCTGGCTTTGGCGACACCCCCGCCTCCGGGATCCAGAACGAAGGCAACGAACGGCTCTTCTGGATCCCCATGCCGGATCATCCGGTGACCGTCCACGTCCACTACTATGAGCCCCTTTATTCCAAGCTGCGCCTGTCCGACCTGCATGCCTACTCCTGGGAAGAACAGACACAGGCCGTTTGGAATGAGGCCGCCACGCCGCCGGGGTGGGAGGATGATCCCACTGTCATTACCAATCCTGCCACCGATCTGAAAAAGTATGAAAAGAAGCTCCACGGAAAGCAGGAGGAAGGGTATCCGGTCACTGTGTTTGAAAAGGATAAGGATGAATACCTTGTGATCCTGGACGAGGAGGGGGCGGGCAACACCGACAACTGGTGCGGCGTATCCGTCACATTGCGGGAGCTGGAGGTCCAGACCAACGGCGTGGATCCCGACTGTGTCAATCAGGAAGTCTACCCCAAGGTTACCATGTATCTGGAGGACGGTCCCGGCGTTTTGCTGGGAGGGGAGCCTCATGTGGGAGATACCAGCGGCCCCACCACCCACCGCAGTGAACTCTTTGAAGCGCCGCTGGCCAGCTTGACGCAAAACGGCATTGCCCAGAAAACTCTGGTTATTAAGCTCACTTATGATGGGACTGCGGAGGGGGTCGCAAGTGAGTTTTTGCCCAAAGATGAGCCTCTGATCCCCGAAGAGAAGGCGGAACGCACCTACAGAGTCCGCTTTGTCCGAAAAGCCACCGGTGAGGCCAGGAACCGTCTGGCAGCCGGAAACTCTCCCTACGGTATGATCGAGAACGACGGGACCATTACCGATAAGGCGGCCGCTAAGGAAGAGTTCGACAAGGAAAATCGCTTTACGACAGCCTGTATGCCCCATAAGGCAACAGAGCTGACCAACATCTATTGGCCCGAAGCCTGGACCGGCGGCATAAACTATGATAAGGATGAAACGGCCCTCTTTGTCTACCTGGGACAGGAATTCTATGATCCGGGCGCTACAAGAATCTACAACAATGCCGGTGACCTGATCCATGGGATCGAAGTCAGACGCAGCCTGCGCCAGTATTATCAGATGGACCTCAGCAAAGAAAGCGCTATGGAGCGTTTCAGCAACGGAGCCATGAATACTGCGGAGATCGATCTTGGCGTTGTTTGGGCGACAAAGGGAGCCATACCGGGAGAGCCGGTGACGGTAGGTGAGGGAGATACAGCCGTAACCTATAGTGGGACCGTATCCCAGTTTGCCGATGTGACCGATGTGCGCCCCGGCATTTACCGGCTGACGTATACCTTTGAAGATTACGACCATACAACAATACTGAGCTTTAGCCGTCCTTTGATCGTGCTTTCCGGCAACGGAGATGTAAACGCCGACGGCAGCCTGTCTACAAGCGTAAAGGATGCGGACGCCATCAGAAAGCGCTTCAGCCAGGCCCTGCCTCTGGAATTGACGGATCCTGTCTACAGCCAGGCGGACAGAAGGCTCTACCGTTACCGGATCGTTGACGCCAACAATGACCGGAATATTAACAATGTAGACGCCAACCTGATCCGCAAGGTGACAGCCCTCCTCCTGCCGGTGAAACCCTTGACCCAATTCTACCGTCCCACGGACTACATTTATCCCGCAACCCCCTGAATAGCCATACCCGCCGGTCCTCCGTGACCGGCGGGTATAGGCCTTGAAAGGGTAAGCGCCGCTTCTGCGTTATATTATATAATATAATGTAGAGCGACAAGGGCAAATGAATACGCAAGCATGGCTCATTTGCCTTTGTCGATCTGCATTAGCAAAAATCCTGCATGGAAAGGAAGGACCTACCATGAAAAAGAACGTGGGGAAAAGGATCACCTGCGCCGCCCTGGCGGTGCAGATGCTGCTGCCCTCCGCCGCCCAGGCGGCGGGACCCATGGAAAGACAGGCGTGGGTCCCCTCCAGATGGGAAGGATCGGAATACCAAAGCGGCAGGGAGCTGTCCCGGTTGAACCTCCGGAACGGGGAGCGGAGCTTCCCCCGCCTTACCCTGCGCTCTGTGACCGGAAAGAGCAAGGCCCCTGCGGGTCGGCTTTTGACAACAAGCGGGTATGCTGCCACCACCTCTGCCACCGGCCCTCAGCTTGGCGGTAATCTTGTGGCGGCTGCTGTAACGACAAATACTTCCGGCGCGCCGGGACGGCTGGTTCCCTCCGGCGGCAGCGCGGACCCCCTCCAGTCTCAGACTACAACCGATATCCAGGAGACGGAAGCCCCAGCGGTGGAGCAAGAGCATGAGCTACAGCCGGAGGCTGTAGACAGTTCTGCTGCTCCTGCGACTCCGGAGGCAGATGTAGTTCCTGAAGAGGAGAGCGCCCCTGGCTCCGATGAGAAGACAAACCTGGACATGGAAGGCGGCTCGAAGGAGGAAACGCCCTCCGATATTCCAGCTCTTCCCCCCCAGGGGGAGGAAGAGGAGGGGGCCTCTTCGGAGGAGACGGAGCCCCCGGTGGACGGGACCTCTTCAAATGGGGAGGCAACCTCCGACATAAGCGGCGGACCGGAGCCCCTGCCTTCCGCTGCCCCGGAGCTTCCTCCTCAGGAGGAGCCTGACCTGGAAGAGGAGACAGAGGCCGCCACACCCATTCTTCCGGCGGAGCAGGATACCTCCGAGAGCTCTCCCTTCAGCGGCGGACCCGGCGGAAACGACACATGTGCCTTTGACCAACTCTATATGTTCTATGGGTTTGGTTCTGAATATTATAGTCCTGATATTCCTGAATCTGCGGGTTCTGGCGTTAAATATTCCGTGGAGGGCGACTGGTTTCAGAGGGCGGTGGACAGAGAGGCTTGGCACAACGATTCCTATGCCGGTAACGATTATAAGGGTGGTTTTAATTCCAGAGTCTTCTTTTTCGTTGATTATGTATCCGCTAAAGTAGAAGATTATATTTGGGATTGGGCCAATGACGAGAATTTTTTGTGGGATGAAGCATCTCAGGGGACCTATCTGGCGTCTGGGCCTCTTCCCACCGGAGATGATTTTCCGCGTCTTCCTAATAAGGAATTTTCCGGCCAGTGGTATATCTATGACAGTGCCAATACCCTGCCGGGTGCGAATGATTATGGCCATGTATTTGAGCGTCCAACGTCAGATGGTTCCGCTACAGCAGAGTTTGAGCAAGAGTTTATTGATGAGATTATTTTACACGGAAGCGCCTATACCGGCGCGGAATATGAGGTGACGAGGGACAGTATACTCTTCGATCCGTCGGTCCCACTGGAAACCTATATGCCCCATGGCGGACAGTTTTTTCTTCCCGTCATAGCCAAATGGGATTTCAGCGGCAACGCCACCCTTACCCAGCTTGCCCTTCGGGAGGAGCAGGGGGGAGAGAGTCTTCCCCTCTACGCCGTGGAAGACGAGAATGCCGCCGAACGCTATGCCTCTCTGACAGCCGGCCAATTGGCGGGAGAAACGCAGGCAGATTTGGCGCAGGCGCTTTCGGCGGGACAAAAGGAATTTTTCCTCCGGGTCCCGGAGGAGACGGACGCCCTCACCCTGGACATGCTGGCCTACGAGCCGGGCTCCAAGGTGGAGATCAAGGCGGAGTATCCCGGTGCGGAGGCTACTGTCTACACAAGCGATCAGTTTGATTACGAGGAGACCGCCCAATATCCGGATAATTCGGTAGACAATCCTGCACGGGGAAAATGGGCCTTGAAGACAGAGAACACCATTCCGCTCCACTCCTCCAGCGCGGACGCCAAATGTAACGTAGTTACCATCACCGTTACCGCGCCCGACGGAACAAGTAAAGAGGTATATACCATCCATGTCCAGCGTCTGGCCAAGGCGCGGATGGAGCTGAAGCCGGGCAATACCCCCGCCGGTATGATTATGCGGGATCCTGGGTTAAGCCAGGAGCAAAAGCAGGACAATCTTGAGAAGCTGATGTATGATGGAAAAATGGGCGGCTTGGCTACAGGAGCTGTCAATAACAATGGTCTCTATCCCGAATTCTATCACCCCCAGGCATGGGGAATCGATAAAAGTAAAAATGTAGACTGGGATCCGGGGGCAATCGTAGCCTATCAGAACACCTCCTTTGCGGAACCCGGCTTTGTGATCTATGACGCCCTGGGCGATCCCCATGATGGGGCGACAGGATTAGACGTTCAGTGGAGCCTTGAGTTGACGTGCGTAGACAAGCTGGGGCCGGAATGTGCCAGCGACATAGTCACTGGAAGTCCTTTGCTGAAAAATGGGACTGGAAACGTAGACAATGTTTCTTTGGTTGGCTACAATGTGAAACCGGGTGTCTACACCCTGAGATACACCTATGTGGACAGCTATGACCAGAGCTCCTATGCCGGCAACGGCTTTTCCCGTACCGTGGGAGTGCTTCCTTTGCGGGGAGATGTGGATATGGATGGGGCGGTGACCCCGGCTGACGGCGTAGCCCTTGAAAAGCTGATCGACACAGGATTCTTTTCCGATATCTGGAACTTTACCAGCACGGACATGACCAAGTATGCCTATTTTTATCGGGTATGCAATCTCCGGGATAAATTCGGCGGCCAAAATGTAGTGGCGCAGGAGAGCCTTGAAAAGCTTCTCGCGGGGTATGATTTTGTCTCTCAGGGCTCGAATAATAATTCCTTTTATCTGCCTCTTCCTGGAGACGTGGAAAAGGACAGGACCGGGGCCCTTGTTTCCGAGTCGGGGAACCCTTCCCTGGGGCTGGAATACCTGGGTATGGCTACAGACCCCGGTCATCCTGACGTGCTGGACCCTGAGGCGGAGGTAAACTATTCCCTGAATGAGGATAATATCTTCTGGATGGGGGTGGAGCTGAAAAACGCCGTGGTCCTGCCTGACCTTCTCAAGGGCGGCCTGTCCTCCCTGACTCTGACCCTTGCTTACGACGCTACGTGCGTCGCCCCCTATCTGCCGAAGGATGTCGGCTCCTGGGCAGACTACATTCTCACTCAAAATCCCTGGCTGACTGGCTGGACGGTCCGCTGCGGAGAGACAGGGACCACTCCCCGGCCTCACCCCGGCAAAGCGGAGAGTGAGCTTAGCGGTACGGTAAAGGAGCTGCGGCTTACCGTCACTCCGCCAACCGGGACGGAAACCGACCTGACCCAGGCGCCGGATGGAATGCTTCTGCGGGTCCCCTTCAAGACCACAAGCTTCCCCAATGGAAAGGAAGGGACCAGGGCCAGCCTGGTGGAGCTTACACTGGGTATGCGGGATCTGGCGATAACGGCGACTACTGGCGCCGCCACATGGAATAACGGTCAGGCCGGCCAGGTCCTTCATTCCCAGACGGCAAACCTCGCCGGACTGATAGACTACAGGGGAAGCGCAATGGTCCCTCTGGGAAAGGATACCACTCCCACTTACAGAGTATATGCCCAGGGGACTACAGATACTAACGCAAAGTATGGCGATCCCTTTGTGTCGGGCAACCGCGCTTACAGTGGCGACTACGAGATATCCATACCCAGAGCCTCGGATGCGGGAGGCATTGCGCCTACCGTTACCGGTCTGCCCAAGGGGATCAGCTACAATGCCAATTTGGGGACGGTCTCCGGCACTCCTGAGGAGGCGGGTGTTTTCACCTTCTATTTTGACGGAAAGAATATTGGCCACACGCCTTATCAGTTGGTAGTAGAGCAGGCGGCCTTGGATATAACGGTACAGGATGTAACCAAGTTTTATGGAGAGACGAAGACGACAGAACAGATCTTTACCTATAATAAGGATCAGATCAAAGCTGTAGACTCCGGCGCCAACACCGGGACCATGGCTGACCTGGCCGGACTGATGGGGGAGGGGTATGAGGCCCCCAAGATCGATCTGGTGACAAACCTGACGGATCTGGCTGCTGTTACGGATACCACGGTACCTGGCGAATACACGGTGCGGATCCAGGGTGGAAAGAGTAAGAACTACAAGTTCCGTTTTATTCAGACGGCGGAAAAGAATACGGATCATCCTGAATTTGGATCGGCAAAGCTTACCGTGCTGCCCCGGCCTCTCCTGGTAGATAAGCTGACGACACCGTACATCGATACCCTGTGGGAGACAAACAGCACCTACAGCGGTACGGCGCGGCTGGAGCACAGCAAAGAGAAGCAGAGCTTCCAGTTTGTGGCGCAGGCCGACCGCTGGCTTGACGGACCGACTCGCCTGATCGACAGCAACGGGTATTACGTCAATTACTATAACGGTTCGGCTACAAGAGTCCCCATCGCTCCTTTGACGACGACGATAGACATCGTCGGAAAAGATCAGATAGAGCTGAAGGTAGGCTACGAGGCCCCTCAGCTGGAGAGCGATAAGGTAGATTCGGAAGGAAACCCCCATAACGGCTACATCCTGGAGAAAGAGGTAGAGGAGCGGCCGGCCACAGTAGATATAAGAGCCGGCGGAAGAATGGCGCTGACCCAGGACAAGGGACAGAATGCCTACTACACCCTGGTGCAGGATCTTCCCATGGATCTGAACACCAAGGTCAAGGTCCGGAAAGTAGGTATGCTCAAGATCGAGGTATACCGTAAGCCCGGCACCAGCTTCCCCTATGGGCAGAAGCTCTACCTGGATAACCTTCTCCTTAATGTGTATACGGAGGATCGTGGGCTGGGGGAGGACGCTTACGTACAGTACGGGCATACTGTGGAGCAATGTGAAAAGGGCGGCCTCACCCTTCAGTGGGTATCAAAGGATGGGGAGATCCCCTCTGCGGATAGCCCGAAAGCGGTCATGGATGAAAAGCTCAGCGTGGAATTCCACAATGGAAAGTATCTGTGTATCAGCGGGATCGGGACCGAGGCCGGCGGAGTGCCCCGGGTTTGGATCGGTCCCTTCGCGGTAGGCAAGAAAAAGATCACCCTTACTATAGAAGAGAAGACCAGATACTATGGCGAGGAGTTCGCCGAGGAGGATTGGGTAGTCCGGTATGACCATTCCCAGTTGGTCTCTTGGGATCAGGAGGAGTTCCCGGAGACTACGGGCCTCATCACAGACCTGGCGGGGCTGCCTGGCTACAAGGCTCCTTCCATTTTGCCGCTGGTGGATCTTATTGCGGAAGATATACCGATGACGGCAGGGACAGATGTGGGAGCATACTATGTAAAGATTTTTGGCGCGGCAAGCGCAAATTATGATTTTGAATATACCTATAATACAGGAAGCGGAAGCTCGGAGACCAGAGGTGATTTTGGCCTGGCCCCCTTGAAGATCCTTCCCAGGCCCATCCTGGTGACAAAGATCAACAGTGTGGCCGGCGCTTTGTTCCATGACAGCGAAAGCTATATCATTCCCGATGCCGAGGCGTCTCTGGGCAACGGAAAAGAGGAGTTTTCAGCTCAGCTGCCCCAGGTAGGCACGACCTACTATTCCCCCAACGGAACGTGGTATGAGGTAGAAGCGGACTGCGCGCTTACAGGACGGCCTGTACTCTTTGGGGATATGATCACAGTGACCTACCGGGCCGAGGTCCAGCCCGATAACGGATGGCACCCCTGGTTTGATATGGGAGAGCTGGAATATAAACAGCAGCATACAGACATAACCAGACTACAGCTGCAAACGGCGGGAAAGGGAAAGAACTACCATTTGATTTTCCCCAATACCGACGCTATGGGAAATGGTTGGGCTGGGGAAAAGAAGGAAGACAGCGTTACCCAAACGGATATTTTCCGGCGGCGGATCTTGGACTTTGAAATATTATCCGCCCCGACAAAGACCAGCTACAACTATGGCGAAACTCTGAGCTTAGACGGCCTTCAGCTTCGGATCCGCTATGCGGGCGCCAATGGAGAGCCGGATAAGGAAGAGATCGTAAGGTATTACGAGGAATGGATCGACGGGGTGTGGAATACAGCCCTGACAAAACGCGGACTGAAGATCAGCTGGGGCGTCAGCGGCGGACAG
>CANRZY010000063.1 GCA_947644625.1 uncultured Pseudoflavonifractor sp.
AGTGCCGGTATCAATATCCACATGATCTCCACCAGCGAGATCAAGGTGTCTGTTTTGGTGGATCTGGAAGATGCGGACCGGGCGGTCCAGGTCACTCACGACAAGTTTTTCAGTGATATTGAGCTTCGGGGCTAAAGAAAATACATCAAAAGAGGCGGAGGGACTTCCTTCCGTCTCTTTTTCCTATTGACAAAAAAAGAGCGATGTAGTATATTAGCGTGGTAAAGCGCAAAAGTGAGGGGCTGTTATATATGAATATGATTGCCACGCCGGAAGGGACTCAGGACCGGCTGTTTGCTCAGTGCGGAGCCCTGCGCCGCGCGCAGGGCGAGTTGACCTGCCTTTTTGAAAGAAACGGCTATGCGGAGATCAGTACTCCGGAGGTGGAGTATTATGACCTGTTTCTCCAGTCCGGAAACCCCATTCCTCAGGAGGCCATGCTAAAGATCGTGGACCGGTCGGGAAAGCTGATGGTGATGCGGCCCGACTGTACCACTCCCATCGCCCGGGTGGCGGCGACCAAGCTGAAGGCTTCACCCCTGCCACAGAGACTTTATTACAATGAAACCGTATTTCGTTCCGGCGCCGCCCACCAGGGCGGAAGCAGTGAAATCCCTCAATGCGGGATCGAGCTTTTGGGGGCAGGAGGAATAGAGGCTGATGTGGAGGCGGTTACTCTGGCCGTGGAGGCCTTAAAAGCTGTTTGTCCAGAGGGATTTCATATTGAGCTGGGGCATGCGGCTTTGTTTCGGGAGCTGGCAAACCAGATGGAGATGCCGGAAACGCAGGCGGAGGAGGCTCGGAAGCTCATTGAGGGAAAACATTTCGCAGCCCTGAAAGAATTTTTGCATCCCTACGAGGATCGTTCCGCCTACGCTCTGCTGGCACGTCTCTCCCAGCTTTTTGGGGGAAAGGAAGTCCTGGAGGAGGCGGAAAGTCTGGTGGGCTCCCGTCCTGAACTATGCTATTTACGGGAACTCTATGAGGCGTTGGAGAGAGTTGGGTGCGGCGAGGCGATCCGTTTTGATTTAGGGCTGGTCCACCAGATCGATTATTATACCGGTGTAGTATTTCGGGGGTATGCCCAGGGAGCAGGCGCGCCTGTTCTTTCCGGTGGGCGGTATGACAATCTGCTGGGAGCGTTTGGCCGACCGGCGCCGGCCATAGGCTTTGCCGTAGATGTGGATCTTGTGGCAAGGGAATTTCCTGTACAGGCATTCAACACCAGACTTCGGCTGGCCCTTACCAAAGGCAGACTTCAGGACAAGACCGTAGAGCTCATGGAGCGTGCGGGGCTGGACTGTTCCCCGGTAAAGGCTCCGGGACGGCGGCTGGTCCACAGTCTACCGAATTATCCCTTGGACGCGGTGTTGGCCAAGGCCCCCGATGTTATTACATATGTGGAGCATGGAGTTTGCGATTTGGGTGTAGTGGGGAAAGACACCATTCTGGAGCGGGGGAACAGCCCCTTTTATGAGGTGCTGGACCTAGGCTTTGGGAAATGCCGCTTTGCCCTTGCGGTAAAAGAGGGAACGGATTTCTTCGGTACCTATCGGACCCGCAGGATTGCCACCAAATACCCCCATGTGGCCCGAAAGTTCTTTGAGGACAAGGGGATGGATGTCGAGATCATTAAGATCGAGGGCTCGGTGGAGCTGGCCCCGATCCTGGAGCTGGCTGACGCCATCGTAGATATTGTGGAGACCGGAGCTACCCTGCGTGAGAACGGGCTGATCCCCATTGAGGATGTGGCCCCCGTATCCGCCCGGCTTATTGTCAATACTGCTGCCATGAAGCTGAAGAAGGCGGAGATCCTGGATTTTATTGAAAAATGCCAGATGGGAATGGAGAGTTCATCATGCTGAATATCGTTTTTGCCGACGGCGAAAGAGAAAAAAAGGTCATTGATGCCATGCGGGATAGGGCATCATCGGCCAATAGGATCATTGAGACGGCTGTTCAGGTTATAATGGACACTGTAAAGGAAAAAGGGTTTTCGGCGGTTGAGGAGTATAGTCTTCAGTTTGATCATAAGGTTCCCTACGAGATTTCCCAGGAAAAGCTGGAAGAAGCCTATAAGCGCTGTCCCAGAGAATTGATACTGGCTCTGGAGCGTGCCGCAGCCAATATCCGGGCTTACAATGAGAAGCTGATGCCTGAGAGCGGATATTGGACCTCTCCCGATGGCGGGAAGGTGGGAAGGATAGTTCGGGGGCTGACAAGGGTAGGCGTTTATGTCCCTGGAGGCACGGCAGCCTACCCCTCCTCGGTGCTGATGAACGCGGTGCCAGCCAAGGTCGCGGGGGTAGAGGAGATCGTTATGGTCACTCCGCCCACCGATAATTTGAACGATGCGGTGCTGGCTGCGGCAAAGATCGCGGGGGTGGACCGGGTCATTGCGGTAGGCGGCGCCCAAGCGGTGGCGGCTCTTACATGCGGGGCAGGCTTTATACCTAAAGTGGACAAGCTGGTGGGGCCCGGCAACGCCTACGTTGCCGCCGCCAAGCGTATGGCCTATGGTACGCTGGACATCGACATGGTGGCGGGGCCCTCTGAGGTGCTGGTGGTGGCGGATGAGACTGCCAACGCGAAATTTGTAGCTGCCGATCTTCTCTCTCAGGCGGAGCATGACAAGCTGGCCTCCGCCGTTCTACTTACCACCAGTGAGACGTTGGCCCAGGCGGTGGACGCTGAAATGATCCGCCAAACCGGATATCTGGAGCGTTCCGAGATCATGGAGTGTTCTGTGCGGGATTTTGGCTGCGCTATCGTCTGCCCTGATATGGAGCGGATCCTGGCGCTGGCTAACGAGATCGCCCCGGAACACTTGGAACTGGTGACAAAGGAGCCGGAGGCATTGTTGCCCAATATCAAAAATGCCGGGGCTGTATTCTTGGGGAGTTGGTCTCCGGAACCCCTGGGAGACTATTTGGCGGGGCCTAATCACGTATTACCCACCTCTGGTACCGCACGGTTTTTCTCGCCATTGTCGGTGACAAATTTTATCAAGACCATGAGTGTGATCGAGTATGACAGGGCAACTCTGGAACCAGTAAGAGACCAGATCATCGCCCTTGCCCGAAGCGAGAAGCTTACCGCTCACGCCAATTCCATTGAGGTCCGTTTTGAATAAGGAGGATGCCGCCATGATCCGTACTGCCGCTATGGAACGGAATACCAAGGAGACCCGGATCTCACTGACGCTGTCTCTGGATGGGGGAGAGACCGATATTCAGACAGGGATCGGTTTTTTTGACCACATGCTCAATGCCTTCGCCTTTTACGGTGGCCTGGGACTCCAGTTGAAGGCACAAGGAGACCTGGAGGTGGATGGACACCACACGGTAGAGGATGTGGGGATCTGTCTGGGAACAGCGGTCAAGGAAGCGCTGGGAGACCGAAAGGGGATCCGACGGTTTGCTTCGGCCTATATCCCCATGGATGAGGCCCTGTGTCTTGCCGTTCTTGACTTTTCCAACCGCCCCTTCCTGGCCTTTGACGCCGAAATGCCCCAGGGCATGATCGGGACCTATGACGCCTGCCTTACGGAAGAGTTTATGCGGGCATTTGCTGTTAACAGCGGGCTGACCCTTCACCTTAAGGCTCTTTCCGGGAAAAACGCCCACCACATGACAGAGGCTATGTTCAAAGCCTTGGGGGTGGCCGTCCGGGATGCGGTACAGGTGGTGGGGACGGGCGTCACCTCCACAAAGGGCGTGCTGTGATGGGGTATACCGCAATTGTGGACTATGGAGCGGGCAACTTGAAAAGTGTAGCCAACGCCATGAAATATCTGGGGCTGCGTACCTGTATTGCCGGTGAAAAGGATGAACTGGAGAGGGCTGACGCCATTATCCTGCCGGGGGTAGGCGCTTTTCCCGACGCGGCGGAAAAGCTACGTGGAACGGGGCTGGATCGGGAGCTCCTTCTTCAGGCGGAAAAGAAGCCTATTTTAGGGATCTGCCTGGGGATGCAGCTTCTTTTCGACCTGGGCCATGAGGTGCGGCCCTGCGTCGGACTGGGCTTGATCCCTGGCCAGGTGGGACGTATCGAGACCGGCTTTAAATTGCCCCATATCGGCTGGAACAGCCTGAGCTTTCAGAATGACAGTCCTGTATTTCGTGGGTTGGGGGATGGGGAAATGGTCTACTTTGTTCATTCCTTCTGCGCCTACGCTGCCGAGGAGAGATATGTCACCGCCCGGACTGACTACGGGGCCTCCGTCGTTGCGGCGGTGGGTCGTGGAAATGTGTTTGGCTGCCAATTCCACCCGGAGAAAAGCGGAGAGACAGGACTTAAAATTTTACGAAATTTTGGAGAGCTGAACCGATGATCTTATTGCCTGCCATTGACTTGAAGGACGGGAAATGCGTCCGTTTGCAGAAGGGGGCCTTTGATACGGCCCATCAGGTAGCGGATAGCGCCGCTGACACAGCAGCCGCCTTTGCCGCCGCCGGGGCACGGTGGATCCATATGGTGGATCTGGACGGGGCCAGAGACGGAAAGAGAAAAAACGCTGCCATTGTGGCTCAGGTAGCAAGGACCTCCGGATTAAAGGTGGAGTTGGGGGGTGGGATCCGTTCCATGGCTGATTTGGAGGCGGTATTTTCTCTCGGAGTGGCAAGAGCAGTCATTGGCTCTGCTGCCGTCAGTGATCCGGAATTGGTGGAAGAGGCGGCGGCCCGATACGGAGAGAGGATCGCCGTGGGCGTCGATACCCTGGATGGTATCGTCAGAACGGCAGGTTGGGAGCGGTCCTCAGGGCTCAACTACCTGGATTTTGTCCGAAAAATGGAAGAAATCAGCGTAAAGACTATTGTCTTTACAGATATTGCCACAGACGGAATGCTTTCTGGTCCTTCCTATGAACGGTTGCGGGAACTGCAAAAAAGTTATTCCGGGCAGATCATCGCCTCCGGCGGAGTCTCCGATAATCAGGATCTGCGGGAATTGGCGTCTATGGGCCTCTACGGCGCCATCATCGGAAAAGCCTATTACGCCGGAACAGTGGATCTGGCCCAGGCGGTACGGGAGGTGGGCTGATGCTGGCAAAACGCATCGTTCCCTGTCTGGATGTACGGGATGGCCGGGTGGTGAAGGGGGTCAATTTCGTCAATATCCGGGACGCTGGAGACCCGGTGGAGCTGGCTAAGTATTATTCCGACCAGGGGGCTGACGAGATCGTTTTTCTGGATATTACCGCCACCAGCGACGCCAGAGATACAGTTGCCGATGTGGTAGAACGGACTGCCGCACAGGTTTTTGTTCCCCTTACGGTGGGCGGCGGGATCCGTAGCCTGAATGATTTTCAGCGGCTTCTCCGGGCGGGAGCGGACAAGATCTCCGTCAATTCCGCTGCGGTCAAGGATCCCACGCTGATTGCCAGGGCGGCGGAACGCTTTGGCTCCCAATGCGTGGTGCTGGCCATTGACGCCAGAAGCAGGGAGAATGGTACCTGGGAGGTAGTCACCGCCGGCGGCCGGAGCCCTACCGGGTTGGGCGCGGTAGAGTGGGCCAGGGAGGGACAACGGTTGGGTGCAGGAGAAATCCTTCTTACCTCCATGGATGCCGACGGAATAAAGGCTGGGTTTGACCTTTCACTGACCAAGGCGGTTACCCAGGCAGTATCCATTCCCGTCATTGCCTCTGGTGGGTGCGGAAAATTGGAGCATTTTGCACAGGTATTTGAAAGAACGGGTTGTGACGCGGCACTGGCGGCGTCTTTGTTCCATTTCGGGGAGCTCAGTATTCCTCAGGTCAAAGAATATTTGCGCGGCCTGGACATTCCGGTCAGATAGGGAGGGAGCGCCATGTTTGATTTGGAGCGGCTTTTTCAAAAGTCCGATCTGATCCCGGTCATTATCCAGCATGATAAGACCGGAGAAGTGCTGATGCTGGGCTTTACCAACCGGGAGGCTGTAGAGCTGACCAGGAAGACAAAAACAGCGTGGTTCTGGTCCCGAAGCCGGGGGAAGCTCTGGAACAAAGGGGAAAGCTCCGGCCATTTTCTCCATGTGAAGAAAATGATCACCGACTGCGATACCGACACGCTGCTCTACCTTTGCGACCCGGAGGGGCCAACCTGCCACACAGGGGCGAATTCCTGCTTTTTTAACACCATTTGGGAGGAAAATGAACATGAATGATACCTTGCAGCAGCTATACAGGGTGATCCTGGACCGCCGCGCCACCCCTCAGGAAGGCTCCTATACCTGCTATCTTTTTGATAAAGGGCTGGATAAGATCCTGAAAAAGGTGGGCGAGGAGTGCGCCGAAACCATAATTGCCGCCAAAAACAGCATTCAGGAGGATACGGTGGGAGAGATCTCCGATCTTATCTACCACCTGATGGTAATGATGGCGGAGCAGAATATTCCGCTGACTGCCGTTATGGAGGAACTGGACCGCCGCAGTATGAAGATCGGCAATTTGAAGCAGTTCCATACCTCTGACCATGAAAGCTGAAAGGCAGATCCGCTTGGTAGAGAGCGGCAAGCAAAAATACTTGCCGCTTTTACTGCTGGGGGATGAGCAGGAAACTCTGATCGCCGGATACCTGGACCGGGGAGATCTGTTCGCTTGGGAGCAGGACGGCAGGGTTATTGCCGTATGCGTCGTGACGCGGGAGGGGGTAGGGCGCTATGAGCTGCAAAACATCGCCGTGACCCCACAATACCGACGACAGGGGGTTGGACGAGCTTTGACGGAGTTTGTATGGCGCTATTATCCCGACCTGGAGACTCTTTACCTTGGGACAGGAGACAGTCCCTCCACCATCGGTTTTTATCAGGCGCTTGGATTCCTTGAAATTGGACGGGAAAAAGAATACTTCATATGCAATTATGACCATCCTATCTACGAAGACGGTCAAAGGCTCAGAGACCGCATCCTTTTTCAAAAAACGAAAGCGCCGTAAGGAAAAATATCCTTGCGGCGTTGTTGTTTTTGTTGCGCATACGCACGGGAAATGATACAATAAATTATCTATGGCAGGGAGGGATGGGGACATATGATCATTTTGGGGATCGACCCCGGCTTTGCCATTGTCGGCTTTGGACTGCTCAACTCCGGACCGGGAAAGCAGGCGCTTTTGTCTTGCGGAGCCATCACTACCCAGGCGGGACTTCCGCTACCTACCCGACTTTTACAGATCGAAAATGACATGGCCCAGCTCCTGGATACCTTTCACCCGGACGCCATGGCCATTGAGGAGTTGTTCTTCAACAACAATGTGACTACCGGTATCGGTGTGGCCCAGGCACGGGGAGTGATCCTGGCCTCGGCGGAGCGGGCGGGCGTACCCATATATGAGTACAGTCCCTCTGAGGTAAAGCTGGCCATTACCGGCTACGGCAAAGCGGAAAAGCGGCAGATGATGGACATGGTAAAGCGGCTTTTGAATTTAAAGGCCGTTCCCAAACCGGATGACGCCGCCGACGCGGTAGCGATCGCTCTGTGTCATGCCAGATCCTATACCTCCAGACTTCAGAGTCCTGATGCCGCCCGGCCGGGAAGTGGACGGTACGCGGTAAAGCATCCCAGCAAATAGGAGGAAATCTATGTTTTATTATGTAAGTGGAACGGTAGCCCACATCGCTCCTTATCTTGCGGTCGTTGACTGCGGCGGGGTGGGCTACGCCTGCCGGACCACCAACGTGACCCTTGGGGCTCTGACGGTGGGAAAGCCGGGAAAGCTCTATACCTATCTCAACGTCCGGGAGGACGCTATGGAACTTTATGGTTTTGCCACCGAGGAGGAACTGAAATGCTTTGAGCTGCTGATCGGCGTTTCAGGCGTAGGGCCCAAGGCTGCGTTGTCCATTCTGTCCTCAGCCCCTCCGGAGCGGCTTGCCATGTCCATTATTACCGGGGATGAAAAGGCGTTGACCACGGCTCCCGGCATTGGGAAAAAGATTGCTCAGCGGATCATTTTGGAGCTGAAGGATAAGCTGGCCAAGGGGCAGCTTGGCGGCGTGTCCGGGGAAGCATACGGCGGCAGCGGGATCACGTTGATTCCGGAGAACAAGGTAAGCGAGGCATCCGCGGCTTTGGCGGTGTTGGGATACTCCCAGAGCGAGATTGGTCTCGCCCTGAAGGGGATCGATATGGAAAGCCTGCCTCTGGAGCAGATCATCAAGCTGGCGCTGAAAAAGATGGTGAAATAGAATGGCGAAATACGAGTGCCGGTTGACAGGAGATTTTGACAGAATTTTGTCCTATCTCCATGATGAGATACTGGAGGGCAGCGCTTCTGCCTCCTATGAGAACGGCAGCGACTATGCCGCCGGTGAGGTCCGCTGTGCCGTCCGGGTATACGAACGCTTCAGCTATGCCGGGAGCAACCGGGTAAGTTTGAATCTAACCCTGATGGGGAGGGGCGACGAGTTGTTTCTTTCTGCCATTACCTCCGGAGGCAGCCAGGCTATGTTTGTCAAGATCAATACCTGGGGAGAAGAGGCTTTCCTGGAAAAAGTAGTGGAACTCATATCGGAGTTGAACTGAGTGGGAATTTTATCAGCAGCATAAGAAGGATGTGAGCCTTTGAGTATTGATTTTTCTGAGAATGGTTTTGAAACGGAGGAGCCGTTGGTAGCCACCTCTCTTTTGCGCGAGGACGAGAATGAGGGGTCTCTTCGCCCCAAAACTCTGGCGGAATACATCGGCCAGGAGAAGGCCAAAGGGAATCTGGAGGTCTTTATCCAGGCTGCCAAGATGCGGCAGGAGCCCTTGGACCATGTGTTGCTCCATGGACCTCCGGGTCTGGGAAAGACTACCCTGGCGGGGATCATTGCCGGAGAGATGGGGGTCAACATCCGCATTACCTCCGGTCCGGCCATTGAAAAGCCGGGAGACCTGGCCGCGCTCCTGACCAACCTGAATGAAAATGACATTCTTTTTGTAGATGAGATCCACCGGCTCAACCGGCAGGTGGAGGAGATTCTCTATCCCGCCATGGAAGATTACGCCATCGATATCATTATCGGGAAGGGGCCCTCCGCCAACTCCATCCGGTTGGATCTGCCCAAGTTCACTTTGATCGGGGCCACCACACGGGCTGGGCAGCTCTCCGCCCCGCTTCGGGACCGGTTCGGCGTTACCCTGCGGCTGGAACTCTACACGCCGGAGGAACTGGCAAAGATCGTGGCGCGCTCGGCCGGGATCCTGGATGTCCCCATTGAGGGGGAGGGCGCTATGGAGATCGCCTGCCGGAGTCGGGGAACGCCCCGGATCGCCAACCGTATGCTTCGCAGAGTTCGGGATTTCGCTCAGGTAAGGGCCGGGGGAGTCATCACCCGGAATGTGGCGGACGAAGCCTTGTCGGCGCTGGAGGTAGACCATTTGGGGCTGGACGCTGTAGACAGAAGAATGCTTACCAGCATTATTGAGAATTATCGGGGCGGACCTGTGGGATTGGAAACTCTGGCGGCCACTATCAACGAGGAGGCTGTGACTCTGGAGGATGTATATGAGCCCTATCTGATGCAGCTTGGTTTTCTTACCAGGACGCCCCGGGGGCGGTGCGTAACGTCAAAGGCTTACGATCACTTGGGAATCCGGTTTTTGGGTATGGAGCAAATGACCTTTTAATATATGAAAACGGAAGGGGCTGTGACGATTATGGGAAAATTGTTTGGAACCGACGGTATTCGAGGCGTTGTAAATGAAACGTTGAACGCCGATCTGGCTTTTGAAGTGGGGTGTGCCGCTGCCCAGGTGCTGGCGCAGGATGCCGGAAAGAAAAAGCCGCTTGTCGCCATCGGGAAGGATACCCGGATATCTTCCGATCTGCTGGAGGGAGCGCTGATCGCCGGACTGTGCTCCGCAGGAGCGGACGTTCTGCATCTGGGAGTGATTCCCACTCCTGCCGTGGCCTTTCTCGCCATAGCCAACAAGGCGGATGCTGGTATTGTTAT
>CANRZY010000064.1 GCA_947644625.1 uncultured Pseudoflavonifractor sp.
GGATACCGGGACGAGGCCCTTGCCGCCCGTGAGGCCGCCAGAGAGGCAAGGGACAGGGCGGAGGCGGCGAGAGACGCGGCCCTGGAGGCCAAGGAGACGGCCCAGGAGTGCCGGACCCAGGCGTGGATCGAGAGGGTGTTGGCCCAGGACGCCAGGGCCGGGGCGGAGGAGGCAAGGGATCACGCCCAGCTCTTCCGGTCGGAGGCCCAGACGGCCCAGAAGGAGTCCCAGGAGGCGCGGGACGAGGCGGTGTTGGTGCTGCAATGGATCCGGATGGAGCAGGGGGAGATCCGGGAGGAGCAGGAGGAGGTCAAGGAGCTGGGCGCGGAGGTCCGGAGGCTCCGGGAGGAGACCGGGGTGGACAGCCGGGCGGCCCAGGAGGCCAGACAGGCGGCGGAGAAGGCTCAGGCCGGGGCGGAGACGGCCCAGGAGAGGGCGGTACAGGCCCGGCTGGGGGCGGAGGCGGCGGAGAAGAAGGCCCAGGAGTGGGCGGAGACGGCGCGGGATCTTTCCGGGGGAGATGTGGCTACCCGGAGGGAGGCCAAGGGGTATGTAAAGGCCCACAACGCCGATCCCCTGGCCCACGAGGGAGTTTTCCCCCGGATCGGGTATGTGGCGGGGGAGAGGCTCCGGGAGAGCTGGAGGCCGGGCTACGGGCTGGAAGAGGGAGGAGAGGAAGGAGGGGAGAGGAGCGTCGTCCTGGAGGTGGAGGAGTACACCGGCAGGGCGTATCTTTCCGCGGTGGTCAGCGGGAAGGAGTATGACGCGGTGAATCTGGAGACCGAGGAGGAGGTGAGCGGAAATGGGACGTTGATCGTGAGGAGAGAGGAGTGAGGGCGACCATAAAGGCCGCCCCTACAAAAACAAAACAACTTATAAAAAACAGGAGGAATTGAATTATGGCTAACGTAAAGAACATTCTGGAGAAGATCAAGCTGAACGGGGTACTGGAGGATATCATTGCCAAGAGTACCGGGGAGCATGTGACGGTAACGTACGACGGGGTGGAAAAGACTCTGGCGGCGGCGCTGGGGGATATTGTGGCGGCACTGAAGGCCCTGCCCAGCGGGGACAATGTGGACAGCAAGATCAGCGCGGCTATCGACGAGCTGATCGGCGGAGCTCCTGAGACCTACGACACGTTGAAGGAGATCGCGGATTACATTTCCTCTCACCAGGACGTGTCCGACGCCCTTACCTCCGCCATTGGCGGGAAGGTGGACAAGGAGGAGGGGAAGGGCCTTTCCGCCAACGACTTCACCGACGCGCTGAAGGCCAAGCTGGAGGGCATGGCCGCTGTCACGGAGGCGGAGAAGGCGGCCTGGGACGCCAAGGCGGAGGCCACGGTTGCCACCGCCGAGGCCAACGGTCTGATGAGCAAGGAGGACAAGGCCCGGCTGGATGGGCTCCGGGGGGTACGGTATGGTACTGAGGTCCCGGAAGACATGAAGGATGGGGAAATGTTTGTCCGGGTGGTCGGTCAGGAGGCGGCGCCGAAGGCGTAAGGAGAACGGATTGCCACGGGCCTTCGGCCCTCGCAATGACGGGCAGGGCAGGGCAGGGCAGGGCAAGGGCAAGGGCAAGGGCTGGGCGACCATAAAGGTCGCCCCTACGGACCCCGCTTGGGTGGGGTGGTCTTCATTAAAATCGTAGGGGAGGGGCTTGCCCCTCCCGCAAGGCGCGGGAAAACCTGGGGGCGGGGGAGGGTCCCCCGCCCCCCATTTAAAAGACAGGAGGAAAGGATACATGCCGATCAAGGAGCGGGATATTGTATTGCAGGGCCGGGACGGGGGAGAGGATACCATTGATTTTCCCGTTACCCGGCTGGGGAATGTGGAGAGCGGGGCGGAGGTAAAGCAGGAACCCCAGGAGGGGGATTATATTCCTGTGATCGACTCTGCCGATAATGAGCAGATGAAGAAATTTCCGGCCAAAGTGCTGGTAGAGGCCAGGGAGACGGCGGAGCGGGCGATGAAGGCGGTGCAGCGGGTGGCATATGTCATTGATACGCTGCCTTACCAGACGGCGGCGCTGACCTTTACCGGGGAGGAGCAGAGTCCGGTTTGGGGAGCCTTCGACCCGGAAAAGCTGGAGATCAGCGGGGCTACCTTTGCTGTCAACGCCGGGGAGTATGAGGCGGTTTTTACGCCCAAGGGGGATTATGTATGGAGCGATGAGAGCGTGGAGCCAAGGACGGTGAAGTGGTCCATCGGGCGGGCGGTGGTGGCCGCTGTACCCAGTGTGACCGGGAGCCTTGTCTATACAGGGGAGGTCCAGAGACCGGTGTGGACGGACTATGACGCCGAAAAGCTGGAGATCAGCGGAGATACCGACGGAACCAACGCGGGGAATTATACCGCTGGGTTTACACCTAAGGCAAATTATCAATGGTTGGACGGGACAGTGGCGGAAAAAACGGTTTCCTGGTCTGTTGGAAGGGCGGTGGTGGCCGTTGTACCCAGTGTGACCGGGAGCCTGACCTATACCGGGGCGGCGCAAAGCCCGGTGTGGAGCGGGTATGACGCCGGGAAGCTGGAGATGGGCGGGGATACCTCTGCCGTCAATGCCGGGAGCTATACGGCCAGTTTTACCCCAAAGGCCAATTATCAGTGGAGTGACGGAAGCGTGGGAGCCAAGACAGTCAACTGGACCATTGGCCGGGCGGCGGTGGCGGCGCCCAGCCAGTCGGGGAGCCGGACCTATACCGGATCGGCCCAGTCGCCCGCCTGGAGCAATTGTGACAGCGCCAAGCTGACCATCGGGGGAACGACCAGCGGGACCAACGCCGGTACATACTCCGCCAGCTTTACCCCCAAGGCAAACTACCAGTGGGCCGATGGGAGCACCGGGAGCAAATGGGTGAATTGGACCATTGGCAAGGCAGAGGGGAGCCTGACGCTAAATAAGAGTTCGCTGGCCCTGTCCTATACGGCCACAAGCGGGACCATTGCGGTGACACGGGCGGGGACGGGAGCCATTACGGCCTCCTCCAGCAATACCAATGTGGCGACGGTCTCCGTCAGCGGGAATACGGTGACGGTGACGGCCAAGGCCAGCGGAAGCGCCATCATCACTGTCGGCGTGGGGGCGGGGACCAACCACAACGCACCGGGGAACCAAACCTGCGGCGTCAGCGTGATCCTGCCGAGCAGGACGCTGAACGATAACAGCTGGGCTATGATCCGGGCGGTGTCAGACGCCGGACAGGGGGCCAACTGGTGGAATGTGGGGGATACGAAGAGTATCACCATCAACGGAACGGTGGGTGAAACCACGTTTTCCAATTTGACCATTGATGTTTTTATTCTGGGATTTAACCATAATTCCAGCCGGGAAGGGACAAACCGGATTCACTTCCAGATGGGGAAGATAAATGAAAAGGATATCGCGTTGTGTGACCAGTGTTATAACACCTACACTGGAACCGGGTTCGCTATAAACGGAAACTATACGTGCGGGTGGAACGAGAGCATTATGAGGACTTCAATTTTGGGAAATGACGGAACTCCGGCAGCTCCCACGGAGAAAAGTCTGATGGCTGCTCTGCCGAACGAGCTGCGCTCGGTCATGAAGTCCTGTATGAAATACAGCGCCAAAAGCGCCGTTAACAGCGGGGTCGTATCAAGCGTGGATTATCTGTCTCTTATGTCAGAGAAGGAATGTTACGGAGAGGTCAGAGCCGGGAGAGATGATGAGGGGAGCTATCAGACACAATATGATTATTATAAGGCAGGCAACAGCAAGGTGAAATACAGACACAACAGTTCGCTTGATACGGCGGAGCATTGGAGCCGCAGCATAGGACAAAGCGGTACAGATAGCTGGTGCTGTTTTCATCCAGAAAGTGATTCGAGCACTTGGTATAGAAGCCGATCTCTTGGAATCAGTCCAATTTTTTTCGTGTAACAGGAGGAAAACCATGTATAGGATCATCAACCATGAGACTGGGGCCGTCCTTGCTATGACGGAGAGGCCCAACTACATTACCAGGGCGGACAACGGGTGCTTTGTGCCGTGTTGCCCGGAGGAGGCAACAGGGATCGCCTGCGGGGGGACGCCCTATGCCCTCTTTGGGTCGGAGCTGGAGGGAGCGTCGGGGACGGCGCTGCTCTCGGAGGTGGACGGAGGGCGGGAGCTTCAGGCGCTTTCTGAGGCGGCGGAGGATACCGACGCTATGATGGTGGATCAGGAATTGAGGCTTACTTTGATGGAGCTGGGTGTGGAATAGGGGCGGATTGCCACGGCCCCGTTGGGGCCTCGCAATGACGGACAAAAGAAAGGAGAAATGAAAATGCTGTATCGGACTTTGAAGAGAATGATCGAGAGGAAGCAGACGGAAGGGATCGAGGAGAAGATCGACGTATTCTATGCTGCCGGGAAGCTGAGCCAGGCGGAGTATGACGGCCTTATGGGGCTGCTCCATCCTGCGGATGGGAGCGGCGCGCCGGGGGCGTCGCGCCCTACGGATGAGAACGGACAGGCAGCGGAGGAAGGCTGATGGGAACGCCTTACATTGCCCGGAAACGGGCCCGGTTTCTGGGGATGGAGGGGCCGGTGAACCTTCCCTATGGGACAAGCCTTGTGGAGGAGGGCGGGATCCTGTGGCGGGAGGGGGCGCGGATATGCGCCGCTGGGAGCCAACACGCTTTGGACTATTTTGTACCGGACCGGGATGGGAAGGGCAAGGAGCGGGGGGAGCTGGTGAACGCCATTATATCCCGGATGGAGAAGCGGGACGGAGGATATCAGGAGCGGTGGGATAAGGTGTGGGGGGATCCCCTGTGCGGTCGATACCGAAGGCGGGAGCATGAGGATCACTGGCTTTGGAGCGAGGGCTTTTACACTGCTCCAGTGGAGGATCTGCAATATATCGCCCGGTTGGTGGGGACAAGGAAGGTGAGGGAAGAGCAATGCGGCTCAGTGAGGTAATGGCTCGGTCGGACGCTTTAAGGCTGAACACGGTGGGGGAGGAGCAGAAGGCACGGTGGGTGTGGGAGCTGGAAGGGCAGCTGGGGGAGATGGCGGGGGTCTCCCCCAGGGCCTGTCCCTGGCCGGAGGAGGATCCGGTATTGCTGCTGACGGGGCCCTATGAGGAGGTATATCAGCTATACCTTATCTGCAAGATCGACTATTACAACCAGGAGACGGGGCTTTACGCCAACGACAGGGCGGCGTATGAAGCGTTGCTGGGGGAGGCCCAGGCCTGGTGGAGGAGAGGACATAGGCCAAGGTCAGGACAGAATTGGAGGGTATTATGAAAAAAGGGGCCCCCGCAAAGGCGGTCCTCAAGGGGCCCCCGGCGGGCCGAAAGGCCCGTTGGGGAGAGGACGAACAAGGGAGTGAAGCGGACGTCCGGCGAAGCCGGATGGAGCGGAGTGGACTTTGTGAGGACGATGTGGGGAGAGGAGGAAGAACGGAGCGGGCGGATATCCGGCGATAGCCGGATGGAGCAAAGCGGAGTTTCTTCCGACGAGGTGGAGAAGAAAGCACAGGCCGGAGAAGGGTGAAAATTGGAAGGTATGACGGGATGGGGACGGATTGCCACGCCCGGCCTTTGGCCGGGCTCGCAATGACGGGCAGAGAATGGAGGGCGCGCCCAAATGGGGGCCCCGCGGAAAGGCAAAGCCTTTTCGTGGGGAGAGGAGGCAGAACGGAGCGGGCGGATATCCGGCAACAGCCGGATGGAGCGGAGCGGAGTTTCTGCCGACGACGTCGCGTCCTACGGAGAGGAGAGATGGAATGCGACTGGCGAGGATCGGGTATGAGCCGGAGAAGGTGAAGAGGGAGAGCGTGGCCATGGGGGGCCTCAACTGGTCGGATGGGCCGGGGGAGGGGGACTTTCGGGATGGGCTGAACCTGTCCTTCCGGCGGTGGCCCTGCTTGACGACGAGAAAGAAACGGACGCAGGCGGAGGGACTGAATGGAGTGACCGCCCTTGCCGCCCATGGAAAGCTGGCGGCGGTGCGGGGGACGGAGCTGTTGCTGGATGGGAAAAGGGTGGGCACAGTAACGGCGGGGGAGAAGCGGTTTGCCGTGGTGAACACCAAGCTGGTGGTCTGGCCGGATATGGTGTACCTTGATTTGGAGGACAACAGGGTGAAGCCCATGGGGGCGAAGGCGACGCTGTCGCCCTGGTCGGTGACCGTTACGGACAATGGCATTTTCGCGGATACGCGGCCCCTGGTGATGCCAGAGGGCAATACCAAGGAAAAGGAGGGGGAGCCAACCTGGTGGGGGGATTCCTGGAGTGGGGGAAGTCAGCTTGATTTCCCCTGGTTCCGGGTCTTTGGCAGCGTGTCCCGGACAGAGGAGGGCTGGGTCCGGGGCGGTCTCCGGACCGTCTGGGGAGGAGACTATGAGGGGCAGTACGACGCCGAGAAATTTGGAAGGTACATTGAGCTGGACGGAGCTTCCCTGCCAAATATCCGGTGGGGGAAGGACGACTTCGCGGTTCCCCATCCCAGCCGGTACGGGCTGCTGAAGGACTTCCGGCTTGCCTACGGGTATTTTGAGTTCTGGTATGAGGTCTACGAGTGTCCCATTGAGAACGGAAGCCTTCTGGACCACTTCAAGGCTGGGGACGCCGTCGCCATTACAGGAGCGGGGAGGTTTGACAAGGAAGCCGCCGTGATCGAGGAGGTCACGGAGACGAGGCTTGTGTTTACCGACGGGCTTTTTACGGCGGATCTGGCGGCAGGAGTAGAGGGAGAGACCGGGTCGGAAGGGGAGCCAATGCCGCCTCCGGAATCGGTGGTGGTGGGGACGGCGGTGACGCTGGAACGAAAGGTCCCCCCGCTGGAGTTTATCTGCGAGAGCCAGAACCGGCTGTGGGGGTGCGGGGGGAATACCATCTGGGCGTCCGCCCTGGGAGACCCCACCAACTTCTATGTGAACAAAGGGGCCTCTACGGACAGCTACTCCGTAGCGGTGGGAACCGACGGGGCCTTTACCGGGTGCGCGGGGTATTCCGAGGGAGTTCTTTTCTGGAAGGAGGACTGTCTTCACAAGGCGTTGGGCAGCTATCCGGCCAACTACGAGGTACATACCTACGGCGTGCCGGGGGTGAAGGCGGGGTGCGATAAGAGCCAGGCCGTTATCAGCGACGTGCTTTACTACCTGGGGGACCGGGGAGTGTACGCCTATGCCGGGGGGACGCCCCGGCTTTTATCGGGAGGCTTTGGAGAAAAGAGGCTTTCGGAGGGGACCGCCGGGAGCGACGGGGAGAAATACTACCTTTCCGCGAAGGAAGGGGAGAAGTCCCATTTGCTGGTTTACGATCCGGGGAAGGGGCTTTGGCTGCGGGAGGACGGTACCGGGGCGCGGGACTTTGCCCGGCTGGGGAACAGGCTGTATTTTGCCGGGAGCGACGGGAAGGTGTGGCTCATAGACGGCGGGGGCGAGGATCCGGAGCAGGAGTGGATGGTACGGTTCGCCCCCTTCTATGAGACGGCGGCGGGGAGAAAGCGGTACTCCCGGCTGCTGCTGCGGCTGGAGCTGCCCCAGGGGAGCTGGGTCATGGCGGAGGTACGCTGTGACGACGGGCCATGGACGGAGTGCGGCACGGTGGCGGGAAGGAGCCATGACGTGATCCCCATGCGGATCCCCTTTAACCGGTGCGATAAGTTTGAACTGAGGTTGCGGGGAAAGGGGCCGTGCACGGTGCGGAGCGTTGTGAGGGAGTTTATGGTGGGGTCGGAGAGATAAGGGCGAAGAAGCGGGCGACAAGGGGGGCTAAGCCCGGAGTGGAGCGAAAAGACCAGAGGGGCGGCCCCATCGCCCCGGCGGGATTTTTGCGGAATCGGAGGGCTTAGATCCGCCTTGTGGTCTGCCCGCTTCGTAGTCTGATAGGGCCCTTCATTGGAAAGCGCGGCAAGAAATAGCGTTGCGACGGGCGGATGATATCCGCCCCTACGGAACAAGGAGGAACGACGTTTGGCGATTTTTGGAAGAAGATACCAACACCCGGAGGAGCCGGGGGAGCATATCCGGTATATGGAGGAGCGGTTGGAGCTTTTTGCCCGGCAGGTGGAAAAGCGGCTGGGGGAGGGGGAGAAGAGCGTGGAGGATCTGGAAGAAAAGACAAAGGATCTTGAATATGAAGTGACAAGCTTGAGGGGCCGGGTGTCGAGGCTGGAAACAGAATAGGGAGGTTTTAAGGATAATGAAAGGCACAGGAGAACTGTGGAATATGACAGACGATGAGCTGAAGGGTTTGGCGGAACAGAACTCGGAGGCATGGCATACTGCGGGAACACAGGAGGAGAAGGACGGCTATCACGCCGAGAATGTGGAGATCAACAAGATCCTGGACTCCCGCACCGGAGAGACCTCCACATTTGACTCGGACAGCGGAGCTTGGTCTCCCCGAAAGGAGCCATCCGCTGGGGAAACGGGCGGGCAGGTCCAGGGGCAGGGGACAGACTCAGGCAAGATAGAGTTTTCCTACGAGAAGGCCCCGGAGTATTTGGAGCAGTACCAGACGCTGATCGACGAGATGAGCAAAAAGATCATGGGCCGGGAGCCCTTCTCCTACGATCCGGAGACGGACCCCAGCTATCAGCAATATAAGGAGCAGTATACCCGCCAGGGGAAGCTGGCCATGGAGGATACTTTGGGGCAGGTCTCCGCCCGTACGGGGGGCCTTGCCAGCTCCTACGCCGGATCGGCGGCCCAGCAGAGCTATAACCAGTACATGTCGGCCCTGGGGGATAAGATCCCGGAGCTACGGCAGCTTGCCTATGAGATGTACCAGGACGAGAGACAGGACATGCGCTCGGACCTCAATATGCTGCTGGCCCTGGAGCAGATGAACTATGGGAAGTACCAGGACAGGCTGGGGCAGTACAACACGGAAAAAAACTTTGCCTATGGGGCGTGGAGCGACCAGCAGGACCGGGAGTACCGGGCGGACCGGGACAAGGTGACAGACCGGCGCTACGAGGAGGAAAAGGCCTACCAGCGGGAGCAGGACCAGTATAACAATGATCTGATATCGGCGGAGTATCTGGCTGGGATAGGACAGTATGGAAGACTGGCGGATCTTCTGGGGTACACGGAGAAGGAGACCCAGGCCCTGGTGGACGAGTTCGCATGGCAGCAAAACCTGACGAGAGAAGAGGCTGCCCGGCAGGTGGCGGACTGGTATGCCCAGTACGGAGACCTTTCCAAGCTGAAGGAACTGGGGGTAGATACCGGGCATCTGGAAAAGCAGCGGGAGCCACAAGTGGTATCAGTAACCCCGAAGGAAGAGAAAGCAGAAGAAAAACCCAGTCCTCAATATGATAAGGTGGTGAGGGAAATATCCCGCCTTGAAGATACGGGCTTTAAAGATGAAGTGAAGATAAGTAAGATCATTGATGAGGTAGAAAGAGCCCAAAAAAATGAGGAAATTAGCCCTGATGAGGTAAAGAAAATCCTGTCCTGGTATGGGCTCTAAGGGTAAGGAGGAAGCATGGATATTGATTTTACAGCGGTAAGAAAAAAGGCAAAA
>CANRZY010000065.1 GCA_947644625.1 uncultured Pseudoflavonifractor sp.
GGTTTGGAACCCGCCCCTACGATCGCACTCCTTGCGTAGGGGCCGGTTCTAAACCGGCCCGCTTGCACCTCCCGCCATAAATTCCTATTTACCCCTATAAAAATACAAGGGCGGCTGACAGCCGCCCAGTCTATTGCCCGCTCTCCGTTCCGGAAACCTCCTCCATTTGCCTCAGAAGGTCCCGAAGCTTTTGCAAAGCGGCCACGGCCTCCCCTGTGGGGACGCCGTCAAAAATGCCCAAGGTCTGGGTGACCATATCCCCCAGGACAGCTTCCGCGTCAGGCCCCAGATCGGGGATCAGCCCCTCCTCCCGCTTTTGGGAGATCAGTCTGGCCAGATATTCCTCGTATGGATCCATGTCGATCACCTCTCCTACATTATAGGTCAATATCACCCTGATATAAATAGGTCAATTTGCCATGATGTTTTTGGGTGATGATATGTCCAGATTGAAGGACCTGCGGAAAAAGCGGCAGTATACGCAGACCAAAATGCAGATGCTGACCGGGATCGACCAGAGCGACTATTCCAAGATCGAAAGCGGAAAGCGATATTACAGCTTTGAGCAGTGCCGCAAGATCGCGCTGGCGTTGGGTACCAGCATGGATTATCTGGCGGGACTCACCGATGTGGAGGAGCCCTATCCCAGAAAGGACCCCACCCCTTGACACCTTTTGTCTCCCATGATAATATACTGCTGATGAAAACACAAGCGCTATGAACGGAAAAAGTAGTTTTCGGGACCGACTCACAGAAAGAGCCCGCCGTCGGCTGAGAGCGGGCTTGGGGACGGCCGGAGATGAATTGCGTCCGGGAGCGGGGAGGGCAACGCCTCCCGGTTGGGCCCCGTTATCGGCTTTTGAGTGAAAAACGAGAGTGGAACCGCGTAACAAACGCCTCTCATGCCCACGGGCATGGGGCGTTTTTTGTTTCCGCTCAGAAATTGGAGGAGATACCATGCAGCTTTATAATTCCCTGTCCCACAAAAAGGAAGAGTTCCGGTCCCATGAGCCGGGGCAGGTATCCATGTATACCTGCGGCCCCACCGTGTACCACTTTGCCCACATTGGGAACCTTCGCAGTTACATCATGGAGGACGTGCTGGAAAAGGCCCTCCGGTGGGAGGGGTATGAGGTCAGGCGGGTGATGAACATTACCGACGTGGGCCACCTCTCCTCCGACGCGGATACCGGGGAAGACAAGATGGTGAAGGGAGCCAAGCGGGAGCACAAAACGGTGATGGATATTGCCCAATTTTATACCGACGCCTTTTTTGAAGACTGCCGCAAGCTGAATATCAAATGCCCCGATGTGGTCCAGCCCGCCACGGGGATGATCCCGGAGTATATTGAGGTCATTACCCGGCTTTTGGATACAGGCTATGCCTACTTTGCCGGGGGAAACGTATACTTTGATACCTCCAGACTGGAAAAATACTATGTGTTCAACGACCATGACGCCGAGGACCTTGCCACAGGCGTCCGGGAGGGGGTGGAGGAGGACGTCAATAAGCGCAATAAGAACGATTTCGTCCTCTGGTTCACCAAGAGCAAGTTTGAAGACCAGGCCCTGAAATGGGATTCTCCCTGGGGAGTGGGTTATCCCGGCTGGCATATCGAGTGCTCCTGCATTTCCATGAAGTATCTGGGGGAGTATCTGGACCTCCACTGCGGCGGTGTGGATAACGCCTTTCCCCACCACACCAACGAGATCGCCCAGTCGGAGAGCTATCTGGGCCACCCTTGGTGCTCCCACTGGTTCCATGTTCACCACCTGAATACCACCAGCGGAAAAATGTCCAAGTCCAAGGGAGAATTTCTCACCGTCTCCCTTTTGGAGGAGAAGGGCTACGACCCTCTGTGCTACCGGCTTTTCTGCCTTCAGAGCCACTACCGAAAGGCCCTGACCTTCTCCTGGGAGAACCTGGACAACGCCAGGGCCACCTATGAAAAGCTGATCGGAAGGGTGGCCGCCCTGGGAACGGAGGGAACGGTGGACGAGGCTGCGGCAGAGAGCTACCGGGCAAAATTCCGGGAGGCGCTGGACAACGACCTCAATACCTCTCTGGCGGTCACCGCCCTTTACGACGTATTGAAAGCGGAAACAAACGACGCCACCAAGCGCGCCCTCATCGCCAGCTTTGATGAGGTTCTGGGCCTGGAGCTTTTGGACCATGCCGCCGTTCAGCTGGAGAAGGAGGCCGCTCCCGCCGGAGAGGACAGCGAGGAGATCGAGGCCCTTATCGCCCAGCGGGCGCAGGCCAAAGCCGCCAAAAACTGGCCGGAGGCGGACCGGATCCGGGATGAGCTGAAAGCCAGGGGGATCGAGCTTGTAGATACCAAGGAAGGGACCACCTGGAAGAGGATCTGAGAAAACCGTCCATGGAGCCGTTTTTTCGTAGGGCGCGACGCCCTCGGCGCGCTGAATACACAACGCCGATACGACCATAGAGGAGGGGTAAGCCCCTCCTCTTGCCCCATAGTACATTCCTACCGCCCATACTACCATGGGCGGTATTTTTTTGGAAAAATTTTAATAAAACCTGTTGTCAAGAGAGAATGGGCTTGCTATAATTATGTTAACCCTAAAATGGGACAGTACGCCGGTGAGCTCCGGCGGAGTGCGGAAAGGAAGTTGTATCATGCAAAAGAAAGCGAAGACCCGGATGCTGTCGGCGCTCCTAGCGGCGTCCATGATGTGCTCCCTCTATACCCCAGCCCTGGCAGCCAGGGAGGAAAGCGGTGTAACGGGGAGCGTTACCGCCGTGGTGCGGGTAGATTATGCCCAGCGGCTGGATGAGCTCCAGCGCCGGGAGATCAAGCTGGAGCTTTTAAAGGACGGCAGAAGCCTGGGCACAGTTCCCATGGCGGAGGAGGGGACCTACCCCGTAGCCGGAGGCCAGGCAGAGGTGATTGCTAAGAATACGGACGGCGGAGAACTGCTGGGAGGGCTTTGGCCCGGATTTCTGGAGGTTACCTTTGCCGACCTGCCCCGGGGAGAATATACCCTGTCCTTTACCGGAAAGGGCTATAAGCCTTATAGCGAAAAGGTGAAGCTGGATGCCTATTCTCAGCATATGATCGTAGGCACCGGCGACGCTACCTTTACCCTGGGGGATGTGACAGGGGACGGCAAGGTGGACGAGAAGGACCGGGCGGCTCTCTCCGCCGTCCTGGGTTCCTCCCGGTCCCAGGATCTGCGCCAGTATGACCTGAGTGGAGAAGGGGTCATTGATATTGTAGATCTGGCCTATGTAAACCGGCTCATCGCCGCACAGGGAGATGAAGCGATCCTTCGGGACACCGCTCTGCTTTCCATCCCCGCCGATGTGTCCGCTGTGGAGAAGGAGCTGAAGAACAGCGGCGTGGAGGTGCGCTCCGGCAGTGTGGGCGGCCTTTTGAGCAACAGCGGCACAGGGGTGACCCTCGCTTCCCAGACGGGGGGGGATATCATACTGCCTCTTCCTCTTGATTCTGAGGTAATGGCCCAGGAGATACAGATCCTTTCTCCTGTGGGAGAGGGAGCTATTCTGGCGGGTACAGTGACGGTGGAGGACGCCAGGACCGGGGAGACCCTTCCGCCCCAGCCCTTTGATCTGACGCCTCCCACTGGGGTCCACGCCACCTCCCGGACCCTTGGTAGCAATGTTATTACGGTCAATCTGGGGAACCGGGTTCCGGTGAAGAAGGTAACCATCACCGTCACCAAGACGGAGGGGGGCAACTTTGCCGCGGTAGAGTCCATCCAGTTCCTGAAGGATATTGTCCCTGAGGTTCCGGTAGCCCCCAACAGCATGGTCAAGGGCCTGGAGGCGGAGCCGGGGAGCGAGACGGTGTTCCTTCGGTGGAACCAGCTTCCCAATGTGTCGGGCTATAAAGTTCTCTATTGGCCTCAGAAGGACGCTAAGGAGGTCAAGGAGCTTCACACTGATGTGACCACGGCCAAAGTAACGGGGCTGGAAAATCTGACCACCTATGTCTTTACCGTTACCCCCACTGACGGGAGCTGGGAGGGTAGGGCCTCCGAGCCGAAAACGGCCACTCCCATGCCCGCCAGCGTTCCCGGCAAAGTGGACATGGTCCAGGTGACCGCCATGGACGCGGCCTTGGGCGTATCCTGGAAGGAAGCCAAGTCGGCCACCTATTACGAGGTCTATTATCAGGAGAAGGGGGCTGCCGAATGGCTTCAGGCTGGAGAGGCCCTGACCCAGACAAGGACCACCATCCAGGGGCTCCAAAACGACGTGACCTACTCAGTCTACGTGCTGGCCGGCAACGATATCGGCAAGGGTCCCCGTTCCGCCCTCTATGAGGGGACCCCCAAGGCGGTAAAATATGAGCGGCCTGAGGGGATCCCCACCCAGGGGATCCTGGACAACGCCCTTATCAGCGATATCCGGTTGGCAGATACAGGGAACCATTCCGGAAGCTTTACGCCCCAGAGTATGATCGACGGCGACTACCGCACCGCCTGGACCGCCCAGAACTGGTGGCGCAACGAGCATGTGGTAGTTACCTTCCGGGAGCCGGTGGATCTGAACGCGGCCATCTGGGTGCCCCGGCTGGACGGAGGCTATCCTGCCAACCTTCGGGCCTACAGCGTCCAGGTGTGGTGCGAGGGGGAGGATCTGAACTCCGCCGGACGCCTACTGGTCCCCGATCCCCAGAAGGGGGGAGTGGACAATGGAGGGACAGGACGGGATGTAGATACCTGGCCCAACGTTCGGGGGAATGCCGCTGTTACCAATTTTGGCGTTCTGCCCTTTGGTCCGGTGGAAAAGGTAAAAAAGATCAGTCTGGCGGTGGAGCAGAGGGGCTATACGACCGTCAGCCTTTCCGAACTGATGTTCATGGAGTATGATCCGGCTCACAGTCTTCCCGGAGAAATTGCCGCTCTCTTTGCCGACGATCTTCACACCCAACTGGCGGAAGGGGTCACCCAGGAGCAGGTCGCCGCTCTTCGCCAGCGGCTTCAGGGGGACGAGAGAAATTATTACCTGGAGCTTGAAGCCATGGACGATGAGCTTACCCTGGCCCAGGAGCTGCTGGAGACCGGGTCGAGTAAGGGCGTGATCCTCACAGGTCTTGATTCCCGCAGCGCAGGCGTGGACGGGGCCAAATACGGACAGGGAGGAAGCGAGCTTCAGCCTTTGGGCGTTACCGCGGGAGCCAAAACAGAGCTTACCGTATATGTGGAAGGGATCCCCGAGGGGGAGACGGTAAACCTCTACGCCAGCCAGTTCAATGCCGAGGCCAATCAGTGGCTGGCCAGTCTGGGCAAGTTGGAAAACGGACGGAACATCCTGACGGTTCCCCAGATCGGAAGCCGTTCCGGCAATAACGGCGGCAGCCTCTATGCCGCGTATTCCGGACAGAGGGGGGAGAATATCCGCCTCCACATCCGGCGGGGAAGGGATATCCCCCTGCTGGAGCTGTCCCACTGGTACGCCATGGCGGAGGGAGAGCGCCGGACAGCCATTGGCGCTTATGTGGATGAGCTGGAGGCTTATCTGGGTGGTATGACCATCGGAAGTCCCACCAGCGACTTCCGCAATGTGACTGAGATATCGACTCCGGTAGTCCTTCTGTCCCTGCCCGCCCTGGCGGTAAAGAGTGTTCTGGGCGCCGGAAGCCGGGAGGAGAAGGTGGAGACCCTCTACAATGCCATCCTGGCCTGGGAAGATATCATGGCCATCTGTAAGAAGACCCAGGGGATCGACGGGGTCTACGAGCACAATGATATGCAATCGCGCCAGAATATCCGCTGCATGACTATGTTTACCGGAGCCTTTATGTACGCCGCCGGGAACCATATCGGCATTGGCTATGGCTCTTGCGGAGGCATGGTCGCCGGGCGGCCCATCTCCCTTCTGGCTCCCAACGCCGGAGCCAACCAGCTCTTTGGCTGGGGCATTGCCCATGAGATCGGTCACAATATGGACAAGCTGGGCAAGGCGGAGACCACCAACAACATATACTCCATCCTGGTCCAGACCTATGACGGTAAGGAGGGGACCTTGCCCTCCCGTCTGGAAAAGAGTGGAAAGTACGCGGGTATTTTTGACAAGGTAGCCCAGGGTTGGCCCGGAGCCTCCAACGATGTGTTTGTGCAGTTGGGTATGTACTGGCAGCTGCACCTGGCCTACGACGACGAGATCCCCACCGATTTTTATAACCGCTTTTTCAAGGCATGGAAAGCGGGGACCTATACCGCCGGGGCTGCAAGCTATGACGATAAGGTGGCCCTCACCGCCGCCGGAGTGGCGGGCCGGGACTTGACGGAGTTCTTTACCCGCTGGGGCATGACCCTCAGCCAGGAGACCCGGACCGCCCTTGCCAAGTATGAGCCGGAGAACCGGGCTATTTGGTATCTGAACGATCAGAGCCGCCGGGAGCGTCTGGCGGGCTCTACCGGAGTCACCGGGACCATGACGGCCTCCGCCGCCCTGGCCCAGGGGAAGGAAAACGAGGTCCTTTTGACCATAGACGCTTCGGAGCTGAAGGGGACGGTCCAGGGCTATGAGATCCGCCGGAACGAAAGCTCTATTGCCTTTGTGGAGGCGAAGAACCAATCCAACATCACCTATACCGACGTCATTGGCTCCGGTAACCACCGTACCTATGCCTATGAGGTGATCGCCTATGACGTCATGGGGAACAAGGTGGGTTCTACGGTCAAGGCCGGAGAGGTCCGGGTGGCCTATGATAAGACGGTAGATCCGTCGGAATACGACATTTCGGTAAAAGGCGGGGCGGTGGTTATCGACCTTCACCAGGAGACCCCGGTGTCTGGGCTGAAGATCCTGGGCATGACCGCCGGAGGCGGTAACTACACCGTATCGGTTACCGACGCTTCCGGGAAGACCACCACTGCTCTTGCCGACAGCTTTGACCCGGACCGGAACCAGGCGGTGGATGATAAGGAGAGCTTTGTCAGCTACTTTAAAATGCCGGAGGCAGAAAGCACCGATACCCGGATCTGGACCTACGACGCCAAGCAGGTGACTGTCACCGGGATCCCGGAGGCCATTCGGACGGAGAATATCCGCCTTATCACCTACCCCGGAGACGACGTGGCCTTCCTGGAGGGAGGGACCATGGGTCTTCTGGCGGAGGAGTATCATTACACCTCTCTGGATGAGAACGGAAACGAGATCTCGGAGACCATTCCTAAGGACACGCTGGTGATCCTGGGAACCTATCGGGGCGACCCGGTCTATAACATTCTTTCTGTAACGGGGCGGTATACAAGCACCGCCCTGGGGGAGGATGGAGAGCTTACCGAGCTTCCCGTGGTGGAGCGGACGGTGGCGGGCTATGCCCTCCTCTTTGCCGAGGTCCCCACCGAAGGCCCGGTGTGCGATATCAGCGACGGCTTCTTCCTCTTTGTTCCCGACGTCCAGCGGGAGGCCGAGCTTCAGGGAGAGGGCTCCCACTGTGACGTGACCAATCTCCTTCCCGCTCAGATCCGGGTGGAGCTTTACCGCACCGACGACCCTGAGGACGCCTCCTCCAAGCGCCTTACCGCCCAGACCCTTTGGATCCACAGCCCCGGCGGGACCCAGGAGGATCTGCCCTCGGTGGTGCTGGAAGGAGGGCAGGGCTGATGAAAAACCGTACCTGGAAGGCCCTCCTTCTGACGCTGAGCCTGCTTATGGGCCTGGTTCTGCCTGCCCAGGCCGCCGGACTGCGGCTAAGCTGGGATAAGAGAGGAAACAGCGTTTCCCTGACCCTGCGGGGGTTGGGAGAGGAGAGCGTCTACGGGGTGCAGCTGGAGCTGACGCTGGAGGGAAACCATGCGAAGGCGTCCTTTGTCCCTGCCGCCTCAGACGCCTATAGCCCGGAATGCCGGGTCTCCGCCTCCGACAGAAGCAGCCGGATCGTCCTTTACCTGACCTCTCAGGAGCCCCTGAACAGCGGCGGGATCCTGGAGGTGGGAAAGCTGACGCTGGAAAAGGATTTTACCATGCCCTCCGAAGTGACCGTGACCCTGCTGGGCCATGAGCTGAAGCACCTGCCCCAGGCCAACGGGGCGGTGATCTCCGCCTCAGAGCAGAGCCAGACAGGTGGGGATGAGGATAAGGGCGGAGACAAGGACGACCAGAAGACGGAGGAATACCGGGTCCGGATCTCCTCCTCTGCCCACGGAGAGGTGACCACCCGTTACAATTGGGCGGAGCCCCGGTCTAAGGTGACTCTTACCGTAACGGCGCAGGACAACTATGGTCTGAAGGAGCTGAAGGTGACAGCCTCCGGTGGGCGGGAAATGGCCCTTACCGACGTAGGAGGAGGCCGCTACACCTTCCATATGCCGTCTGCCGATGTGGAGGTTACCGCCTCCTTCCAGTGGACGGGGCTGACCCATGTTCCCATGTCCTTCTCCGATGTGTTGGAAAATCACTGGTACCATGACGCCGTCCACTATGTCTACGAGCGGGGGATAATGACTGGAACCTCCGAGTCTACCTTCTCCCCGAATGAGGTTACCTCCCGGGGGATGATCGTAACGGTTCTCCACCGCCTGGAAGGCTCTCCCAAGGCGGACGTCTCCGATTTTTCTGATGTGTCCCGGAGTAAATATTATGCTCCGGCGGTGGATTGGGCTTTGTCCAGCGGCATTGTCAGCGGATACGGCGGCAATGAGAAGGGGACCTTTGGCCCGGAGAACAGCATTACCAGAGAGCAGTTGGCGGCCATTCTTTACCGCTACGCGGAGAAGACCGGGGCTGACACGGCCCCACGGGGAAATCTGGACGGGTTCTCCGACGTGGGAGACATCTCCGACTATGCCAGGGAGCCCATGGCCTGGGCGGTGGGAGTAGGGCTCATCTCCGGAATGGGGGACGGCACCGTCGCCCCTACCGGTAGCGCAACAAGAGCCCAGGTGGCCACCATTTTGACCCGGTACTGCCAAAACATTGCGGAGTGAAAAGATGCCTCCGGGGTACAGGAGAGATCCTGTCCCCGGAGGCATTTTTTGCAGGACAACGCTTTTCCCGGCAGAGACAAAAAATGTGACCTTTGACAATTGGAAAAACATAGTATATTATGATATACCAGTTGGGTAGGCATATACCCT
>CANRZY010000066.1 GCA_947644625.1 uncultured Pseudoflavonifractor sp.
CAGACACCTTGATCTCGCTGGTGGAGATCATGTGGATATTGATACCGGCACTGTAGAGGGCCTCAAACATTCCGGCTGCCACACCGGGATTGTTGATCATTCCCGCCCCTACAATAGAGACCTTAGCAATACTATCATTGACGTCAATATGGTCAAAGCCGATATACTCCCGGTTTTCCTCCAGGATCTTTTTGGCGGCCTCGGTGTCACTCTTGGCAACGGTAAAGCTAATATCCTTCTTATCCTCCCGGCCGATGGATTGGAGAATGATATCCACGTTGATCTTGCCCTTGGCAAGCAGAGAGAAGATACGGAAAGCAATGCCCGGCTCATCCTCCAGCCCCACAAGGGCCAGCCGGGCCACGTTTTTATCCTTCGCGATACCACTGACATGGGATTTTTCCACGGTTTTCACAACCTCCTTGACTTTCGTCCCCGGATGTCCGGAGAAGCTGGACAGTACTTCCAAATTCACGTTATAGCGTTTTGCCATTTCCACCGAGCGGTTGTGGAGCACCTGGGCCCCCAGGGTCGCCAGCTCCAGCATCTCATCGAAGGTGATCTCCTCCAGCTTTTGCGCGCCGGGGACCAGCCTGGGATCCGCCGTATAGACCCCGTCCACGTCGGTATATATCTGGCACAGGTCGGCGTGCAGCGCGGCTGCCAAAGCAACCGCCGAGGTATCCGATCCGCCCCGGCCCAGGGTAGTAACATCGCCATATTTGTTGATCCCCTGAAAACCGGTAACGATCACAATGCTCCGCCGGTCCAGTTCATTCTGGATACGCTCGGCCATGACCCGCTTGATCTTGGCGTTTCCATAGGTTGAATTGGTCTGGACCCCCGCCTGCCAGCCGGTGAGCGAGACCACTGGATAGCCCATGGCTTCAATCGCCATAGCGCACAGGGCGCAGGAGATCTGCTCCCCGGTGGAAAGCAGCATATCCATCTCCCGCTTGGAGGCTTTGGGGTTGATCTCCGCCGCCTTGGCGATAAGATCGTCGGTGGTGTCACCCTGGGCGGAAAGGACCACCACCACGCTGTGGCCTCTCCTGTATGTCTCGGTAATGATACGAGCTACGTTTCGGACCCGGTCAGCGTCCGCTACGGAAGACCCGCCAAATTTCTGTACGATAAGTCCCATAGAAAAAAAGTACCCCCTTGTAGGTTCTGTGCTATTTTATGCCGCCGCCGTTTCCGCTGTCAGTCCTCCAGCACCCGAAAGGCCGCGTGAACAGAGATCCGGGAAAGTCTTGTCTCCAGCTCCCGCCCGGTCATTGCCCCAGTCAGTACCGCAGCCTCTCCCGCCGGAGCTCCGGCTCTCGCCAGGACGGTCACTTCACCCAGGGCGGAACGCAGGGCTTCCGCAGGGCTTTCCGCCCGGACATACCACGGACTTATCACATCTTCGGGAGAAAGCGTTACGTTCTCTCCCCCCGGCCCCCAATCCAGATATTTGGGCCGGTCCTTGTTCCGGGCGGCGTCCATCACATCGGCTACCACGGCGGAGGCTGTGGGCAACTTGCCTGCCCCCCGTCCGTAGAACATCACATCCCCGATGGCGTTGCCCCGAACGGTAATAGCATTGAATACATCCTCCACCCCAGCCAGCGGATCCTCGCCGTTTACCAAGTGGGGAGCGACATAAGCCCGGATCTTGCCATCCGTACTCCGGATCGCCCGCCCCAGCAGCTTGATCTTTCGTCCGCAGGAGTCAGCATAGGCTACGTCCGCCAAAGAAACGCCCCGGATCCCCTGGGTTGGGACCTGCTCGGGGTAGATATGGATCCCGAAGGCCAGAGAAGCTAAAATACAGATCTTCCGGCAGGCGTCATGTCCCTCTACATCGGCGGTGGGATCCGCCTCGGCATAGCCGTTTTGCTGGGCCTCCTTCAGCGCTGCGTCAAAACTGAGCCCCGCCCGGATCATGCGGGTCAGAATATAGTTTGTGGTACCGTTGAGGATCCCGCAGATCTCGGTGATCTCATTGGCTGCCAGGCACTGCTTCAACGGACGGATGATGGGGATCCCGCCCCCGACGCTGGCCTCATAAAGATAGCTTACGCCATGTTCCCGCGCCAGCTCCATCAGCTCATAGCCGCATGCGGCTACCAACTCTTTATTGGAGGTAACCACGCTCTTTCCCGCCGTCAGCGCCCTCCTGGTAAATTCCCGGGCGATCTTTGCGCCTCCGATGGTCTCTACCACGATATCTATCTCAGGATCCTGCTCAATGATGGAAAAATCATGAATAATGAGAGGTGCAAAGGGACTGTCCGGAAAATCCCGAACATCCAGAATATATTTCAACTCCACCGGAGAATGAACCTTCTCATCAATGTGGGGACCGTTTTGCTTCAGGACCTCCGCCACACCGGAGCCTACCACTCCAAACCCCAGGATCGCTACCTTTGACATATGATCCTCCTTCCGGGCCCCTTTGGCCCTGTCTTTCTCAGCCGCCCAGGATCTCACAGCGGACAACGCCTGCCTCCGCCGCTACCTGCTCCAGCATCTCCTCCGTCGTCATCACAAGCCCGGAGGTCTCTGCACCCACGCTTACCACCGCTCCGCCTCCAGCGGGAATGCTCTGATTGATGGTCAGGATATTGGCGCCGCACTGGGCAAAACGATTCAACACCGCCGAAAGAACTCCCGGCTCGTTTTTCAGCAGGATCTGCACATTGATAATCCTGCCGTTAAGCATATCGTTAAAAGGCCGTACAGAGTCCTTATATTTGTAGAACGCGCTGCGACTGATCCCTACCTGTCCCGCAGCTTCGTTTACTGTGTGAGCTTCTCCGGTTTCAAGCAGCCGCTTTGCTTCCGCAACCTTCAGAAAAATATCTGGCAGCGCCTCGGCATCTACGATATAATATTGGGGATGTTTCCTCATTTTATATCAGCCACCTCTTTTGCCTCTTCTGTCCACGACGGAAAGCCATTTGTTTTCGTGCTGCGTTCTATTTTAACATAGCGGGTTGGCAAACGCAACGACAAAAGCAACGAAAAATTGTCCAACTTCCGAGAAAATCCTCTGTGCATTTTTGCCCAAAATACCGAAAGAGCGTGCCACGGCACGCTCTTTCGAAAATATTGTATTACATAGGCGGAGGCACGGGCTCATCATCCGGCATGGTTTCTCCAGGGGGAGACGAAGGTATGGCCGGCGGTGTAAATACCGGCGTTGGGGTCGTCCCAGAACCAGGAGCTTCGCTTTCCACAGGCAAACGGCTTCCGGACGGTTCAGGGTCCGTTTGACCTGGGCGGATCAAATGTCCTCCCGCTGTGGGCCAGGTAGTCGGATCTCTGGAATCAAAGTTGGGATCCTGCTCCCTGGTGGGCCAGGTGGACGGATTTGTTGGGTCAAATAAGGCTGGATCATAAGGTTCCGGCTCATCATCCGGGATCTCCTCCGTATGAACCGTACAGGGCCCTTCGGACTCCAGAGAAACCTTAAAGTACCCATTGTCTTCAGGATAGATATCCCCAATATACTCCCGCTGGATATCCAGAACAGATACGCTGATCTTCCCCAGGCTGTCCGTTCCGTCCTCGTTCAGTTCCACCTCCGGGCAGAATTCTCCGGCCAGATGGTATCGTCCGGTGGGTTCCCCGCTTTCATTCAGGATGGGGTCCGCAGTACAGACCTCCACCATTACATGAGCCTGACAGTATTCGGTAGGGGCATCCTCCGGGAAATAATATCCGGTGGCTACCCGGCTTCCACGCATGTCGCTGCGGCACTCTTCGGTGGCCAAAAGTCCGGTGTCCATACAATATTCTTGGGCAACCAGTCCCTCAACACCGGGAAATTCCCGGTATTCCAGGCCTTCATGGACCTGCTCCATGACCCGTTTCCATAGATCCGGAGTCAGCGTGCTGGGGCCTTTGATCCCTTCCGGCGTCTGATAGCCTATCCATACGGCGGCTGTATAATATGGCGTATATCCCACAAACCACCGGTCATTGTATGAGTTCGTGGTTCCTGTCTTACCAGCCACCGTCATTCCGGGCAGCTGGGCTGCGGTGCCCGATCCCTGGGCCACTACATTTTTGAGCATTTCATTGATATAATAAACTGTTTTTTCCTTTAGTACCGGCTCTCCTACCAATTCCTTGGTCAAAAGCACCTTTTCGTTGGAGTCCACTACTTTGGAATAGGTCCTGGGAGCTACATAGACCCCATTGCGCGGGAACACAGAATAAGCCGCAGCCATATCCAGCGTAGATACGCCGGTAGTCAGTCCGCCCAAGGCCAGCTGTGAATATCCGATATCGGAATACTCCTTCCCCTTGATGATCTTGCTTGTCACCAGATGGTCGGGGTCAATGCCAAACTTGTCCAACAGATACTCGTAGGCCACCGCCGGCGTTACCTGCTGAAGCACCCGGACCGCCACCGTATTGGTGGAATCTGTGACCGCCTTTGTCACTGTCATTTGTCCGGTATTCCTGTGATTCACATTGGAAGGCCACGGTTCGTCCCCCAAAAGCATGGGGGCGCTGTCCTCAAACACAGAATAGGGAGTAATAAGCCCCATTTCCAGAGCGGGAGCATAGACCGCCAGCGGTTTGATGGAAGAGCCCGGCTGCCGGAGGGCACGGGTGGCCATATTATAGCCTCTGGTATCCGCGCTGGTCTTCTCCCCCATCTTACCTGCCAACGCTACCACATTGCCCTGTGGATCGATAACGGTGATGGCGGACTGAAGCTGCTGACCGGAAGGAGAAGTATAGGGAAGATTTTCTGCATTGGAATAGATGCTGTCTACCATGGCCTGAACTTTGGTATCCACACAGGCGTATATCTTCAAGCCGCCGGAATATACCAGGTCGGAGGCCACCTGCTCGGAATAATCATACTGGTCCATCAGATCCCGGGTCACATCGGTGATAACCTGTTCGGTGTACCAGCTATAGAGGGTATTCTGCCCGTTTTCATTCCGGCCGCTGTGAAATTCCAGCTTTTCCACTTTGGCCGCCTCGCACTGCTCTTTGGAAATAAAACCATCCCTTGCCATAGCATCCAGCACGATCCCCCGGCGCTCCAGGTTGTTTTCCGGGTTGGTATAGGGATCGTAGAGAGACGGATTATTTGTAATGCCGATCAAGCTGGCACACTCCGCCAAACTGAGTTCTGAAACATTTTTACCAAAGTAGGCATAGGATGCGGTATATACCCCATAGCAGCGACGGCCAAAATAGACGTAATTCAGATACCATTCCAAGGTCTGGCTCTTGGAATACTTTTTATCAAACTCCAGGGCCTTAAATATTTCCAGGACCTTTCGCTTGACAGTCACGTCGTCATATTGGGTCAGATTTTTGATCAGCTGTTGCGTGATGGTTGAACCGCCCTGCGTTTTTCCGCCGGTAAATGTGGTCAGGGCGCTTTTCGCCGTCCGGATCCAATCCACGCCATGGTGGGTATAAAAACGCCGGTCTTCAATGGCCACCAAGGCATTGATCAGATTTTGGGGGAGTTCGTTATACTCTACCCACACCCGGTTTTGATCGCCGTGGAGGGTCTCATACTCTATCTCTTCTCCCGTAACCGGATCCACATAATAGATCATGCTGGACAGGTTCATAGGATAATCAGCCACATCCAGCTCCGTTTGGGGCAGGATCACATTTTTGATATAGACCGCCGCGAAGCAGGCCAGAAAGGAGCAGGTGATGATCCCGACCAGCAGTAGCGTGCCGAGGGTGGTCAACACCCGCCGCATAATGCTTTTTCTACGCCGACGGCGTTTTCGTTTGGACGCGGCAGGATTGGCGCTCTGTTCTGCCATATCGTCACCTCCGTATCAGGTGGTTGCTTATACCAATGCTTGTACATTATACCACGAAGGCCGCTTTTGTCCACCCCATAATCCTTACAATTTTATGAAACGTCCCCTCCTACGCCAAAAATTTCGCTCTTGCCCACCTTGCTTTTTCCCGCCTTACGGGGTACAATAGGATCACAAACAGATCTTGAGAGGAGGCATGGATATGAGCGAGGAATTCGGACCCGATTTCATTACGGTAACCGATGAAGATGGCGGTGAATTTGAACTGGAGCATGTGGACACCATAGAATATAAAGGGCAGGTCTACATGGCCTTTTTTCCTGCCGATACCGGCGAAGACGAGGCCGGCGATGAAGAGGATACCGGCCTTATTATCTTAAAGGTGATCGATGTGGACGGAGAGGAACAACTCTCCACTTTGGATAGTGAGGAAGAACTGGAAGAGGTCTACGACCGTTTTATGGAGGACCTATTCCAGGATGATGAGGAGAACGGCGAAGAATAAGCGCTCCTCCCCTGCCTGGTGCGTGATGGGCTTATATTAAACCCACATTTATAAAACGGGACGCCCCACTCGCGCCGCGGTTCGCAGGCCTCCCGGCTTTGCGCCGGAAGTTGGAAGCGGTAAAGCGGCTCGGAGGCGACCCACCTGCAAGGAGACGTGCAGGTTTTAATTGGGTCCACACGGCCAAGGCGGGGGAATTTATATTATTTTATTGAAAAAACTGTCCACGGACGGTTTTTTCTTTTTTTCATTTCTGGGGGCTTGCAAGTATGGTTGCTTTCTTGTATAATAACAAAATACGCTGGCCTTTCTGTCAAACGTGACGGAGCGTCCGGCAATCAGGTATAAAAATGAGAGGACTGAACTTTGCATGAGCGCATCAGATAAGAAACAGCAACGGAAGGCCGCCATGGCGGAAGGCCTGACCCAAAAGCAATTGAAGGAACAGGCGGATGCAGCGGTCGCCAAGCGGAAAAAAACCGCCTATACTGTGGTAGGCGTGGTCTGCGCCGTTGCCGCCGCAGGCTTGTTGGTTTGGAATGGTCTCAACTCCAGCCAGGACCGGCGCCACTTGTCCGCTACCGCCGCCACTGTGGCGGGCGAGAGCTACACGGTAGCCGATCTCCAGTACTTTTACAGCAACGCGCGCAACACATATTACCAAAACTACTACCAGTATCTTTCCCTTCTTGGCTATGATCCCAGCATCAGCGACGGTGCGCAGTGGTACAACGAGGCGGAAGGCCAGACCTACGCTGATTACTTCCGTGAGAGCGCCCTCACCAGTCTCAAGCAGGTCTCCGCCCTCTGCTCCGCCGCTAAGGCCGAGGGATACACCCTTTCCGAAGCGGGACAGAAAAGCATTGATGACGAGCTTTCCAATCTGGATGTGCTCTGCGCCCAATACGGGCAGACCCGCAGCTCCTTCCTTTCCCAGCAGTACGGCGCTGGTGTAACGGAAAAGGTATATCTTCGGAATCTGACCAACAGTGTTCTGGCTTCCGAATATGCCCAGGCTCACGCCGACGCCATCTCCTATGATGACGCTGCCTTGAAGGAATACTATGACACTCATCCCGACGATCTGGACAGCTATGATTTCCGGTCCTTCTTCATCAGCGGCGCCGCCGCCGATCCCACCGACGCTGACGGCAACCCCCTGAAGGACGTGGATGGCAATACCGTTACCGCCTCCGACGAGGAGAAAGCCGCCGCTATGGCTGACGCCAAGGCCCTGGCTGACAAGGCGGTTGCTGAGATCCAGGCTGCCAAGGACCGGGACGCCGCTTTTGTGGCGGCCGCTCCCAACTATGTCTCCGAGAATTCCAAGGCCGCCTATGCCGATGCAAGCTATTCCCTCAGCACCGGCGTTGTGGGCGATACTCTGACCTCCAGCAGCAGTTCCATCGCCCCCTGGCTTATGGACAGCGCCCGAAAGTCCGGCGACGTAGCTGCCATAGAGGTTTCTGGCAGCGGATACTACGTGGTCCTTTTCAAAGACCGCTATCTGGTCACCGATCCCACTGTGGACGTTCGCCACATCCTGTTCCGGGCTGATACCTCCGATTCCACAGAGACCAATGAAAACGGTTATGCCGTTCCCACCCAGGCGGCCATGGACGCCGCCAAGGCGGAGGCCCAGGCTGTCCTGGACGAATGGGAAGCCGGAGAAAAGACCTCGGAACGTTTTGCCGAATTGGCAAATGAGCATTCCGACGATACCGGCTCCAATACCAACGGCGGACTTTATACCTATGTCTACAAGGGACAGATGGTTCCCAATTTCAACGACTGGTGCTTTGACCCCTCCCGGGTCACCGGCAATGTGGGCTTGGTGGAAAACGCCGGTCCTAACTACTGGGGCTGGCACATTATCTACTTTGAAAACTCCAACGATCCCTATTGGAAGCATGTGGCTTATGAGGCTAAGCAGTCTACCGAGCAGGGCGAATGGCTCACCTCCATTACCGACGCCGCCGAGGCGGTGGAAGCCGACGGTATGCAGTATGTAGGCCCCGCCAATACCGCAGTAGCCACTACCCCCGCCCCCACAGAGTCAACCGAGCCCACTGAATCTCCCGCAGCCTGATAAAAAATTACCCAGGAGCGTCCCGCAGAGTGAAGCTCTGCGGGACGCTTTTTCAGGAGTGATCCCACTTGGATGAAACTTTTTTAAGAACTGAAATGCTGCTAGGCTCCCCTGCTATGGAAATACTGGCTCACAGCCATGTTGCCGTACTTGGCCTGGGCGGTGTGGGAAGCTGGTGTGCCGAGGCTTTGGCCCGATCCGGAATCGGTGAGCTTACTTTGGCCGACCACGACGAGGTGGGCCGCTCCAACTTAAACCGTCAATTGGAGGCTACTATCGACACAATAGGACGCCCCAAGGCAGAGGCCATGTCAGCGCGGATATCCCAGATCTCTCCAATCTGTCAAGTTCATTCCCTTGTCTATCGTTACACTCCAGAGGACCGGGAAACCTTTTTTGCCGGAAATTATGATTTTATCGTAGATGCGATTGATCTGGTCTCCTGTAAACTGGATCTGATCGAAACTGCCCTGGTCCGCTCCATTCCCATCATCTCTGCGCTGGGAACCGGAAATAAGCTGGACCCCTCCCGGTTTCAAATCAGTGATATTTCCAAAACCCAGGGCTGTCCCCTTGCCAGGGTGATACGAAAAGAGCTTCGAAACCGAGGCATTTTTCATCACCGTGTCCTTTGGTCTGACGAGGAGCCCCTTAAGCCTTTA
>CANRZY010000067.1 GCA_947644625.1 uncultured Pseudoflavonifractor sp.
CCCGTTCCACCAGTTGGACCGGAACGGTGACAGAAAGCTGGGGTAGGGGCTTTCCGTGGATCTGATCCAGCAGCAGTTCACAACTGGCGTGGGCAATCTTCTGGGGGTTGCGTTCGATGGAGGACAGAGGAGGGCTGGTCATCAGGGAATAGAGGGTGTTGTCATAGCCCACAAGGCGCACATCTCCGGGGACCGAAAGTCCCGCCTGCCGGAGAGCGAAGAGAGCGCCAAAGGCGGCAGCCTCGCTGATGGTCACAACGCCGTCCAGCGGGAGCCCCGACTTCAAGAAGCGGTAGACCAGCACCTCCACCTCAATGGAGGTGGGATCCAGACCGGGCCGCCGAAGAATGTAGTTCCGGTCCACAAAAAGTCCCCGGTTTTCCAGCGCCTTCAGATACCCCTCCTGGCGGTCATGGCGGTTATATTCTCCCAGATAGCTGGAGATAAATAAAATATGGCGGCAGCCCTTATCCAGCAGGTGTTCGGTGGAGAGCTGGATGGTATACGCACCGTCATTACCCACCCAGGGAACCGGCCGGGAGGAGGCGGGCTTCCGGTCAATGCAGACCACAGGAAGGCCCCGGTCCAGAATGTCCTCAGGCAGGGCGCCCAGGCTGGACAGGCACAAAACACCGTCCACCCCCTTGCCCGCCAGAGTATGAAAATGGGTCAGCTCCCGCTGCGCGTCGTTGTCACTGTTGCAGATCAGCAGCGAATAGCCCTCATCAAAGAGATACCGTTCCACATAGAGGGCCAGTTGGGAGAAAAAGGGGTTGGTCACATTGGGAACGATCAAACCCACGGTGTTGCTCTTGGCCTGGCGCAGGCTTTTGGCCGTCAGGTTAGGCACATAGCCGTAGGAGCTGGCAACGGCCAGCACCTTTTTTTCTGTATCCGGAGAATAGTTCCCCTTCCTGTTTAAAATGCGGGAGACGGTGGCTGTGCTGACCCCCGCAATGGCGGCGATATCTTTTAAAGAAAGGTGCTTCCTTTCCTCACTCATCCTTATCACTTCCCTTGTGAAGCTACTATCTATTATACACAAGTAGAAAAAAAAAGCAAGACCATGTGTAAACGATTACATTTTTTTGAAAATGCTATTGACAAACGAAATTGATAGTGGTATCTTATCGCATGTAATCGTTTACATCAGCTTCGGTTTTATATCAATACAGGAGGAATGACACATGGCAAAGCAAACAAACTATGGCGAACTGGCCCAAAAACTAATTGAGCTGGTGGGCGGAGCGGACAACATCAGCAATGTGACCCACTGCGCCACCCGTCTTCGCTTCAATCTGAAGGATGAGGGCAAGGCGGACACCGATACCATTAAGGGAACTGGCGGCGTGATGGGGGTCGTTTCCGCCTCCGGCCAGTACCAGATAATCATCGGCGCCGAGGTCCCCCAGGTCCACCGGGAGGTGGCTTCCCGGCTGGGCGATATCTCTTCCGCCGCAGGTGGAGATGCACCCAAGGGTTCTCTGGTCAACCGGATCATTGATACCATTACCGGTATTTTCACCCCCATTCTGCCCGCCCTGACCGCCGCCGGTATGATCAAGGCGGTGCTGGCGTTGCTGGTGGCCTTCAAGTGGGTGGACAACAGCTCCAGTACCTATCAGGTCATTAACTTCATGGGCGACGCCACCTTCTATTTCCTGCCCATCCTGCTGGCCAACTCCGCTGCCAGGAAGTTGGGCTGCAACCCCTTCCTGGCCATGATGCTGGGCGGCATTCTGATCCACCCCAACTTCATCAATCTGGTATCCGCCTCCAAGGAGACGGGAGAGGCCATCCGGATCTTCGGCCTGCCCATCTATAACGCCACCTACGCCTCCTCGGTCATTCCCATCCTGCTGGGCGTACTGCTGATGGCCTGGGTGGAGCCCTGGGCCACCAAGATTTCCCCCAAGCCCATCCGGTTCTTTACCGCCCCCCTTATCACCATGTTCGTGGTAGGCATTGCAACCCTGTGTGTGCTGGGCCCCATCGGCTACGTGGTTTCCAACGGCATCGCCTTTGTGGTGAATAAGCTGGGTGAGCTGGCTCCCTGGCTGGTGCCCACTCTCTTGGGCGTGTTCCTTCCCTTCCTGGTCATGACGGGCACCCACCACGCTCTTACTCCCATCGGCATCAATAACCGTATGACCCTGGGCTTTGACACCATCATCTATCCTGGCCAGCTGGCCTCCAATGTGGCCCAGGGCGCCGCGGCTCTGGCCGTGTCCATCAAGACCCATGACTCCGAGCGCAAGCAGCTCTGCTCCGCCACCGGTATCACCGCCGTGTGCGGCATTACCGAGCCTGTCCTCTACGGCGTCACCATGAAAATCAGGACCAATATGATCGCCGCCATGGCGGGCGGCGGTGTGGGCGGCTTCTTTATGGGCCTGATGGGGACCAAGAACTTTTCCGGCGGCTCCCCCGGACTGCTGACCCTGCCCAGCTATATCGGCCTGGACGCCCCCATGTCCAACTTCTACTTCGCCTGTATCGGCGCCGCCATCGCCTTTGTGGTGAGCTTCGCCGTTTCCTTTGTCCTCTATAAGGACGAGAAGAAGGGGTGAACACATGAGCTTTCCCAAGAATTTTCTTTGGGGCGGCGCCACCGCCGCCAACCAGTGCGAGGGTGCCTATGACGAAGACGGCAAGGGCCTTTCCATCCAGGACGTGCTGCCTCAAGGCTTCAAGGTCATTACCGACGGTCCCACCCCGGATAACCTGAAGCTGAAGGGGATCGACTACTACCACCGGTACAGGGAGGACATTGCCCTCTTTGCCGAGATGGGTTTCAAGGTCTACCGCTTCTCCATTGCCTGGAGCCGGATCTTCCCCACCGGGGAGGAGGCCGCTGCCAACGAGGCGGGGCTAAAGTTCTATGATAAGGTCATTGATGAGTGCCTGAAGTACGGCATGGAGCCCCTGGTCACCATCTCCCACTATGAGACGCCCTTGGCCCTTGCCAAAAAATATGACGGCTGGCGCAGCCGGAAGATGATCGAACTCTATCTCAAATACTGTGAAACCCTCTTTACCCGCTACAAGGGAAAGGTAAAGTACTGGATCACCTTCAATGAGATCAACTCCATCCTTCACCAGCCCTTTATGAGCGGAGCGATCCTGACTCCCAAGGAGAAGCTGAGCAAGCAGGATCTTTATCAGGCCATTCATCACGAGCTGGTTGCCAGCGCCAGGGCTGTAAAGCTGGCCCATGAGATCGATCCCAACTATCAGGTAGGCGCCATGATCCTGGCTGTCACCATCTATCCTCTCACCAGCAATCCTGACGACATGATCAAGGTCATGGAGCTAAACGACGACTATTATCTCTTTTCCGATATTCAGGCCCGGGGAGAATACCCCTACTTCACCAAGCGGCTCTTCGCGGCGGAGAATATCCATCTGGATATTACTACGGAGGATCTGGAGGATCTGAAGCACACGGTGGACTTTGTGTCCTTCAGCTACTATTCCAGCAATTGCGCCAGCGCCGATCCTGCCAAGGGTGAGCCATCGGGGAGTAATATGACCCCCGGCCTCAAGCGCAATCCCTACTCCAAGGTCACCGAATGGGGCTGGCAGATCGATCCTCAGGGCCTTCGGTATACCCTGAACCGCCTGTACGCCCGCTATCAGAAGCCCCTGTTCATCGCGGAAAACGGCCTGGGGGCCAACGACGTACTGATCCCCGACGGAAAAGGGGGCATGACGGTGGAGGACGACTACCGGATCAAGTATATGAACGACCACCTGGTCCAGGTGGAAAAAGCCATTGAGGACGGGGTGGAGGTCATGGGCTACACCGCCTGGGGCTGTATCGACCTTATCTCCTGCGCCACGGCGGAGATCAAAAAGCGCTACGGTATGATCTACGTGGACCTGAACACCGACGGCACCGGCACTCTGGCCCGGTATAAGAAAAAGAGCTTTGACTGGTACAAAAAGGTCATTGAAACCAACGGGGAGTGCTTGGATTAACTTGTATTTTCCTCACACACTTCACATAAGCGAAGGGCTCCGGGAGTTTTCCCGGAGCCCTTCGCCGCCTTTCTTCCCATTTATCTGCCCCTATTCCCCCACAGGAAAGCAAAGACAGGCCTTTTCCAGGAGGGCAGTTCTCCGCCTACCCGGCGCTTCTCCGCCCCAAAGAGCTCTACGGCCTGGTCCCGCTCGGCGGTGGTCAGGGTGTGCTGGCTGAATCTGGCCTTCTCCGCCAGGGTGGTGAGTTCTTCACTCTCCTGTCCGCCCCACCTCTTCATACTCCGGTGGCAGGCGTAGGCGTAAAGCACAGCTTTGTTGGTATCCTCCCCAAAAAGCTTTTTTCGGCGGCGTTCCAGAAGCCCCTTCCTCCCCAGGACCGCCCCTGCCGGCAGAAGGAGCGCGGTCAGGAAATACCACACCCCAACGGGAACGGTTCCTTTCTCCCCCTGTCCTCCCGGCCCGGTCTGCTCTCCCGGCCCCTGGCTGGGGGTGGGCGCTGCGCTGGGGGCGACGGATGGTGCTGCGTCGGGAGTGGGGGTAGGCGCCGCGCTTGGGGTAGGGGTAGGCTTGGGCACGGCGGGGGCCGCCGTCTGGGCAGGCTGGGTTTCCAAGGTGGGGATATCCCCCATAGCGCCGTTCTGGAAGCCGGGGGTAGCCTCTACAGGATACCAGCCCACACCGTCGATATAGATCTCCACCCAGGCATGGGCGGCGTGATCGGTGACCTCCGTCTCGGCCGTACGGTATGGCGCATAGGCTACATAGCCGCTGACGTACCGGGCAGGGATTCCCGCCGTCCGCAGGAGAAGGGCAGCGGCGGTGGCATAGTGCATGCAGTAGCCCTGTTTACTCTCATTCAGGAACCAGTCCACATAGTCCCGCCCCGCCGGAGGCGCGGGGGTGTCCCGGTCATAGTGGGTGGTCTGGGCAAGGCCCTGCTTCACCAGCTCCAGCATACAGGTAAGGTAGTCTCCCCGGTAGATCTTCACCAGCTCCGGGGTAAGCTCCACGGCCTCCATATCCTCCTGGGTAGGACCGCCCGTGTTATATTTCTCCTGCCACAGCTCATTCACAGCATCATGGTCCCAGCCCTGGGAGAGCTTCTCCTCCCTGTCCCGCAGCCACTGTTCCCACATCCGATCCGCCCAGATATACCGTGCCAGGGCATAGCGGACAAAATTCTCAGGAGAAAAGATAAAAATATCCTCCGGGACCTTTGGAAGTCCCAGTTCCTCCCCCTCCGGTCCGTTCAACCTCTCCCGCAGCCAATTCTCCAGCATGGGTCGCAGCTCCTCCGGGACCTGAAGGTCGTGGGTATAGACAAAGTCCCGGTAGAGGTCCTCTCCCCCGCCCCGCTCCGGTGGGATCCTTCCTCCTCCGTTCTTCGCTGTTACCTCCCTTTCCCCGTATGTGACCCAACTAGAGTGGACGCGGCTATAATAAAAAATATCCTTGTTCGCCCACTCGGAATAGAAAGAAAAGGTATGCTCCCATACCGGCCCCGTCCGCTCCAGGTGGGAGTCTCCCCCGAATTCCGCATTTTCCGGAAGCGCGGCCAGGGCGTAGGGATAGTATACGCAGCCGCCGGGGGCGGCCACGTTCTCCACCGTCATGGTATCCTTTGACACACTGCCGATATCATAGGTCTGCTGCTCCTTCACGCTCTCCCCCAGCAGCAGAAGGGGCCTTGTCCCCGCCTCCAGGATAGCCTCCAGTTCCCGCTGGGCCTTCCGGTCCACCGGCTCCCAGCGTTTTCCGGTATACACGTCGGCAGACCAGCCCCGGAGGTAGTGCTTGCCGCCCTGGTTGGTCTCTACCCGCAGAGCCACCTTGCCTGTATGAGTGGGAGAATCGCCCAGTAGATTCATATACTCCGTGGAACCCGCTCCCGTCCAGCCGTTCCACCGGGACAGGAGGGAGGAGAAATCCCCCCGGCCTGCCCCGTCGATAACCCCCTGACGAAGGTCGGCAGCCCAGAGCGGCTGGGCAGTCCCCTGGGTAGGCAGGGTTTTCCCCAGAAGGGCCAGCGCCACCGCCGTGCACAGAAAAGCCACCGGGCGCATACGGGCGGTCCCGTCAGGATCCCGGCTTCCGGTCAGACTTGTCAGGGTCAGGGTCAGCCACACCGAGAGCATCCCCCCCATGGGAAGGGCGTCAGGAGCCTCAGTCACACAGATGGCAGGCAGGATGGGTAACAGCATCCACAGCACTGCCGGGAAGACCCTGCGAAGGCCGCTGAGCAGCAGCGCCAGCACCAGGGCATAGATACACCCTACCATCAGCAACCACAATGTCGCCGTCCGGATCCATAGCTCCGCAGGCAGTTCCGCTACAGGAACGATCTCATTCACAGAGGGGATCTTTCTGGCAACCGTATTCACTATATCACATTGCAGCCTGGTCCCACCCCATACCAGGGGCTCCCACAACCGCCAAAGCCCCCAGCCCCAAAGGGTGAAGCCGGCGAGAAGAGGCAGCGGGTTATATTTGCGGGGGTGGACCAGGAAAAGAGACACCGGGGTCATGACCATACAGCCAACCCATATGGCGGAGGAGATCACCTCCACCCGGTAGGCCGTCACCGCCCCAAAGGCGGTGGAGGTCAGAGCCAAAAACAAAAGAAGACCGTCGGTAATGATGGTCCATGGCTCCAGCGGAGCTTTGAGCCGTCCTTTTTTTCTCATTTCTCCCCACCTCCCGGCTTCAGATGGAGAGACTTGCCCAGCCCCGGCAGGTCCAGAACGGACCTCCCCGTCAGGGGCGCCCGTTGGGAGGTCAAAGCCTCTATGCAACGCTCCAGATCCTCCTCCCCGGTCACCGGGCAGCGGCGCAGCTCCCCCGTAATCGGGGAAGCCCAAGCTACGGCGTGGCTCCGCCCTTGGGCAAGCAGCTCCCCACTGACTCCGGCCAAAAGGTCCAGAGTGGCATCCAGGGTATCCGCGTCCCCAAAGAGATCCACGGTCACCAGGGGCAGGGGGCGCACCGTTTCCAGGGTTTCCCGGGTCACCAGTTCATCCCGCTTGGCGGAGAGCTTCCAGTGGATGGAGCTGAGGGGATCGCCGGGGCGGTATTCCCTGGGATCGTAATCCTCCCCCGGCCCTCCCCCCGGCCGGGGCCGGACGCCGGGAGCCTCCTCCTGGGGAAGGGGGGGCAGCTCTTCCCGCTTGGGCACAGGTCCTACCCAGAGGTGGGCCTCCCCACCCCGGCGGAGGGGCAGCCAGAAAAGGCCAAGGCAGTCCAAAGCCCAGACTTGGCAGAGCTTTCCCGTCAAAAGGCCGCAATGGGCTGCCGGAGCCGGCAGGTCCAGGCTTGTCCCCGCTCCGGTAGAAAACCAGCTTTTTTTCGCTTGATAGGTTAGGCCGTTCCACTCATTAACGGTCCTCACCCATCCTTTGACCCGGCCCAGGGGCAGTCCCAGGGTGCTGTAGGTCGTCAAGCGCCAGCAGGGGGCGTCTCCCCGCCGGACGCGTGGGGAACCAGGATACAACTCCACCTTTGCCGCCAGAAGGGCGGGCAGAGAGAGCAGAAGTCCCATGGGCGGCAAACTCAGCACTCCCAGAAGGATAAAGCCCGCCAGCCAACCTGTGTAGGCCACCCGCAGGACCAGGGCTCCCAGCAGAGCCAGAAGCCAGCACAGCCACCGTCTTATCATGTCTCAGACCAGCTTGGGAGCCGTTACGCTCCTCACCGCGTCCTCCGCCGGGTCGGCCCCCTCGGAAAGGCCCCGGCCGGTGAGCAGAAGCCTATGGGCCACCGTATCCCGGAACACGCTCTTTACGTCCTGAGGCGTTACATAATCCCGGTCCTGGACCCAGGCCATGGCCCGTGCCATGGCGGCCACCGCCAAAGTACACCGGGGGCTCCCCCCCTGGTGGACCATGGGATGGGTACGGGTGGCGGCCACCAGGCGCACGATGTATTGCGCCACCTCGTCGCTAATATGAACGCAGGCCACCTCCCGCCGGGCTGATTCCAAACCAGCGGCGTCGGTGACCTGGGCCACAGCCTCCAGGGGATTGCCCTGCTGCTTCCGGCGGAGCATTTCCACCTCCGCCTCCTCCCCCGGATAGCCCAGGGAAAGACGGATCATAAACCGGTCCATCTGGGAATCGGGCAGAGGTTGAGTGCCGGAGGCCCCCGCCGGGTTCTGGGTAGCAATGACCAGGAAGGGCTGGGGCACCGGGCGGCTCACCCCATCCACCGTCACCTGGCGCTCCTCCATAGCCTCCAAAAGAGCAGACTGGGTCCGGGAGGTGGCCCGGTTCAGCTCGTCGGCCAGGAACAGATTGCACAGAAGGGCTCCCGGCTGATAGTCCATGGAGCCGGTATCCTTGTTGTAGATGGAAAATCCGGTCAGGTCGGAGGGCATTACGTCGGGGGTGAACTGGACCCGCTTATACGTCAGACCCAGGGCCTTGGAAAAGGCCACCGCCAGGGTGGTCTTCCCCACGCCGGGAATATCCTCCATCAGAATATGGCCCCCCGCCAGAATGGCCAGAAGGACCTTAGCCACCACATCGTCCTTACCCACTATGGCCTTCTTTGTCTCCAGCAGCACCTTTGTCGCCATTCGCTGTGTCATCGCGCCAGGTCCTTTCTTTTTCCAATTTTATCTTGTTTTCTTTCAGGGCTTTTAGACGAAAAAAAGCAAAGTTTGTTCCCTGGAGGCAGGGAACAAACCTTCCGCTTTTGAGATAGGATTTATTGGGGAGCAACAGAAAATAGGAATTTACAAGAGAAGGGCGGAGAACAGGTCAGTTGGGGAGGCTAAGACCGGAG
>CANRZY010000068.1 GCA_947644625.1 uncultured Pseudoflavonifractor sp.
AATGCCACGACCTGGGCTTTGGGGTTGGCGGCGGGGCCGCAAGATCTTCCCGTTTGCGCCTGCGTTCGTTAAAGTTTGTAGGGGCGGGTCCCAGACCCGCCCGCTAGGACCATCCGATGCTTTCCTCATTGGTTCCATTCTTTTCGTAGGGGCGACCTTTATGGTCGCCCGGCGGAATTCCCTTCCCCATTTGTGATTCCTCTCTGCGCAATGGTGCTATGCTAAATCCTTCCCCATCCTATCAACAAAGGCGGACCGCCTCTCAGCGGTCCGCCTTTGCATTTTATTTCCTTACAGCTCCCATTTCTCCTGGTCGGTATGCAGAAGCTCGTGGGCCTTGTGGGACAAAGGGGCCTCCATATAGCTCTTGTAAAGCTCCAGCACTGCCGGGTTCTCGTGGGAGAACCGGAGGTCATAGGCCCGGTCCAGCTCGTACAGCCGCTCGCCACGCTCCCCGGCCAGCTCCTGGTCCTCGCAGATGGGCTGTCCGCCTCCTCCGGCGCAGCCGCCGGGGCAGGCCATGATCTCCACAAAGTCGTAAGAGACCTCTCCCCGCCTCAGGGCCTCCACCAGCTTCCGGGCGTTGCCCAGGCCACTGGCTACCGCCACCTTCAGCTCCAGCTCCCCCATGCGGAAGGACGCTTCCTTCCAGCCCTCCAGGCCCCGAACCTGGGAGAAGGCCTCCACGTCGGGATTTTTTCCCGTCAAAAGATAGTGGGCGCTTCTGAGCGCCGCCTCCATCACGCCGCCGGTGGCGCCGAAAATGACTCCGGCTCCCGTGGCGGTGCCCAGGGGCTGGTCAAACTCCTCCTCAGGAAGGGCGGACACGTCCACGTGCCGCAGAAGCCGCCCCAGCTCCCGTGTGGTGAGGGCCACGTCCACGTCCTTCCGGGCCGCGTCGTTCACTGCGGCCACGTCGCACTCGTACTTTTTCGCGGTGCAGGGCATGATGGACACACAGAAGATCTTCTCCGGCTCCACCCCCAACAGCTTGGCGTAATAGCTCTTGACCACCGCCCCGAACATCTGCTGGGGACTCTTGGCGGTGGAGAGCTTCGTCACCATGTCGGGGTACTCCAGCTTCATAAACCGGACCCAGCCGGGGCAGCAGGAGGTAAACATGGGGCCCTCTTTCCCCTCTTTGATGTGTTCGATAAGCTCGCTGCCCTCCTCCATGATGGTAAGGTCGGCGGAGAAATCCGTGTCGAATACATAGTCCACACCCAGGGACCGGATAGCGGCCACCATCCGCTTCTCGGTGGCAAGCTCCGCGCTGAGGCCCACCGCGTCCCCCCAGGCGGCCCGTACCGCGGGGGCCACCTGGACCACCACGATCCTGTCCGGGTCGGCGATGGCCTGGCGCACCTTCTGGGTATCGTCTCTGGCGGTAAGGGCGCCTACGGGGCAGTGGGTAATGCACTGGCCGCACAGGGCGCAGTTGATATCCCGGATGCTCTTGCCCCCTGCCACCTCCACCCTGGCGTGCTTTCCGGTTCCCGTCAGGGACCAGACGCCCATAGACTGGACCTTGTCGCATACGTTGACGCACCGGAGGCACTGGATACACTTGGACCCATCCCGGATCAGGGGGAAGGTCTTATCCCAGCGGCTGGAGAAGGGCTTTTTCTCAAAGGGCTCCTCCTGAAGATTCAGGTCCAGAGCCACCCGCTGGAGCTTGCAGCTTCCGTTGCGTACGCAGGTGGTACACTCCACCTTATGTTGGCTGAGGATAAGCTGCACATTGGTCCGCCGGGCGGCCAGCACCCGTGGGGTGGCGGTGTGGATCACCATACCCTCCTCCGCGGCGGTGGCGCAGGCGGCGCTGAGCCGCTCCTGCCCCTCGATCTCCACCACGCACACCCGGCAGGCTCCCACCTCGTTAAGTTCTTTTAAGTAGCACAGGGTAGGAATGTCGATCCCCGCCTGTCTGGCGGCCTCCAAAATGGTGGCGCCGGCCTCCACCGTTACACTCCGGCCGTCAATGGTCAGCTTTACCATTTCTTATCCCTCCCTCCGAGAAACGCGCCCATCCCATGGTGATCGCAGCGCAGGCACCGGGAACACTCCTGATAGGCCTCCTGCTCGGTCATACAGACCTCCATCAGGGCAAAATCGCCCTTTCTCTCTCCGGCGGAGCGTTCGGACATGTCGATCCTCCCGCAGGGCCCCACCGCAGTCCGGGGGGCGTCGGGAATGGCGACGGGACGCTCCAGCACATGATGAAAGCCCAGATAGGCGTCAATATTGGCGGCGGCCGTCTTTCCCGCCTCCACCGCCCGGATCACGGTGGAGGGGCCGCTGACCGCGTCGCCTCCGGCGAAGACCGCCTCGCTGCCAAACACCGCGCAGCCCGCGTCGCTCTTCAGGTTGTTCCGGTTCACGGGAAGACCCCGTTCGGCAAAGGTGGCGCTGTCCACCACCTGGCCGATAGCGGCCACAATCACGTCGCACTCCAGCCGGACCTCCTCCCGGTCCGCCTTCACCGGACGGGGGCGGCCCCGGTCATAGGCGCCGGGGATCTGGGGCTGGACGATGAGAGCGTGGACATTCCCCTTATCGTCCTTCTCCACCCGGACAGGGGCCATCATGGTCACCATCTCGCAGCTTTCCGCAATGGCTCCCTCCACCTCTTCAGGAAGGGCGGTCATGTCCTTCTGCCGGCGGCGGTATACGCACTTGACCTCCTTGGCTCCCAGGCGCATGGCGGTCCGGGTGCAGTCCATGGCCACGTTGCCGCCGCCGACCACCACCACCCGCTTGCCGGTGAGGTCCAGCTTCTTCTCGTCTCCCATGGCCCGCAGCAGCTCCACAGCGGACAGCACGTTCCCCGCGTCCTCCCCCGGCACGCCCAGGCTGTTGGCGGCGTGGGCGCCGATGGCCAGATAAACCGCGTCATATTCCTTCCGAAGCTTCTCATACATCTCTCCGGTAATGGGGGCGTCCAGCCTTGCCTCCACACCGGTCCCCAGGATCGCATCAATGTCCGCGCTCAGATAGCTTTCCGGCAGGCGGTACCGGGGAATGCCGTAGCGCATCATGCCTCCCAGCTTTTTCCGCTGCTCAAATACAGTGACCTGGTGGCCCATCAGCTGCAAAAAATAGGCCGCAGTCAGACCAGAAGGCCCGCCGCCCACCACCGCCACCTTCTTCCCTGTGGCAGGCAGAGGTTTGGGGGTGGGGACTGTCCCGGCGTTGTCTATCGCCATCCGCTTAATCCCCCGGATATTGATAGCGTCGTCCACCATATTTCTCCGGCAGGCATTTTCGCAGGGATGCTCGCATACCAGGGCGCAGGCTGCCGGGAAGGGGTTATCATACCGGATGACCCGCACCGCGTCGGCGTACCGCTTTTCCTTTACCAGAGCAATGTACTCCGGGATATCCACATGGGCGGGACAGCCCAGCTTACAGGGCACCGGCACAAAGGTGGCTGTGCAGTGGTTGGACTGGATATGGGCCAGGAAATCCTCGTGGAAGGATTGAAGGCTGTCCAGCATACTGCCAGCCGCCTCATAGCCAATGGGACAGTCCGCACTGTCCCGGATGGTCCGGGCCAGCGTCTCCAACGTCTCCAGATCCTCCATCTCGCCGCCGCCCTCTAAAATGCGGTTGAGGATCAGCGACATCTGATTGAGGCCCACCCGGCAGGGCACGCATTTGCCGCAACTTTGGGACACGCACAGCGTCAAAAAGGCCGCGCTCTGCTCCACCGGGCAGTTCCCCGCCGGCGCTACCGCCCCTCTCCGGGCCAGATCCGCGTACATACTGCTGACCTTTTGCTCCGCGCCGCTGGGCCGTATGATCTCGATCCTGTTCACGTGACTTCACTCCCCATCTTTTTAATATCCGTCTTTTCCAGGAAAAGCAATTGCACCCCTTAAAGGCCTTTCGGGGGCGCTTGCCCTTACCAAGTAAAGCTATGCAAATCATAACATGCCAATGCGGCAAACACAAGGCATAAACCAAAAAGCAGCCCTGTCTTTTTATTGACAGGGCTGCTTTCCAGTCAAAAGGTCCTCCGGCGTTTGCCTAAAGGGGGAGCGACTCCGCAAAAAACACCACCAGGCAGCAGGCCGCCGCCACAGGGAAAAGCCCCGCGCCCTTCCAGGCCAGGACGACCCCCACCGCCAGGGCCAGCGCTCCCGCCAGGGGGACCTGAGTGGCCTCCACGATAGCAGGAAAAGTCATTACCGCCAAGGTCACGTAAGGCACATAGAAAAGGAAGGAGCGAATAAACCGGCTTTTGATCTGGCCCCGGATAAGAGTCAAGGGCAGCACCCGAACGGCAAAGGACACCAGAGACATCACCGCAATATAGATATAAACATTACCCCCCACAGTCCTCTCCCCCTTCCTCTTTGACAGGAAACAGCCATGCCGCCCCTCCCGCCAGAAGCAACGTCAGCAAAATGACCTGGGCTCCGCCGGTCAGCCAGTCCAGCCGGAAGGCGTCCGCCGCCCTTCCCAGGGCCAGGCTGCACAGAAAGCTGAGCATGACCAGCGCTCCCACCACCCTGTCCCTTTTGGCCGGAGGAATGATAATGGCAAGGAACATACCATAGAGAGCTACGCTCAACGCGCTCACCGCCCGCAGGGGCAGAATGTTTCCCGCAACAATCCCCAGCGCGGTGCCCGCAGCCCAGCTTGGAATAGAAACCAGCATGGCCCCGTATGTATACCGCGGTTCCACCACCCCCGGCCGGGCCATGGTAACGCCGAAGATCTCGTCGGTAATGCCAAAGCCCACCCCGATCCGGTGCCAAAGGGAGGACTCAGGGGCAAATTTCTGGCTTAGGGCACAGCTCATCAGAAGATACCGGGCGTTGGTAATAAAAATGGTTAGGGCCAGCTCCCAATAGGGGGCTAGGTTGGCAATCGCCGTAATGCCCGCGTATTCTCCGGCGGAGGCATGGTTCAAAACGCTGATAACAAACCCCTGAAGGGGGGTGAGGCCTGCGTTTCTTCCCGCGATCCCCAGGGAGAAAGCCACGGCAAAATACCCCATGGCAATGGGGATCCCGTCCCGGGCCCCCTCCCCCAGAGCCCTTCTTTTTTCCATGGTCATGGGTCTCATTGCCCCTTTCCATTCTTGAGTAAGAAAAGCGGACCGCCGGAAACAGCGGTCCCTACGACGTTTTTTCCGTGACGTCCACCACGGTAAGGGTCTCTCCCACCACGGTAAATTTGACCTCCATTCCCGCAAAGGCCATCCCGTAGACCCTGTCCGGGTCCTCCTGGTAGCGAGGCCGGGGATCCCAGGCCAGGACCCCCCGCAGAGCGTCCCTTTTTTCCGCCGGGATCCTTTCCTCTGTCTCCGGGGAGATCTCCACCCTCAGGCTCCGTTCCGGCGCCGGGGCAAAGCCCTCTCTTGCTTCGGGATGGCAGTCCGCATATGGGAGATAGGGCTTAATATCGTAAATTGGAGTCCCGTCCATAAGGTCCGCCCCCGACACGCATATCACCGGTCCACGAGGCGTCTGAAGCCGGACCCCCTCCAGCCTGACACAGGAAAGCCCCAAGGGATTGGGCCGGAAGGGAGACCGGGTGGCGAAAACCCCCAGCCTCTCATTGCCCCCCAGCCGGGGAGGCCGGACCGTAGGGGACCAGTTCTCCCGTTGGGCCTTATGAAAGCCCCACAGAAGCCACAGGTGGGAAAAACCCTCCAGCCCCCGGAGGGCGTCAGGGGTACGGTATTCCGGCTCAAACACGATAACGGACCGCAATTCCGCCACCAGCCCGCTCTGCCGGGGGATCCCAAACTTGGAGGGAAACTCGCTCTCCATCCGGGCTACGATCCTCAGCTTCAGTCCCTCCTCCACCCCTGTTTCCCTCCTTCGATACAACCTTCATACGCAAAATCATACCATAATCCCTTCTGAAACACAACTGTCCGTCTTCCTTCCATTGTTGTTTTCTTTTCCCACCTTTTCTGATATAATGAGAAAAAGGAAAAACGGAGAGCCGGGCGGCCCGCCCTCCAAAACAAACAGAATGAGGAGGATCCAACCATGAGAAAAAAGCTGCTGACCCTGTTCCTGGCCGTGACGATGGCCCTGTCCCTGGTTCCCACTCCCACTCCCGCGCGTGCTGCCGTGCTTGATCCTGAGCGGCACCGGCAGCGTCTGAAACCCATACTTGACGTGCTGCCCACTGACCTTCGGCGGCCGGCTTGCCCCACCACTGTGAAGGAAGTCATCTGGAGTTCGACGATGGAGGCAGAATGGGATGACAGCGTGGTTCAGGAGATCACGGATCTCGCCAACAGCCTCACCGCCGGCAAGAGTACCGACAGGGAGAAGATGAAGGCCATTTTCGACTGGGTGGTCCAAAACGTGACGTATGATCGCAACCTTCCTGATGATCAAAGGGAGGCGTTCGACGCCTACACCCAAAGACGTGCTGTCTGTTGGGGCTATACCCGCCTGTGCGGGCTTATGGGCGTCATTGTGGGGCTCCGGATGGCCGAAATTACCGGTATTTCCAATGAGGAGAATCCCGGTCTCCACGGCTGGAACGCTGTCCTGCTGGATGGGGAATGGTTGTTCTTTGACGCCACCTGGGCTGAGTGGGACATAGATCAATACTATCACGCGTGGACGGCTGCTATCTTATACGATGACATATACCGGTGGGACATCCGCGCAACGGAAAAAGGAACTCCCAACATGATAGGCTTTGCCCCTCGCCCGGCGTTTGTTGATCGGTGCCCCGCCAACGTAGTCATCCCTGACACCGTGACCCAGGTGGAGACTTTCTACGGCTGCCCCGATCTGGAGACCTTGACTCTCTCCGATTCCGTGACCAGGATCGTGGCCTGCGGCAACAATCCCAAATTGAAGAGCGTGACCTTCGGTAAGGGCATCACCAATATCGGCAGCAACGCGTTTAGCGATTGTACCGGCTTGAAGAGCATCCACATCCCCAACACCGTGACTACCATCGAGGGGATGGCGTTCTCCAACACGGGGCTCACCAGCGTAACGATCCCCAGCAGCGTGACCACCCTTTCGGAAGCGGCGTTCTACGAATGTGCCGACCTGACCAGCGTGACCATCCCCAGCAGCGTCACCCGCATTGAGAGTATGATGTTCCAGGGCTGCACCTCCCTGACCGACGTTGTCATCCCCGACAGCGTCACCGCTATTGGAAGACAGGCCTTCATGGGCTGTTACAACTTGGCCTTAGCCAACTTACACATTCCCGACAGCGTCACCGAGATCGGCGACCTTGCGTTCTTTGGCTGCCCCGAGACGGTCGGAGTCCCCGACGGCGCTACCAGCATTGGAGACGAAGCCTTTTACGGACGTAAGGAGCTGACCAGCATAGACATCCCCGACAGCGTCACCAGCATCGGGGTTGCAGCCTTCAACAGCTGCCATGGCCTGAAGAGCGTTACCATCCCCAACAGTGTCACCGTCATCGGAGATAGAGCGTTCTGCGACTGCAAGAGTTTGGAGAGCGTTACCATCCCCAACAGCGTCACCAGCATCGGGACGGGGGCCTTCGCCGGCTGCGAGAACCTGACCAGTGTGACCATCTCCAACAGTGTCATCAGTATTGGGCGTTCGGTGTTCAGCCGCTGCACCAGTTTGACCAGTGTAACCATCCCCAACGGCGTCGCCAGTATCGAGATGGAGGCATTCCGGGACTGCGCCAGTCTAAAGAGCGTTACCATCCCCAGCAGCGTCACCAGCATTAGGAAGTATGCGTTCCAAGACTGCGCCAGTCTGACGGATGTGTACTACGGCGGCACGGAGGAACAGTGGAAGGCCATTTCCTTCCAGCAGTATAATACCAATCTGACCTCCGCCACCATCCACTACAACAGCGCCAAGCCCCAGCAGCCTGCCAAGCCGAAGCAGCCCGTGGCCTATGCCTCCACCCAGAACGTTCTGGTGGACGGAAAGAGCGTGGAGTTCTACGCCTACGCTTTGAAGGATGCCAACGGCAACGACACCAACTATGTGAAGCTTCGGGACGTGGCTCAGATTTTGAACGGCTCCGCCGCCCAGTTCGAAGTGGGTTGGGACGGCTCCATCTCCATCACCACCCGGAGCGCCTATACCTCCAACGGAAGCGAGCTCATTCAGAACTTCGCCGGCAACCAGCCCTACACCGTCAACACCTCCCCCGTGAAGGTGAACGGGGCGGCGGTGGCCCTGGAGGCTATCACCCTCACCGACGCCACCGGCGGCTACACCTACTTCAAGCTCCGGGATCTGGGTTCCACCCTGGGCTTCAACGTGGGCTATGCCAGTGGAGCGGGCATTTTTATCCAGACCGACACGCCTTACACCGACGGGGACTGAGCTCCACCCCCGCGTACAGTGGCCCCCGTCCGCTCCAAGGCTGTGGGAGCGGACGGGGGCCCCATTGTCTTCAAAGGCAGAAAGACCTTCCCTTTTTTGCAAAGGAAAACGCCTGATTCCAAATGGAATCAGGCGTTTTTGGAGCTGCTATCCAGATTTGAACTGGAGACCTCATCCTTACCAAGGATGCGCTCTACCAACTGAGCTATAGCAGCGTGTCGGGCACGAATGCACCCAACGATGGCGACGCGGATGGGACTTGAACCCACGACCTCCGGCGTGACAGGCCGGCGTTCTAACCAACTGAACTACCGCGCCATCTCGAACTATATGGTATGCAGATCATGTCTGCTTATACCCTTGGCAGGGGCAGAAGGACTCGAACCCTCGGCACGCGGTTTTGGAGACCGCTGCTCTACCAACTGAGCTATACCCCTATGTGGTGGGCCTTC
>CANRZY010000069.1 GCA_947644625.1 uncultured Pseudoflavonifractor sp.
ATTTTTAGCCCGGGCGGGCCGGGGGCGCGGTGGCCTGGCCAACCCCCCACCACCCACTTGTTTTTTGGCCCGCAATGCGGGGGGGGGGGGGGTCCCCCCCCCCGCGACGCGATCCCAGCCTGGCCGACGGGGGCAAGCCCCCGCCCCACGAGAAGGAGGAGCCTCCATGCTTACCCGGACCCCAGAGAGAAAACCGCCCCTGTGTAAAAACATGCTTCCCCTGGGCCTGGGCTACTGCGCCCTTCTGCTCCTTTTGGCCCTTATTCTGGATACCCCCGCCCACATATGGACGGGGCTTTTGACCATTCTCACCTCTCAAAGCGTCCTCATCACCGACTATGTGGCTTTGGGGGGCGTGGGGGCGGCTTTGGTAAATTCCGCTCTGGTCGTTCTCTCCTCCCTGGCGGTCCTTTGTCTGGCGGGAAGCGACTGGAACGGCGGAACTCTGTCCACCCTGGGCCTTATCGCCGGGTTTTCCCTTTTCGGAAAGAATTTTTTTAACATCTGGCCCATTATCTTGGGTTCTTTTCTCTCTGCCAAAGTGAGAAGGGTCCCCTTCTCCTCCTGCGCCAACGCCGGGCTTATGGCCACTACCCTGGGGCCTCTGGTCAGCTTTGTCTGCTTCTCCCAGAACCACCCCTATCATCCCATTCTTGGGCTTTTCCTGGGGGTATTGGCAGGCTTTATCGTTCCGCCCCTGTCCCAACGGACTTTCCAACTCCAAAACGGGATGAACCTTTACAACATCGGCTTTGCCTGCGGCCTCACCGCCATGATCTTTATGCCCGTCCTTCACGCTATGGGGATCGACCCCGCCCCCGTTTCCTTTTGGTCCGAAGCGTACACCCTGCCCCTGGGCGTCTTTGCCTTGGGCCTCAGCCTTTTCTTTGCCGCTGCGGGCCTCTTTTTCTCCGGAAAGCCCTTTCGGGAGGTCTGGCAAAATTACCGCTGCCTCCTGAAGGAAACGGGCCGGACCCCCTGCGACTTTCTGGCCCGGCACGGCGGCGGAGCCGTGCTTCTCAATATGGGGATCAACGGTCTTCTCTGTATCGGCTATCTTCTGCTGATCGGGGGGGACGTAAGCGGCCCCACCCTGGGCTGCATCCTCACCGTCATGGGCTTTTCCGCCGGAGGGAAGCACGCCCGCAACATTCTGCCCATTATGCTCGGAGTGGCCTTGGGAGGCTTGACGCTCCAGTGGGACCCCAGCGCCCCCGCCTCCCAGATGGCCGCCCTTTTCGGTACTACCCTGGTCCCTGTCTCCGGGTGCTTCGGCCCCGCCGCCGGGCTCCTGGCCGGATTCCTTCACGGCTCGGTTGTCTTGCGTACCGGAGGCTTTGTAGGGGGCGTAAACCTCTACAACAACGGCTTTTCCGGAGGATTGGTGGCTATTTTCCTCTTCCCCATCCTGACCGGTTTTTTCCCAAACCTTTGCCGGCAGGACCTACCGGGGGGGACCTAAAGGTAAAAATCGCCGTCTGAGTTCATCAGACGGCGATTTTTTGTTATTTTTCCACGTGGCCCCGGATCCGCTCCACCAGCATGTCAAGGGCCACCCGGTTTTGTCCGCCCTGGGGAACAATGATATCGGCATATTTTTTGCTGGGCTCTACAAAGGCTTCGTGCATGGGTTTCACCGTGGTAAGATACTGGGTCACCACCGAATCCAGCGTGCGGCCCCGTTCCTTCACGTCCCGGAGAAGACGGCGGAGAATACGCACGTCGGCGTCGGTATCCACAAAGATCTTGATGTCCATCAGCTCCCGGAGGGCGGGGTCGGCAAAAATCAGGATCCCCTCCACGATAATGACCTGGGTGGGCTTTACCTCCAGGGTCCTGTCGGAGCGGTTGTGAATGGTATAATCATAGACCGGGCACTGGATGGCCTTCCCCCGGCGCAGGGCGGTCAGGTCACGGACGATCAGGTCCGTGTCAAAAGCGTCGGGATGGTCGTAGTTGAGCTGGCTTCTCTCCTCATAGGTCATACCCACGTGCTTTTTATAATAGTTATCGTGGTAGAGGACCGACACATTTTCGGCAAAGCGTTCCCTGAGCTTTTCGGTGAGCGTGGTCTTTCCCGAACCGGTGCCTCCCGCGATGCCAATGACCATAGTATCCATGACAAAGCGCCCTCCTGTCTTATTTTGTCAAATTATATCACACCTCCAAAAAGAAGAATAGCCCCTCTTCCAAAAAACAAAACCCCAAATTTCAAAATTCCCCCCTTGTGCCACCGGAAGGGGAGAGGTATAATATTGCCATATCATACATGAAAAAAGGAGGCTTTTTGCTTGGAATATTTTCGCTGTGACAATTCCGACTGCGGCTATGTGACCGAGGAGCCCGGCCTGGAAAAATGCCCCCAGTGCGGGGGAGATTTCTTTATTCCCGTGGAGGAGGACTATATCTCCGGCTACGGCTGGCTGTGTCTGGCCGACCAGGCCGAGGAAAAGGGTGAAAATGAAAAGGCCCTGGATTACATCAAGCGGGCGGTGGACGAGGAATACCCCCCCGCCCTCTACCGCATGGGGGTATGCTATCTGCGGGGCCAGCTGGGGCTGGAAGCGGACATGGACAAGGCAGTGGAGTATTTTCAGCAGGTGGCGGAGAAGGACGACCCCGCCGGCTGGTGCGCCCTGGGCCAGCTCTATCAGCAGGGCGAAGGGGTAGAGCGGGACTTCGACAAGGCGGTGGAGTTTTTTGAGAAGGCCGCCGAGGCGGAGTACGCCCCCGGCGTCTGCGCCCTTGGCCTGTGCTACGAGTGCGGCGAAGGCAAGGACCAGAGCTGGGAGAAGGCTACCGAGCTCTACCGGCAGGCCGCCGACATGGGCTACCCCAGGGCCCAGTGCAACCTGGCCTGGTGCTATGAATACGGAAAGGGCGTCCCCCAGAGCATCAAGGACGCCGTCTACTGGTACTCCATGGCCGCCGACCAGGAGGATCCCCGCGCCCTTTGCAACCTGGGTCTCTGCTACGAGAAGGGGGACGGTGTGGAGCAAAGCTGGGAGAAGGCCACCACCCTTTACCGGGCCTCCGCCGACCGGGGCTATCCCCCCGCCCAATGCAATCTGGCCTGGTGCTATGAGTCCGGCATGGGCGTGGAGCAGAACCAGGCCAAGGCCATCGAATGGTACAGCCGCGCCGCCGACGCCGGAGACCCCAGGGCCCAGTGCAATCTAGGTCTGTGCTTTGAGCGTGGGGACGGTGTGGAGCAGAGCATGGAAAAGGCCGTCCAGCTCTACCGCCTTTCCGCCGACCAGGGCTACCCTCCCGCCCAATGCAACCTGGGCTGGTGTTATGAAGCCGGAGAAGGGGTCACCCAGAGCTGGCCGGAGGCCATCCGGTGGTACACCGCCGCCGCCGACCAGGGCTATCCCCGCGCCCAGTGCAACCTGGGCTGGTGCTATGAGTCCGGCATGGGGGTGGAGCAGAGCTGGGAAAACGCCGTAGCCTGGTACGCCAAGGCCGCCGGACAGGGGGACCCCCGCGCCCTCAACAACCTGGGCTGGTGCTACGAGCACGGCAAGGGGATCGGCGAGGATATGGCCGAGGCGGTAAAGCTCTACGAGGCCGCCGCCATGCGCAGCTTCCCCCCCGCCATGTGCCGCTATGGCCTGTGCTTTGAAAATGGCGAGGAGGTAGAGCAGAGCTGGGAAAAGGCCGCTGAGCTTTACCTGAAATCGGCCCAGGCCGACTACGTTCCCGCCATGTGCAATTATGCCTGGTGCTGCGAGTTTGGCAAGGGCGTGGAAAAGAGCTTGGAGGAAGCCTTCCGCTGGAACAATATGGCCGCCGAGAGAGGCTTTCCCCGTGGCCTTTGCCGGGTCGGCCTGTTCTATGAAGAGGGCGAAGTGGTGGAGCAGAGCTGGGAAAAGGCCACTGAGTATTACCGCAAGGCCGCTGAGAAGGACTACCCGCCGGGACAGTGCAATCTGGGCTGGTGTTACGAAGCGGGTAAGGGAGTAGAGCAAAGCTGGGAGGAAGCCGCCAAGTGGTATCTGGCCGCCGCCCAACAGGGGTATCCCCGCGCCCAGTGTAACCTGGGTTGGTGTTATGAGGCCGGCCAGGGCGTTCCCCAGAGCTGGGAGGAGGCGGTACGCTGGTACGCTGCCGCCGCCGAGCAGGGCTACGTCCGGGCCCAGTGCAACCTGGGCTGGTGCTACGAGGCAGGCAAGGGCCTTCCCCAGAGCTGGGAGAAGGCGGTGGAGTGGTACCGCCGGGCCGCCGACGCGGGCCAGGCCAGAGCGCAGACCAACCTGGGCTGGTGCTATGAACGGGGCAAAGGGGTGGAGGTCAACTATAACGAGGCCTTCCGGCTCTACTCCCTGGCCGCCCAGCAGGATTATCCCCCCGCCATCTGCAACCTGGGCGTGTGCCATGAAATGGGCTGGGGCACCGCCCAGAGCTGGGAAAAGGCGGTGGAGTGCTATCAGAAGGCCGCCGACATGAACGACGACGCGGCCCAATGCAATCTGGGCTGGTGCTATGAAGCGGGCAAGGGCCTTCCTGAGGACAAGGTCAAGGCGGTGGAGTGGTATAAAAAGTCCGCCGACCAGGGCTACCTCCGGGCCCAGTGCAACCTGGGCTACTGCTACGAGGCGGGCATCGGGGTGGAAAAGGACCTGACCGAGGCCGTCTTCTGGTACACCAAGGCCGCCGAGAAGGGCTACCCCCGTGCCCAATGCAACCTGGCTTACCTCTACGACGAGGGCATTGGGGTGGAGAAGGACTACGACACCGCCGTCCACTGGTATACCCAGGCAGTACAGCAGAACTACCCCCGTGCCTGCTGCAACCTGGGCTTCTGCTACGAGATGGGCCATGGAGTCGCCAAGGACGAAACGGAGGCCGCCCGGCTCTACGCCCTGGGGGCCGAGGGTGGGGACAGCGTCTCCCAGTGTAATCTGGCCTGGTTCTACATGCACGGCACCGGAGTGGAGAAGAACCTGGAAAAGGCCTTTTCCCTCTTTTCCCAAGCCGCCGAAAAGGGAAATCTGCGTGGCATTTATAACGTGGGCCTGTGCTATTCCGACGGCGACGGGGTCCACAAGGACCGGGTAAAGGCGGTGGAGTGGTTCCGCAAGGGGGCCGTCCGGGACCACGGAGGCTGCCTCTACCAGCTGGGCCGCTTTTGTGAGGAAGGGCTGGGAGGCCTGGTAAAGGATCTGTCCAAGGCCCTTGACTACTATCAGCGCGCCAATCAGCAGGGATTCGAGAAGGCCAGAGAGGCCATTGACCGGCTCCAGAAGGCCGGCGTCACCGCCGCCTTGAATAACACCGTCACTGCCCCGGTGGAACCTGCCCCTGTCCCGAAGGCTCCTGTGGAGGCTCCCAAGACGGAGGAGCAGCCCAAGGTGGAAGAGAAGCCCGTGGAGGAGAAGCCCAAGGACGAGGAAAAGCCTAAGAAGGGCGGATTCTTCAAAAAGTTTTTCGGATAAACAAAGGATACGGAAGGAGGCCGCGGAACAATTCCGCGGCCTCTTTTTTGCTGGGTGGACAAGGGAAATGAAAATTCAGCAAACCAACCTGCATTAGAATCGCAGAGCGGGAGCAGTTCTCCGCCCTACGAAGTTGAACGGACAACAGGGGGACCGTTCCTTTGTGTTCTCTTTCGCACAAAAGGACCGTCCCCTTGGCTTCCCCTTATCGTGTACCTTTGTTCCTTTGCTTTTCCGCTCGCTCTATCTGCTTTGCCCAGGTCTTTTCTGTCTGCGCCTGGAGAAAAGTTAGCAGCGGCTCCAGCTCCTGCCGGGTGTCCCATGCCTCCAGAGCCTCGTAATAACTCCGCCGATCTTCCTCGTGAATAATGATGGGGGGATGGCCGTGGAGAACAAGCAGATAATTCATAGTCAGCCTGCCCACTCTGCCGTTTCCGTCCGCGAAAGGATGGATATTCTCAAACTTGGCGTGGAAGTAAGCCGCGGCCGTCAGAATGTCTTTGGGATCAATGTCCCTCACTTCCTCCAGCAGCTCCGCCATTTCCAACCCCACATCCTCCGGGGCGGCGCCCACTTCCTCCTTGCCCGTCACATAATCGTGGCGCTTGTACTCGCCGGGGCGCTCCCCAAGCTGCCAACGGCGGGTGTCGTAGGTTCCGTGGGTCAACTGGAGCTGAAATTCACGAATCATAGCTTCGTCTAAAGGACGTCTGTCCCGAAAGGCCAAAAGAAACAGCTCGTTGGCCTCCTTGGCATTGCGGATTTCAAAGAGGGTCCGCAGATCCCCGGTATAGGAGGTAACGCCGTCATGCTCAAAGATCTCTCTGGTATCATGGTAGGTGACCTTTTCGTTTTCGATTTTCCCGGAATGGTAAGCAAAGGCGATACTGTGGCCGTTTAAGGCTTCGGCCAGCTGCGCATCTGTCTGTGGTTTTTTGTGCCGCCACAATTCCAGCGCCCTCTCATAATTGGTCATGGAAAATCCTCCTGCGTTTGGTAAAAGGTCAAGTATAATAGCTGCTTTGCAGCTATTCGGTTATTATTATACCATGAAGGCGAAGCCGAAATGGTATAATTATTGCAATCCTGTATAATAGCCGCTTTGCGGCTATTATACCACAAAGTTGGAGTCTTGCGGAAAGAAATTTGCAGTACCGACATTTCTTTGCCGAGCGTACCTTGGCTTGACAAGGGCAAGCGTCTTGAGGGCTATTGGGGGCAGCAAAGAGCCGTCCCTATGTGTTGCGGTTGACTTTTGTAGAAAAATGTGGTAACATGTCGCCGCATTCTCCAAAAGGAAAACTTGGAGATAAAAGGCATTCAAAGAGAAAAAGGAGAGAACGCAATGGACGCTATCATCGAGTGTTATAAAAAGTATTGGTCAAACTATGTGAACTTCAATGGCCGTGCCCGCCGCAGTGAGTATTGGTATCCCGTACTCTGCAACTTTGTCGTTTCCCTGGCCCTGGGGATCCTGGCCAATTTGGTCAGCTTCCTGGGCATTCTGATGGGCCTCTTTTCCCTGGCCGTTATATTGCCCAGCCTGAGCGTGGCGGTCCGCCGCCTCCACGATGTGGGCAAGTCCGGCTGGTGGCTGTTGATCGTCCTGGTTCCCCTGGTAGGCGGCGTCCTGCTGCTGATTTGGGCCTGCACCGACTCCAACCCCGGCGAGAACCAGTATGGCCCTAACCCCAAGGGCGTGTAAGCGCGATTCCATAGACAAGATGCAGAGGGACGGTTCTTTTGTGCTTTTCCCAGCACAGAAGGACCGTCCCTCTGTTCCATGGATGGGGGCTATTCCCCTGTTCCCTGCTCCTTCCCCATCCGATACCCCTGTGCGAAAAAATGCTGACACTCCAATTCAAACTCCTCCCCGATCTGGGTGATATACTCCTCCAAAAGAGGCCCAATGAGGGGATCAAACAAGACTCGCATTTTTGTGTAAAGCTCCAACTGCCTTTTTGCGATCCGGGTGTATTCCGAGCTTTGGTAAAGCTCGCTTTCATCAAACCGCTTGGCTTTTAAGTATAAATCCTTCATTTTCATATTTTTCCCTTCTTTCGACAATATTTGACATTTAGTGCAGGTCAACCTTGCCAAGAATATATCATATAATTTCCCCATTGAGACAAGCAGTAAATGTCAATGAGGGAAAATCGTGTTAAAAAACAAAGCCGCAGACGGAAAACTAAATATTTCCGGCGCCAAAATCGCAAAGCTGCGGCTTGACCTTCCGGGAAAGATTTCTCAACGAATGCTGGCAGAGCAGCTTCAGTTGATGGAAATTGACCTGGAAAAAAATGCGATCCAACAAATTGAAAGCGGAACACGGTTTGTAACCGACATTGAATTAAATGCTTTGGCAAAAATATTAGGAGTCACTGCCGATGAACTACTCCATGAGTAAGCCTTGACATTTTCCCCTTCCAGTGATACACTTCCCTTGTTAAGTAGGCGTTGACGGAGAAGAAACCGCCCTGTCCCGTTCAGAGAGAGGCCTCTATGCTGAAAGGGCCTTACGGAGAACGGCGGCCGTACCACTCCTGAGCCGTCCATGAGGAATGGACCGGGCCCTCCCGTTACAGAGGTCACGAGCGACGGCCTTTGCCGTAAGCAGGGTGGAACCGTGGAGCGTATGAAAACGCTTCACCCCTGGAAAAATCAGGGGTGAAGCGTTTTGTTTTGCCCCCAAAAGGGCCGGGCGGGTCCCTGACCCGCCCGCACACAGGAGGTAATGACTATGGCAGAAGAAAATTTTGAGTACAGCTTTGAGAATCCCGAATACCGCAAGACCTATTGGCACACCTGCTCCCACGTGATGGCCCAGGCCGCCAAGCGCCTCTGGCCGGAGGTAAAGCTGGCCATCGGCCCCTCCATTGACGAGGGCTGGTATTACGACATGGACGCCCCCTTCGCCTTCACCCCCGAGCATCTGGAGCAGATCGAGGCGGAAATGCGGAAGATCTGCAAGGAAAAGCTGAAGCTGGAGCGGTTTGAGCTGCCCCGTGACGAGGCTCTTAAATTCATGGAGGAAAAGGACGAAAAGTACAAGGTAGAGCTTATCAACGACCTTCCCGCCGACGCCCACATTTCCTTCTATAAGCAGGGGGAGTTTACCGATCTCTGCGCCGGGCCCCACCTGGATTCCACCGGACGCATTAAGGGCAACGCCCTGAAGCTCACCGCCTGCAACGCCGCCTACTGGCGGGGGGATTCCAGCCGGGAGACCCT
>CANRZY010000070.1 GCA_947644625.1 uncultured Pseudoflavonifractor sp.
CTCTTCCCCTACACGACGCTCTTCCGATCTGGCGGCGAGCAAGATTAGGTTGTCGCCCAGCACGGTAAAAAAAGCGGCCAAAACTTCTATTTGGTCGCTATCCAGTCCTTGGGCGATTTGAATGGAGGCCAGAGCGGCCAAAAGCAGGATCCCTTGGTTGTTGGCGGCGCTGCGACGGCATTCCATTCCGATCCCCTCCCTGATAGCAGTGTACGCGCCAAGGATCTAAAACGTGCGGTGATTCCCCAATTCGGATACGATAGAGCGCATTTCCGATTTGTTGCTGGCTTGATGGGCCCGCGCCACATAGTGGGCTTTTTCTTGGCCGGGAAGGCGGCCAAAGGCGTCCAGTGCTTCCGGGTCCTGGGCCAGGGCCATGGCAAAGCCCTCAGGAAGCTGATCCTTGGGATCAAAATGCGGCATAAATGGTTCCCCCCTTTCCCGGTTATTTTATGTCGGGAGGGGCAGAATACTCATGGAAAAGCAAAAAACTGTTCAAATTGGCAGAAACACGCCTAAAATTTTTTGGAAAACAGTCATTTTCATACTTCCATTTCTGAAAAATTCTGATACAATAAAATTAGCAAAATAAACCCGCAAATCAATTGGTTCCAAAACCATAGATAAAGGAGTTCTGTGTTATGGCTAAAATCGTAAAAAAGGCTGAGACCCCCGTTAAGGCCGCCGAGGCTGTAAAGGCCCCTGTGGTTGCCGAAGAGACCAAGAGCGTAGAGAAAGCAAAGGCTGTTAAGGAGACCAAGGCTGCCCCCAAGGCTGTCAAGAAGACTCCCAAGGCTGAGAAGGCTGTCAAGGAGACCAAGGAAGCGGCTCCCGCTGTGAAGGTGTTTGTAGAGTATCAGGGCAAGCAGATGGATATGGACGCCATCCTGGAGGCCGTGAAGGCCGCCGCCGGGAAGCGCGTCAAGTCCCTGGAGGTCTATGTAAAGCCTGAGGACGGCGCTGCTTACTATGTGGTCAACGGCAAGGATAGCGGCAAGGCTGATCTGTAAGTCAAAGCAGTAAAAAAGCACTCCAAGGCAGAGCCTTGGGGTGCTTTTTATTGTTTGCCGCAAAACTTCCTCACAGCGTTTTCACATATCGAAGATCTATGCATACCGCGTTGGGAGGAAAGGGGATATCCATATGGGTCCCGTCCCAGACAAAGCCGTGGGCGGAATAAAACCTGCGGGCTTTTTCATTTTCCCGGAGAACAAAAACAAAAGCGTTTTGGTATCCTGCGGCCTTCAGCCGCCGCAATGCTTCCTCGAAAAGAAGACCTCCGTATCCCTTTCCCCGCTTAGCAGGGTGCGTATAGAAGGAGGCAATCTCCCCCCAGTCCTCATATCCGGCGTTATCAAAGGTGCAGATATCCCCCGTGTTGTAGTTGCTTTTCCGTGCTGGGCAATAGTTGATACAGGCTACGGGAAGGTCGTTGCTGTACAGCAGAAGACCGTGACAAATACCGGTTTCAAAATTTTTCCGAAACACGGAGACCCAACGGTCATCGGTGATCTCCTTTGCCATATATTCATCCGGAACATAGCCTTTATAGGTATCCCGCCAGCCTAGGGCATGGATCAGGGACATGGCGATAAAGTGCTCTTCCTTTTCGGCGTTTACAAAGCGGAGACCGTCAGGCAACGGGGGAGGGGCGGTCATGGGCGGAGACCTCCTTCTCTTTTTGCTCCTTGCCGAGGGCCCTGGCGTTGGCCAGCATGAGCTTGATCCGGTTTTCCTGATTGATCTTGGTGGCGCCGGGGTCGTAATCGATGGCTACAATATTGGACCAGGGGTAGTCGTCCTTGATCTTTCGGATCATGCCTTTGCCCACGATATGGTTGGGGAGGCAGCCAAATGGCTGGGTGCAGACGATGTTGGGGACTCCGGTATGGATGAGTTCCAACATTTCAGCAGTAAGAAGCCAGCCCTCGCCCATCTTATTGCCGTCTCCCAGATAACCTTTGATGTAACTGTGGAGTTCATTGAAGTCTCCGGGAGCCCGGAAACGGTTTGAGCGTTTCAGGGCGTCGATCATGGCGTGCTGGTACTTCATCACATAGTTTTGGAGCCAGTGGCAGAACCGCTCCTTGATCCACTTGCCGCCATATATGTTTACATCCACCTCGCGGTTGTTGATCTTGAAAATGATAAAATCGATCACACCGGGGATCACCGGCTCGGCGCCCTCCGCCAGGAGAAAGTCAGCCAGATTATTGTTGCCCAGAGGAGCGTATTTCACATAGATCTCTCCCACGATCCCTACCTTTACCTTTTCCTCGGTGGAGACGGGGACGGCCTTAAAGGCGTCGATGATCCGGTCAAAGTTGGCATTCATGCTTTTGAAGGTCATGCCCTTGCCGTTATCCATGTCATGGAGGAGGAAGGCCATACACTGATCTACCGTGGCGTCGGTATCGCCCCGAGTAAGCTCATAGGGCCGGACCTGGTTGGCCACATTCAGGATCAGGTCGCCGTAAATCAGGGCGTAGACCACCTTACGGATCAGGTTTACCGTCAGCTTAAAGCCGGGATTATTTTCCAGGCCAGAAAGGTTTACCGAGATCACGGGGACAAATTCCAACCCCGCCTTTTCCAGCGCCTTACGCAAAAGATGGATGTAGTTGGACGCGCGGCAGCCGCCGCCGGTCTGGGTAATGACCAGGGCTACCTTATGTGGATCGTAAAGTCCGGCTTGGACGGCGTTGATAAGCTGCCCGATAACCAGGATGGCGGGATAGCAGGCGTCATTGTGGACGTATTTCTGTCCTGCGTCAATGACAGGTCTTCCCGTGTTTTCCAGCATCTCCACCTTGTATCCCTCGCTGCGGAAAATGCTGACCAGCATAGCAAAATGGTCGGGAAGCATTTGGGGGATCAGAAGGGTGTATTCCTTCTTCATCTCTTTTGTAAAAAGAAGCCTGCCGGTCTTGTCGTATACTAATTCTGCCATAGCTTTGGTTCCTTTCTGATAGGTCTATGGGCGGATAGGGGCGCCGATATGTTTGTCCTGACGCCATTGCGGAGCGGGACCATCATCCCCCCAATATTCATCCATGGAAAAGATACGCTCTCCTCTTAACTGAATAAAGGAGGTGACGTGGAAGGCAAGGGGCTGCTCCAAAGAATGGACGCGGACGACCGTGATAAGCAGATCACCCAGGCGTTCTGAGCGCTCCAGTGTTCCATCCCACCGGCCGGGGTACTCACAGTTGGCCCGGATAAATTCTGAAACGCTAAAATGCTCGTTGGTGCAATGCCAGTTTACATAGGCGTCTGGGGTGAAGAAGGACGCCAGAGAGGGGGCGTCCTGTGTAAGGACTGCCCGCCAAAAAGCCTCGATATTCATTTGGACCGCTCCTCCATGGCCGCCATAAGAGAGCGGATACGGATCTTTACCGCCCCAAGATTGTTGATATCGTCGATCTTCAGTTGGGTGTACAGCTTGCCACCTGCCTCCAAAATGGAGCGGACCTCATCGGCGGTAATGGCGTCGGTCCCACAGCCGAAGGAGACAAGTTGAACCAGCTGCATATCCGGCTGGGTGCAGACATACCGGGCGGCGTTGTACATCCGGGACTGGAAGGTCCACTGGTTCAGCACTTTCCGGATCTCATAGCCCTCCAGGTGGGAAAGGGCGTCCTCGCTGATGAGAACAAAACCCTGTCCGGTAATGAGATCGTTGATGCCGTGGTTGATCTCCGGGTCAATGTGGTAGGGCCGCCCGGCCTGGACCAGGATGGGAAGGCTATGTTCGCGGGCGTAAGCGATGTATTCCTGTCCCTTAGCCCACAGGTCCTTTTTATAGGCGTCGTAGGCGGAATAGGCCGCCTCGGCAGCGGCAACGCTCTCCTTTTTGGAAATGGAGAACTCCTCCTCCATCAGCCTGGAGATCCGCTTTTCAAAGTCCTTGTGGCGGTATAGTCCCACATAGGGCATGAGATATCGGGTCTCCTTGAGAAGAGGAATATTGGCGGCCAGAAGCTCAGGATAATAAGCCACAACAGGACAGTTATAGTTGTTGTCCCCTATGCCTTCGTCGTAGTTGTAAGACATGCAGGGATACCAGATGGCGTCCACACCCATCTCTACCAAAGCCTCCACGTGGCCGTGAAGCAGCTTGGCGGGATAGCATACCGTGTCCGAAGGAATGGTGTGCTGGCCCTTAAGGTAGAGCTTTCGGGAGGATTCGGGGGAGAGGACCACCTCAAAGTTCAGCCTGGTAAAGAACTCGTACCAGAAGGGCAGATTCTCATACATATTAAGGCCAAAGGGGATTCCAATCCGGCCCCGGACTCCGGAGCCGGGGCCTTTTCCCTCCATGGCACGGAGCTTTTGGTATTTATACCTGGTCAGATCGGGCAGCTCCTGCTTTTCCTTGCCCAAAGGCCGGGAGCAACGGTTGCCTGAGATAAACCGGCGACCACCGTCAAACTGGTTGACGGTGAGGGAGCAGTGGTTGGTGCAGAGCCCACAGGTGGCAGGCTTTGCAAAATGAGAGAAAGACTGTAAAGCGCTTTCGCTCAACAGAGAAGATCTCTCCAAGCCCAGATCCCGGGCCGCCAGAGCGGCGCCAAAGGCGCCCATAAGCCCGGCGATGGTAGGGCGTACCACATCCCGGCCCAACTCCTGCTCAAAGGCCCGGAGCACTGCGTCATTGAGGAAGGTGCCGCCCTGAACGACAATATGCTTGCCCAGATCATCGGCGTTGGCGGCCCGAATGACCTTGTAAACGGCATTTTTTACGATGGAGATGGAAAGACCCGCCGAAATATCTTCTACGCTGGCTCCGTCCTTCTGGGCCTGCTTGACGGAGGAATTCATAAATACCGTACACCGGGAGCCCAGATTTACCGGTCTGGGAGAGAAAAGCCCAAGCTTGGAAAAGGCGGCAATATCGTAGCCCAATGCCTTGGCAAAGGTTTCGATAAAGGAGCCGCAGCCGGAGGAGCAGGCTTCGTTGAGCATAATGGAGTCTACGGCGCCGTTGCGGATCTTAAAGCACTTCATGTCCTGCCCGCCAATGTCGATGATGAAATCAACATTGGGGTTGAAGTGGGCGGCGGCCTTGTAATGGGCCATGGTTTCCACCAGCCCCAGATCGCACTGGAAAGCGTTCTTAATGAGTTCCTCTCCGTAGCCGGTGACGGCGGCGCCCTTGATGGTCACTCGGTTGCCGCCCTGTTTGTAGATCTCCTTGAGCTGCTCCAGCACAATGGCGACTGGATTTCCCTGGTTGGAGTGGTAATAACTGTAAAGGATACCTCCTTGTGGGTCGATAAGGGCCATTTTGGTAGTGGTAGAGCCTGCATCGATCCCCAGCCAGGCATCTCCCTGATAGAAGGCCAGATCTGCCTGGGGGGGATGGCTGGCATTGTGCCGAAGAAGAAAAGCGTCATATTCCTTCTGATCGGCAAACAGGGCAGGCATGACGTCCAGGGTCCCGGTGGCGTCTACGCTTTCCTCCAACAGCTTCAGGTATTCCTCAAAGGGACGGGGGGCGTAGTCGGTGGAGCATAGGGCGGCGCCCATGGCGGCAAAGCAGTCGCCGTCGGCTGGAAAAACCGCGTGCTCCTCATCCAGCTTCAGCGTTTCTACGAACCGCTGCCGCAGGCCGGTAAGGAAGTGGAGAGGGCCGCCCAAAAAGACGATCTTTCCCTTTAATTCCCGGCCCTGGGTCAATCCGGCCACCGTTTGATCCACCACTGCCTGGAAGATGGAGGCGGCAATGTCTTCCTTCCGGCCTCCTTGGTTCAGAATGGGCTGAATATCACTCTTGGCAAATACGCCGCAGCGGGAAGCGATGGGGTAGATCTTCTCATGGCGGAGGGAAAGCTCGTTAAGCTCCCCAATAGTCACATTCAGCAGGGAAGCCATCTGGTCAATAAAAGCTCCTGTGCCTCCGGCGCAGGAGCCGTTCATCCGTTCCTCCAGCGCGCCACCGAAGAAGATGATCTTGGCGTCCTCGCCGCCCAACTCGATGACCGCGTCGGTGCCGGGAACAAAGGTATTGACAGCGGCGGCGGTGGCATAGACCTCCTGCACAAAATCAATGCCGCTGGCCTTGGAAACGCCCAGCCCCGCCGAGCCGGTGATAACCATATGTACTTCCTGGCCGGCAAGCATATCCTGAATGGAACGCAACGTCTCGGCGGCCCGCTCCCGGGTCTTGGAGAAGTGCCGCTCATAGGAGCGGAACAGCAGCTTGTTTTCCTGGTCCAGCACCACGACCTTAACGGTAGTGGAGCCGATATCGATCCCCACACGCAGCTTCATAGAAACACCTCATACTTGTTTCGCCTAATTTCGTATCCTATATTCTAACGCAATTGAAACAGTTTGACAACCTCAAAAGGGCCTTTGCCAACTGTTAAATTTTTATGAATATGGCAGGCGCTGCTTGACATGACAATATTATACGACGTATAATATTAAATATCAAAGAAATGGAAGGGGGTGGATCTGTGATCTTTCAACTGACGGCGCCTTTGCTGGACGGCTGTGTTCTGGCTATCTTGGAGCAGGAGGACGCCTACGGCTACAGCTTGACCCAGCAACTCAAACGGGAGATCGACATTTCGGAATCCACTCTGTACCCTGTGCTGCGGCGGTTGCAGAAAGAGGGCTGCCTGACAGTCTATGACAGGCAGTTTCAGGGGCGAAACCGGAGATATTATGCCATTACCCCCACGGGGCGGGACCTGTTGGACGACTGTAGAAGAAGTTGGTCGGACTACACGATTCGGGTGGGGAGGATCCTATCAGGAGGGACACGCGATGAATAAAGAGACTTATCTGCGCTTTCTAAGGGCATACCTTACCAACCGGTTACCGGCAGGGGAGGTAGAGGACATTATGAACTATTATACCGAGTATTTTGCCGATGCCGGGGAGGGCCGGGAGGCGGCCGTGATGGCGGAGCTGGGCTCTCCTGAACATCTGGCTCAACAGATCCTGGGAGAACGCCGACAAGAGGAACTGGCTCCGGTCGCGGAGCCGGGGAGCGGCTATAGTCAGGGCGCCTATGCGGCTCCGAGTTATGTCCCGGTGGAGCGAAGGGGGATCCCCATCTGGGCCTACATTATGATTTTGGCGGCAACCGCTGTTTTTGCGGGTCCGGTCTTGCTGGCGTTGGTTTTTGGCCTGGGACTGGCGGGGGTACTGTGTGTGTTGATCGGCCTGGGCGTGACGGTGGGCGGCTTGGGAAGACTTTCCTTTTTTGGCCTTCTGTACCAGGCGGGCGGCGGACTTATTGCTATGGCGGTAGGCTTGATGCTCCTGTTTGGCGCGGTCCTGATCGTGAAGCTCACGGCAAAGCTTTTGCGTTGGTTTCGCAACAGCTGGGTAGAAGGAGGCACAGGTTATGAAGAAGGGTACTAAATGGGTCCTGGGAACAGCGGGGACCCTTGTTGCAGTGGGCCTGATCCTTCGGGGAGTGGGCTTTGTGATGGGGGGCGGCAGAGAGAGCCGTCAATATTATGAAGGGCGTCTGGAGGAGTTTCGCTGGGATTGGGGCTCTGTCAAGGTAAGCCCGGACGGGATATCTGTGGGGGGCGAAAACGGGATTCAGGTGGACAGCTCTGGGGTAAGTATTGGAGGGGAGCAGGGGATCCATGTGGAGCATCATAGCTCGGAGCGCGGAGAAAAAAAGCAGTATGTGGAAAGCGGCGCTCTGACCGGGATCACTGGGATCGATGTGGAGATAGACTGCGGAGACATTTACCTTCAGGAAGGGGAGGAGTGCTCTGTTTCCATGGACTGGAATCTGTCCAATTACGCCATAAGCTACTGGGTAGAGGACGGCGTTTTGAAGGTGGAGGACGAAAGCTGGGGAATCAGTGGGATCGAGCACGGCTTTTCCATTACCAGCCAGATAGTCCTTACTGTTCCCGCTGGTATGGAGCTGGATCGTCTTCATCTGTCAACAAATATGGGAGATATTGAGGCGGAGGCATCCCTGGCCGCCCAAAAGGCGGAGCTTTCCACCGATTTGGGAGATGTGACCAGCCGGGGTCTTCGGGTTTGGGAACTGGAGGCGGAAAGCGATTTGGGGGATGTGACGGTAAGGGTCCCGGAAGAGTATATGGGACTGGGCTATAGCCTCTCTACCGACCTTGGTGAAATATTGGTAAATGGCAGGGGGCAGGCGGGGAGTGAACATGAGGCTTCGGTCAGAAGCGGGAAGATGTACTGTGAAGGAGAGGGAGAATATTTTGTAAAGGCCGAGAGCAGCTTGGGAAATGTAGTCTTGGAATATCCGGAATAGGAACATGTCCGCCCCCTCTGGCGCATAGAGTTGCCAGAGGGGGTGTTTGCTTTGGAATGGAGCTTTGAAGGGCCTAATGGGGCGGTAACGGTACGTCGGGAGGGAAACAGGGCTGTCTGTCAGGCCATCCGCCCCGCCGATAACAGCGGGCTCTATAAGGCGTGGCTTCATGGAGCGGGAGAGAGGGTCCTTCTCGGCACCCTGATCCCGGAGGGCGGGGCTCTGCGCCTCCGGCGGGTAATGG
>CANRZY010000071.1 GCA_947644625.1 uncultured Pseudoflavonifractor sp.
GGTCACTTCGTAGCCTGCGTCAGCAATGGCCGTCTTGATGGCCTCGTCGCTTACCTCGCCGGTAATGGTGGCCGTCTTACTCTCTAGATCTACCACAGCAGTAACACCGGGCAGGGCGTTCAGCGCGTTGGTCGCGTGCTTGACACAATTCTGGCACATCATACCTTCTATGGTCACGGTTTTTGTCATAGCTGTCTCCTCCTTTTCAACAGGTCCTATTTCCACTTTCTTTTCCTCCGCCGAGGGGGCGGGGATATATGTTCCCTCCCCGGCGTGCCGGGACTTGAACAGCTTAAGGCGCAGGGCATTGGATACCACGCAGACAGAACTCATACTCATGGCAGCCGCAGCGATCATAGGATTGAGCTGAGGGCCGCCGAACAGAGTCAAAACTCCGGCAGCAATCGGGATACAGACTACGTTGTAGAAAAAGGCCCAGAACAAATTTTGCTTGATATTCCGGATGGTCGCTCTAGAAAGCTCTACTGCGGTCACCGCATCCAAAAGATCACTCTTCATCAGCACCACATCGGCTGATTCAATGGCAACATCAGTCCCCGCTCCAATAGCAAGGCCCACGTCGGACCGGGCCAGAGCAGGGGCGTCGTTGATCCCGTCGCCAACCATGGCAACCTTCCTCCCCTGGGCCTGAAAACCGGCAATGACCCGTTCCTTATCCCTGGGCAATACTTCCGCCACAACCTCTGTTAAGTCCAATTGCTTTGCAATGGCCTGTGCGGTGCGGAGATTGTCTCCAGTAAGCATTACCACATCGACCCCAAGTTCCCGCAGAGCCTTGATCGCCGCAGCACTGGTGGGCTTTATCGTATCTGCTACCGCCAGTATGCCCACCAGCTTTCCATCCTGAGCAAAATAGAGGGGGGTTTTCCCTTCCTGAGCCAGAGTCTCCGGAATAGTCCCGGCAGCCGCCAGATCCACCTTGTTTTCCTCCATCATAGGCCGGTTGCCAGCCAGAAAGGAAGCGCCCTGGAGCGTGGCGGAAACGCCCCTGCCATGAACAGCCAAAAAATTTTCCGCAGGGACCAACGGAATATTCCGCTCTTGCGCCTGAACCACCACGGCCTGTGCCAAAGGATGCTCCGACGGTTTTTCCAGGGAGGCTGCCACACAGAGAAGCTCTGCCTCCTCCATGCCAAAGGTCTTTATATCGGTGATAACAGGCTTACCCTGTGTGATGGTGCCTGTTTTATCCAGCACAATGGTCTGTACGGAACGCAGCGCCTCTAACGCCTCCGCAGACTTAAACAGGATCCCGTTTTCCGCGCCCTTCCCCGTTCCCACCATGATCGCCACCGGCGTGGCAAGACCAAGAGCGCAGGGGCAGGAGATCACCAACACAGCCACGCCAGAGGTAAGCGCCTGGGCCACATTCCCTCCTGTCACCGCCAGCCAAACTATGGCGGTCACCAGAGCAATACCGATAACCGTGGGTACAAACACTCCCGCCACCTTATCTGCCAGCTTGGCAATAGGCGCCTTGGAGGAAGCGGCCTCATCCACCAGCGCGATCATTTGGGCCAGAGTGGTATCATCCCCCACCCGGGTAGCCTTAAATGTAAAAGAGCCTGATTTATTGATGGTAGCCGCCGCCACTTTGTCCCCCTTGGCCTTATCTACCGGGAGGGATTCTCCCGTTAGGGCGGATTCATCAATGGAGGAGACGCCCTCTACGATCTCTCCATCCACCGGAATGGACTGTCCGGGGCGGACCAAGATCAAATCCCCCACCAACACCTCTTCCACCGGAATGGTAACTTCCTGCCCATAGCGGAGGACGGTAGCTGTTTGGGGCGCCAAGTCCATCAGCCGGGAAATGGCCTCCCCCGTCTTCCCCTTGGAACGGGTCTCCATATATTTTCCCAGGGTAATAAGGGTCAGGATGGTACCGGCGGACTCAAAGTAGAGATCCATGGACCACTGCGCCACCCGCGCCATATCTCCTCGGCCCAATCCCCAACCGATCTGGTATATACCCGCAAGGCCATAGACCACAGCTGCGGCGGAACCCAGCGCGATCAGGGAATCCATGTTAGGCGAGCGGTGGAACAGGGTTTTAAAGCCCACCTTATAGTATTTGTCATTCACATACATAATGGGAAGTAAGAGCAGCAGTTGGGTCAGCGCATAACAAAGCGAATTCTCCGGACCATGGAAAAACCGGGGAATGGGCAGGCCCACCATATGGCCCATTGTAAGATAAAAAAGCGGAATGAAGAAGCAAAAGGAGACAATCAGCCGCCGCTTCATCCCTTTCATCTCCTCTTCCATGTTGGGAACTCCGGCCTTGGCACTCCCCGTCGTCTCCGCTGCCTTCCCGAAAAGCTGGGCTCCATATCCGGCCTCTACTACGGCGGCCATAATAGAGTCATCGCCCTGCCGGGCAGGATCATAGTCCACCTGCATAGAGCCGCCCAGCAAATTCACATTTACCGCCGATACTCCCTCCAGCTTACAAACCGCTTTCTCTACATGGGCAGAGCAGGCAGAGCAGGTCATACCAGTAACGGTATATTTTTGCCGCATAGAAACACCTCACGCTTTTATGGGATATGGTCTTATTTCAGTATTTTGTCCAAAGTAGCAACCAGTTCCTCCACCTTTTTTTCCCGGTCCTCTGCTGTGGCGGCCTGTTGCACACATCCCCGAAGATGGGCGGACAGGATCTCCCGATTCACCCGATTCAAAAGAGCTTCAGTCGCCATTACCTGCTGAGAGATCTCCACACAGTATCGGTCCTCTTCCACCATTTTCAGGATCCCATCTAACTGCCCCCGAGCTGTTTTCAGCATCCTGGAAATCTTTTTTTCATCAGCCATCATAGACATGCCCTCCCATAACCCCCCCCGGGGGTGTAGTGTTATAATATCTCCTTTTTTCTTTTTTGTCAAGAAAAAGAGATCCGGTAAGCTTCGCTTGCCGGATCCCCTGACTGTTTAGCTCTTATATTTCCTTCCCTTTTCCCAGGCGGCTACTACCGCGTCAATCGCGGCGGCGCGAAGCCCATGACGCTCCAGGGCGGCCACCCCTTCAATGGTAAGTCCGCCCGGAGAACAGACCGCATCCTTCAGCTTTCCAGGGTGTTCCCCTGTCTCCAGCACCATGGCTGCCGCTCCCATGACCATCTGGGCTGCGTAGCGGATGGCCTCCTCCCTGTGCAGCCCAACCAGCACTCCTCCGTCGGCCAGCGCCTCAATATAGGGATAGACGAAAGCCGGGCCACAGCCGGCCACAGCATTGTAGGGATCGATCATCTCCTCTTCCATTCGCTCTACCATACCGGAGCGGGATAGGATCTCCTCCACCGCCGCAAAGTGTTCTTCCTTTGCCTTACCGCCTCCCGCCAGCGCGGTCAGTCCCTTCCCAATCTCGCAAGGGGTATTGGGCATGATCCGGAGTACAGGGACCTCCTCCCCTGCCCATTTCTGAAGCTCTGCCAGAGTTACTCCAGCAGCCACCGAGATCAGAACCTTTCCCTTCCAAATCTCTCCCAGGTCCTCGATCACGCCCCTGATCTGATTGGGTTTGACACACAAAAACACATATTCCGCCTTTTGAGCCGCCTCCCGGTTGGAAGGATATGACTGACAACCAATTTTGCTTGCTAGTGCTTCCGCCTTGGAAAATGTCCGGTTGGAGACTGCTACCTGATCCCCTCCCAAGCTCTTGCAGGCGGCCTTGGCCAATGCGCCGCCCATATTTCCGACCCCAATAAACGCTGCTTTTATCATGTGGATCACCTCGTAATGGATTTCTTTTTCAAATTATAGCACGCTTTTCCGCCCTCGTCCACCGTCACCTTTTTGAAAACGGACGCATAGGGATAGAAAAAGGAGGTTCTTATATGGAAGATCCCACACTCTCAGCCCCCTCCCTTTCCCCTGTGGCCCGAGCCCTTCTGCGGGGAGACCCCACCCATCCGCAGTTGATGGGAGAAGCCCTGTTTTCCCCCTATGGCCGTGGAACTTTAGTCATTGTAAGGTTGGTGGGCCTGCCTGTTCCAGGTTTCCTCGGACTCCACATCCACGAAAAGGGTGACTGTTCTACCGGTGGAGACGTCCCCTTTGCCCAAGCGGGAGGACACTATGATCCCCACGGTGTTCCTCATCCCTGGCATGCGGGCGACCTTCCTCCTCTGCTGGCTTTGTCGGACGGGGTCGCTTTACTCGCTGTCTACACAGACAGATTTCGACCTTCTGATGTAATCGGAAAGGCGATCATCGTGCATGATATGCCGGATGATTTCCACTCCCAGCCCTCCGGAAGCAGCGGCGGCCGGATCGCCTGCGGCGTGATCCAGTCTATATAAAAAGGAAGGGACCCCATAAGGGTCCCTTCCTTTTCCATTTTTTAAATCTCCAACTCCCCGAAGAGAGCGTTGGCCTCAGGATCCTCTGCGATCCGGACAGCGCCCTGGACCTTGGCGCCTTGAGCCATCATAATGGTGGCTGCGATCACATTACCTGCCAACAGCGCACAGGAAGAGAAGGTAGCGGCCCGGGCGATCTGAAGATTGCCCTTCACCTTACCGTCAGAATCAAAGTCAGTGGCCAACACATCACCTACTACCATAGCGCCTGCATCCAGAGTCACATAGGAAGTGGATGTAATATTGCCCTGCACTGTGCAGCCCTCCAGGACCACAGCCTCGCCCTTTACGTCGCCGAGCACCTTACCCACCACCCGGATATTGCCGGTGGCCTCCAGATTGCCCTTCACCTTGCCTAGGACCTCCACATCGCCCTCGGCCCGGATATCGCCGAAGAAGGTAGCTCCAGCCGCGATCACCGTAGCGCCGGGACGAATAAAGGGCGGACGGATGGGCTCCTCCACAGCGGTAAATTCCTCTACCGGAGCGCTCTCCCGAACAGGAGGCGTATAGACAGGCTCCTCGTAAAGGGGCTCCCTGGTGGTCTGCTTGGCCTTGGGCTTGCCAAACGAGAAGAAACCGCCCCAATCGGAAGCGGGGGCCTCTTTGCGCTCAGCACGCGGGGGCTCCTTTTCCTCCACAACGGGTTCCTCGTATACAGGAGGCGCTTGACGAACGACAGGCTCCCTCCGTTCCACAGCCGGCTCACGCTCGATCCTGGGCTGCTGGACCACCGGACGCTCAGGAGCTTTGGGCTGCTCCACCGCCTTGGGCGTTTCAGAAATCACCGGACGTTCAGGGGCCGCAGGCCGCTCTTGGACCTTAGGCGGTTCTTGAACCTTAGGCGGCTCCTGGGCCACAGGCTGCTCCTGGATCTTGGGACGCTCCGGGGCCACAGGCTTGGGCTCCGGTTTCCGCTCGACAGGCTTTGCTTCTTCCCTCTCCTCCGGGCCAAAACCCACCAAACCGAGAAGCTCCTTCATCGCTTGCCTCATATTGTCTTTATTGCCGCCCATATGCTGCACCTTCCCATTCCAATCTCGTAGCGCACATTCCCGTCTTTTCTTCAGGGCGCGCCTTTATAACTATAGACCACCGGTATCACGTCTGCCGTCAGAGTCTTGAACCCATACCCCTGTTCCTGTAGTCTGGACATAATACCAGGCAGGGCGTCGGCCACATTTTCTTTTCCAACGGTATCCCGGAGAAGCACAATACCTCTATCTTTCCCCTCCATACCGGTGACCACGCTGTTTTCGATCCACTCCGCGCTTGCTCCCCCCATTAGGGTGTCCTCGCCGCTTACATCCCAATCGAAGAAAACAAAATTTCGGCGAAGCATCTCCGCATTGAGCTCCTGATAAAAGCCGCTGTTATAGGCATTAATGCTTCCGCCGGGATAACGAAAGATCTCCGCCCGTACCCCTGTTGTCTCGTAGACCAAATCATAGATCGCCTTAAAGTCTGCCAGGTAGTCCTCCACCGAGCCGTAGATCTGCTGGTAAGAATCGCTGGAACCATTGAGTCCAACACTGTGTCCCCGGCTTACGATCTCCTTCATCTGCTCCGAAGATATGGATTCTGCCGTTCCGGCCAGAAAAAAGGTGGCCTTAATTCCATAATCATCCAAAATATTCAGGATCGTGCCGGTGTTTTCTCCCGGTGTGCTATTAAAGGTCAGGTAAACCGTACCTTCCTCGTACAACCGCTCCGCAGCGATTTCCTCCGGGCCGTACAACTCAGGATAAAGGAGCTGGTAATCAATGGGCGCCACCATATTCAGCGGTGACCCGGAGCCTTCCGGAGCCGGACTAAAGGTCCCCCCTGCCGCCAACTGACGTCGAAGCGCGGAATTCTGTATTCCAAAAGCAACAGCGCATACTGTGGGGATCAGGATCAGGAGAGCCAGAAGCGCAAGGATCAGCCTTTTATAAAACTCCACGCTAAAGGTTTTCATCTTACTCTCCCTTCCATGCAAGCCCCAAAAACTGACTTACATAGCTTAACATGATGATTATAAAGCAGATGGCTGGAAAAGGCAAGGAAAATTTGAAATTATTATGGCTATTTATGAAACTTTTATGAAAAACCTCTGACAAGCTATTTTGTGCCAGAAGTCCCTGTTTCAGTCGATTTTTTTCAAACAAAAAGATTCTGGCAAAATTTGTAAATGTGATTTTGACTTTTCCTCCCCACTTCTGGTATGATAAAAAGCAGTAACCTTTCAGAGAAATTTCAGGTTCCCGCTGTATACTATCAGCAAAATCCGGGAAAGGAGGAATGGTTATGCGAATTTTAATTGTAGAGGATGAGCTTCATCTTGCGGAAGCCCTGGGGCAGATTATGACAGAACAGAAATATCTTGCGGATGTAGTCCATGATGGGGCGGATGGATTGGATTATGCCCTTACGGAACAGTATGACGCGATCCTTTTGGACGTAATGCTTCCCAAAATAGACGGATTTGAGGTAGCCCGGCGGCTTCGGGCAGCTCATATTTCCACCCCCATTCTCATGCTCACCGCGCGGGATGAGATCAATGATAAGATATCCGGGTTGGACTGCGGAGCAGACGATTATATGACGAAGCCTTTTGACCCTGGCGAACTGCTGGCCCGTGTTCGGGCTCTTACCCGGAGGCAGGGAGAATTTATCGGAAACACGATCACCGTTGGAGATCTGACCCTGCGGCTGGATGTGCGCTGCCTCATGTGCGGAGACAACATGGTACGGCTGGGCTTCAAGGAGTTTGAGGTCATGCGCCTTCTTATGGCAAACTACCGTGCGGTAGTTCCAAAGGAGGATATTATTTCCAGGGTTTGGGGGCTGGACTCAGAGGCAGAGGATAATAATGTAGAAGTCTATGTCTCCTTCCTGCGCAAAAAGCTCTCCTTCCTGCATTCCGGTGTTTCCATCGGTACTGTACGAAAGATCGGCTACTTTTTGGAGGTACCGGAACTATGATAAAAAGGCTGCGGCAAAAGTTTATCGCCACCAATATGCTTCTTGTCAGTCTTGTTTTGCTGGCGGTTTTTTCTATTCAAACCTTTTCTGCCTACCGGCATGCCCGGGAACAGATCATTCAGTCTCAGATGATGGCCCTGCGATGGATCACCCAAGAGCTTCCTGTCGATTTTGAATTTAACGGTCCCCGGCGGGACAAGGGACGGCCTCCAGATCACGGCTTTCCCTCCGTCCCCATTTTTGCTGTGGAGATCGACGAAAGCGGAAATGTCATTGCTCTCCGGGAAGGGCCCGGCGCTACCGTGAGCCAGGAAACCGCCCAGGAGCTGGTGGATGCCGCCCAAGCCCGCAATAGCATCTGCGGGGATCTGCCCGGACTGAGCCTCAGCTACCTTTTCCGTTTGGAAAACGAAAGGCAATTTCTGGCCTTCGCAGACAACCGGATCGTCTCGGTCACTGTGAGAAATCAGCTTCTCACTTCCCTGCTGATCTGCGCGCTGGCCCTGACCGGTTTCTATCTGATTTCCCGGTTTCTTGCCAGGCTTTCTCTCCGTCCGGCGGAACAGGCCTGGGAGCAGCAGCGTCAATTTGTGGCGGACGCCTCCCATGAACTAAAAACCCCTATCACTGTTATTCTGGCGAACACGGGTATTGTTTTGGCTCACCCTGATGATCCGGTACAGGAACAGTCCAAGTGGATCGAATACATCCAAAATGAGGCCGTCAGAATGAAGGCCCTGGTAGACGATCTTCTGTTTCTGGCAAAGAGCGACGCCTCCCGGTTACCCAGCCCCCC